>NZ_JAVJSH010000007.1:0-28055 GCF_040219535.1 Botrimarina sp.
TGCGTGTCCGCTACGACCGCTCGGCCACGATCCAAGACGCCTGGAACACCCTCGCGATCGCCGTCATCTGCTTCGGCGTCGCACGCGACAAGCACGCCCTCGCTTGACCCTTACAATGCGGTTTTGTCAGAGCTTCTTAGCAATGCGCGAGGTATTGGCACCGGTTCGATCTCGTACGCGTTGATGTGGTTAGTCTGGCTGACACACCTAAACCGCCACTCCCACAGAGTGCTATTAAAAATGGCAAGGAGTGCGTGTAGGTCGCACGTAACGTGCGGTATAATGTAACCTGTCGTGTCAAAGCAAAAATGCCCAGGTTCAACAATGCATGCGACAAGTCGTCGCCATGAATCCAGCGCCGCACCTTTCTGAAATACAATACGAGTGGTACGGTAGTGCTGTGATCGTCCAGTCGCACCTCGCTCCTCGAGGTACTCTTTAACCCGCAGATGACGATCAGCCCCTTGACGCGACTCCTCTCGCAATAAATAGCGATCAATGTGGGCACCACGCAACACGACCGGACCAACTTCGTCGTTTTCGAGAAGATGCGCGTTACCTGCATTGTCGCAGATTTCGCCAGCAAACACATTTGCGAGCTCGGATAATTTTGGTCCGATCGACGGTGCCATGCGGAGTTGAAGTATGCGAAGCTCGTCCTCGTTAATCAAAGGCACGCTAAGCGTATCCGGGAACAGCGCCATTACTGCCTCGGCACAGAACGTTAACTCACTCGTCGACTGGAACAACATCGATCCGGGATGCGATCGCTGCCGGCATACACCATCCTCGTTTCCGCTCTGATAGATCAGGATCGCGGTCGGTAGCTTTGCCTCCTCGAAGACTCTAGTTCGTGGATCGTCTTTCTCAGGAAATGCGTCGATCTTCAAGAACGAGCCCTGTGAAAACATATATCGACGGACCGCGTACGAGAAGCTGTCGCTAATGATTCCGAGAGGAACTATAAGACCAACGATGCCCGCGTCACGCAGGGTCGTCTGTATTGAACGGATGATGAAGAGACGAAACAGGTTCACACGACCAGATTTGTAGTCACCAAAACCCTCGGGAGAATCGTAGAATGCTTTGATGTCGGGACGGCAGCCTCCGGCTATTGAAAGCTCATCGTACGGCGGGTTGCCCACGACTGCATCAAATCCTGCAGATCCGGCAGCGATTCGATTCTTATGCCGTAGCTGCCGTTCGTCGGCGTCTTGGAAGCCGAAGAAAACCTCCGGGAACTCGATTTCCCAGTGGAAGTAACGCAGCTCAGGCTGGAGCGCGAGCGCCTCGACACGCTCCACGACCGCACGGTCGGTGAGGTTGTCCATCGACTGGACGAATTTGGAGCGGCTGGTGAGGTCGAGGTCGCTTCCCTGCGTCAACAGCTCGGGTGCCGCCGGCTCGCCGAAGTGCTTCGCAACGAGCAAATCCAACACCACCTTATAGCCCGACAGTTCGTCCCGAGCCTCCGCGTATTCGCTTGCCGACTGCTTGACCTCAGCCGCCGTCGCGTCCGCCATCTTGTTGACGAATAGCACGTGGCGGATCGCACGCAGCAGCGGCTCGTAGTCGATGCCGAAGAGCTGGCCCTGCGTCGCCCGCTCAAGGTCCTCGAACGTCGCCCCCACCAGTGAGTTGCCGCACCGCAGGTGGTGGTCGAGGAACGACAGCGGCGCGCCGATCGTGAACGCGTCGAGCCACAGGCTCACCTTCGCCAGCTCCACCGCCATCGGGTTGAGGTCCACCCCGTAGATGCACCGCTTCAGCACGTGCCGCTTCAGCAGGTTGACCTCCGTCAACTTGTCGGGGTCGACCGAGACGCCCTGCTCGCCCAGGGCCCCAAGGATGTTCCGACGCGTCTGGTTGAGCATGAACGTCACCGGATTGACCGGGAACTGGTTCAAGAACGCCAGCAGCCGATCGGTGATGAAGTCCACTGCCTCCACTAGAAAATGCCCCGACCCCATCGCTGGGTCGAGCGTGCGGAAGTCGAATAGCCGCTCGACGAGGTCCTTGTGGGCCGCGTAGGTCTTCTCGGCGGCGAACTCGCGCGGGTCCCACTCGTCGCCCGAGGGCTTCTTTACCGGGTAGGCGGTCGCCTTCTGCACCTCGTTGTCGTAGGTCTTGCGCACCTTGCGGAGGTCGCCGCGCAGGGCTTCGAGCTTCTCGTCGAGCGCCGGGCCGACGGTGTGCTCGACGATGTACTCGACGATCGGGTCGGGCGTATAGTAGGAGCCGCTCGCCTTGCGTTCGGCCTTGTCGTTCGAGAGATAGACCTCCCCTTTGGGGACGACGATGATCGGGTCACGCCCCCGCCGCCTCGGCGCGTCCTTCAGCGGGATGTACTTCTCTTTCTTTTTCTCGGTCTTCGTGGTGAGGTCTTCCGCGGCAACCTTGAGCTTAAACTCGAGCAGCCCTTCGTAGATCGATCCCAGGTGGCGGACCTCAAGCGACTTGTAATCGATCGCCACCAGCGAGTGGGTCTTGTCGTCCGGGTCGCGGGCGAGGCGATCAACCGCCACGGCGAGGAACTGATCTGGGACCTTGTTGTCGTTCAGGAAGCGGGCGATGCGTTGATCGCGGCTGCGGTCATCGGCGCCGGCTGGGTCGGTGATGAAGAGGCCGCCGTTGTAGGTCGGGACGTTGAGCGACGCGTCCCCCTTGTCCATCGCCTTGCAAAGGAGGATGAGGCGGTCGTAGAGCCCGTGCTCCTTGACACTGTAAGCCTTCCGCAGCCGCTCGGCCGACTCGCTCTCGGCGATTCCCGCTTTGTCGGCGATTTCGTCCTTGATGCGGCGGAGGCTCGCCTCGCGGTAGGGCGCCTCGCGGATTGGCAGCAAGTCGCGAGCCTCGGCGTAGAGCAGGAACAGCAGCCGGTAGAGCAGCGTGAGGGTCGCCTCGAAAGCTTCTTTCAGTTCGGCGTCGCTGGGCGTCTTGCGCTTCTTATCCTGGCTCCGCCAGTAATGCAGGAATCCCTGGGCGAGGTGCGGGAAGATGGTGACGAACACCCGGTCCTTGAGCCGCTTGCCGAGCGCCTTGGCGTAGTCTCGGCTGCCGTCAGCGATCGCATCGAGCCAGCAGCCGTCCGTCCCCGCGACCGGCGCGAACGCCTTGGAGCGGAAGAAGAGCCACCAGTAGCGGAACGCCTCGTTGGGGTCGGTGTCGCCCGACGCGACCAGGGCCTCGGCGAGATCGACTTCATAGAAGTTGGTGGCGCGGGAGTGGGCCGCACGGCTATAGAGCCGCCACTGCCGACCATTGGTGACGATGATCCAGTCGGCGAGCCCTTGCTCAAGCGCCGTTACGACGCAGGCGCCGGGGTTCTCGTCGGGCGTATTGCGGTCAAGCTCGTGGTCGGGCCCGTCGAGCCAGCGATCCCACGGATACGTGAACGCGACTGTCTTGCTGCCGTTCTCGCCCGACAGCTCGTAGTCGGGATGGATGCCGCCATCTTTCGAATCCTTCGTCGCCTTCGCCTTGAAGCCGAGACGCGTGAAAATTGGCTCGAAGAGTTGCTCTCGGATGACCTGCTCGCTCTTGCCGCCGAGACGTTTCGGGGCGTCGCTGAGCAACTCGCGGGTGGCGTGGAACATTGTGGCCGGATTCTCCGACCAGGCGGCTTCTTCACGCAGCCGCGTCATGAGGAAGTGGTCGGCGAACAGAGCCCGATTGCAGAAGTACTCCTCGGTGAATGCCGCCGCCTCGAAGACGCTTCGCAGCTTGTCATACTGCTCAAGACCGTCGCGCGTCGTCCAGGTGAACCTCCGTAGCGCGCGGAGTTCTTTGCCGCTCGGCGCCTTGCGATCAACCGCGACCATTAAGGGCACGACTTGGATGCCAGCGGACTTGGTGGGGCCGCGGACCTCGCGCCGGCGCTTGTGGAGGAGGACGAACTCTATGGTCGAGAAGTCGGACGTGAGCACGAGCAAGTGCTCGACGTTCGAACGCCCCAGCACCCGCGACAGGTCGTTGCGGCTCTTAGCGGTAAGCGAGCGGAGCCTGACGAAGACGACGCGCAGGAAGCCCTCGCCGTCTTCGCTAAGTACTTCAACCGACCGAACTGCCGCGGCAGAGTCGCCCGACAATCCAATTGCTTCGGGGGTAAGCTCAGCTCGTTTTTCGGTGTCGTATCCGAGCTCTGCAAAGTAAGCAGCAACTGCGTCGGCCGACGTTAGGTTGCTGATTCGCTGAGGAGTGACCTCGACATCCGTGTTCCGCCCCGCTGTCATCTTCCAGCCCCGACATTGGTGTCCTACCCGGGAATCAACACGCCCGGGAGAACCTCTTCCCCGGGCGAATCGGCATTCTAAGTCGCGGAAAGTCGATTAGCTAGCTAGCGACCCTTTGGGTGATTTCTCCTACTCAGCAGCTGCCGCGGGTGCGTCGAAGATCACTCCACGGATATGGTCCGCCGCCCGCTGCCCCCGCCCTGCCGCCCGGATCACCAGCCGGATGTCCCCCTTGAGCGACAGCGTCCAGCCGTCGAGGTAGGCGGCCGACTGCTCGATCGTCGGCGGGCTGATCCCCGCCGCGGCACAGAGGAATGCCGAGCCCAGCTCGGCCACCAGCTCTTCCTTGGAGTAGTCGGGCGACCCGAACGGCGCGAGCCGCTCGCCGAGGCCGCGCTTGAGCCGCTTCTCGTGGCCGGTCGAATGCACCAGCTCGTGGAACAACGTCCCGCCGCCGTGCCGAGGTGAAGCAGGCCGACGCGCCGAAGACCACTGCACCGCCGATCATGCCGTGTCAGTTCATCGGGTCCCTGCAAACTCCGACCCAGCCCCCCGGGCCTAATAAGTTACCCGCGACGGCGCGGAGATTCTCAACGGCGACTTCTGAAACGGCCCCCGGTCGTGCTAGGCTTCACCCATTGTCGCAAGTGCGATGACCTGGAGACTGCCCATGACTAAGAGACTAGCAACCGCGTGCGTCCTGGTCTTGGTGGCTGGGACGACGTCGACTGCTCGAATGGCACTTAGAAGCTGTCCCGGAATTGGTTTCATGGCCTGGCGAGTCGTCTTGCCATGAGCCGGATCATGGCGAGGTGGACGAAGGCCTCGCTAGAGAGGTTGGTCTTCTCGTAGTCGCGGGTGGTGCGTCGGCAGCGGGCGAGCCAGGCGAAGGTCCGCTCGACGATCCATCGCTTGGGGAGCACGACGAAGCCCTTCGCACCGACAGGCCGCAACACCGTCTGCAGCACCCAGCCGAACTGTTCCTGGACCCATCCCGGCAGCCCGTTGCGGCCGTACGCCGAGTCGGCGAAGACGACCTGCAGGCGCCGGAACCGCTCCTTCATCCGCGACAGCACGAAGCACGCCCCATCGTGGTCCTGCAGGCTGGCCGAATGAACCACGACCATCATCACCAACCCGAGCGTATCCACCGCGACGTGCCGCTTGCGGCCGGTGATCTTCTTCGTGCGCGTCGTAGCCGCGTTGTTCTCCCCCCTCACCGGTGCAGACCGACTGGCTATCGACGATCGCCACGCTCGGCGTGGGCTTCTTGCCCGCCGCCTTCCGAGCTTTCTCACGCAGGGCTTCGTGGACGCGTTCGATCACGCCGTCTCGCCTCCACGCCCAGAACGTGTTGTAGACGGTCTTCCAGTGGGGGAAGTCGTGCGGCAGCTGCCGCCATTGGCAGCCGGTGACCGCGACGTAGAGGATCGCGTCGACAACCCAACGCCGGTCGGTCGGCTTGCGGCCCCGCTTCTTCGGCTTCGGGAGCTGCTCCTCGACCAGCCGCCATTGCCGATCCGACAGGTCACTGCCATAACTCGATTCCTTGAGCATGCTGCGGTTCCTCCTTGTGTGGACGCCAATCCAAAGGGGGAACCGTAGCGGCTCTTGTCATCTGGCGCTATTCCGGGACAGCTTCTTAGTCGGTGGGCAGGAAGACCCAAAGGGCGGGCCGCCCACAGTTGCAGTGGACCGCCCTACCGAGCAATCCGATGCCGCTCGCGCTCAAGAAGACGGTCGTTCTGGCGACATCCCACGCGCCCGCCACGCCTTTGCGTCGCGGACCGCGCGTGCGGTTTTGCACGCTGGGGACGGGGTGGAAGATCGTCTCGACGAAGCCCGGTCGCTCCGGCTCATCATCTTGTAGGGTGTCGAGTTTTCGAGTTGTTTGAGCGACCAATTCCGGCGAGTAGCCATCGTCCAAGAGGCGTTGGTCGATCTCGGCGACGGCCCGGCGACTCAGGGTTGGCAGCACCAAGAGGCCCAGGAAAGACCAGAGCGTAAACCAGAAGCTAAGCGCGACGGTGCCCCCGGTCGTGCCAAGGCGTTCCGAACCGACCAGCCACGCCGAGATCGCAACCCCAACCAGGGTGAAGCCGATGGCGACGAATCGTCCTCGGCCCCAGGCTCCACTACCAATCGCAACTGTTCGGCGCTTCAACGCTAACTGAAAGCCGTCTCGTCCGAGAACTCGTCGCCAGTCCAACGGCAGGAGGTGGGCGGCCGGTCGCAAGACGCCGAGTACGCTACCAGTGAAGCCTTCATCGCTGGCCTGAGCCAACAGCACTCGGATCGAGTCTTCTCGTTCCAAATCCTTCGGTTCGCTTGGAGTGATTGTCAGCGGAGCGTAGAGCGACGCCAGGCGAGTACGAGCAACTAGCAGTAAGCCAATCGCAAGCGTGGCGCCCGCGACAGTGCCGGCCATTCCGGCGGCAGCACCGGCGAGCGTCAAAAACACCGCGCACGTGATGAGCGTAACTGCGTGCATGAGGACGCCTCTTGCGAGGTCTCGCAAGAACACTGGGAATTTCAGGTGTGCTCGCCCGTGGCGGCGCGGCAGAACATACCCACCTAAGAAATCGAAAGGAAGTTGGATGGCGACGTACGCCAGGACGAAGAGTAAGAGCCCGGCGAACGTGCCAAGCAAGGTGCCTCCGGCAAATCGATTGACGAGGTCTGGGACACCACACGCAAGGGCGATAGAAGAAGCGACAACGATCGAGCCAACAGCGGAGATGCCAAGCCACAGTCGTGCTCGCCCGTATCCGGATTGACCGGTCGGCGAAGACTCCGCTGTCTCGTTTGTTTGCTCGCCGCCGCGGCGGATCGCCTCGGCCGTGTCACGGATCCCTTTGAGCATGCCGCCAAAGACGATGTTGTGAAGCGGCGCGACCGCGTACCAGTAAGCGATCCCGACCAGACCTCTCGGCCGGTACCTGGCCCGCATGGTTAGCCCCACCCCGTCACTCCCGTTTCGAGGACGGATGTTGAAGTCGAGCATCGCCTCACCCGGCAGCTTCATCTCTGCGCGCAAGGCCAACGAGCGGCCGCGCTCGAGACCTACAACCCGCCAAAAGTCCAACGTCTCTCCATACTCGATGCTCTCGGGGTGTCGTCGTCCTCGACGGAGTCCCGGCCCGCCGACCGCTTGGTCCATCCATCCGCGGATCCGCCAGAGGAGGTCGCCCGCGTACCAGCCGTGTCCTCCGCCAACTCGGCAGACCGCTGCGAACACCGAATCGGCGTCGGCCTCGACGTCGATCGACCGTTCATCGACGAACACCTTACCCCCAGCCCAGTCGGCGTCGCCCTGAATCGGTCCAGCGACCGACCATCGCGTCTCCACACGCCCGGCTCGGGTCGCCGATATGGCATGTTGAATCGCTTCTCGCACGCTCAAGGCATCGCGCGGCATGACTTCCTGAACCGAGTGATCCGTGACGACGACCCGACTGCTGAGGCCGTTGGCGAGCGGACGGGCAATCTCATACGGGACCGGCGTCACGAGGCTGATCCACGCCGAGCTCAGTCGCGGTGTGAGCACCGGGATAGGAAGAATCAGCCGACGGCGTAGACCAAGCTCGGCGGCCGCTACCTGCATCAGGTCTTTGTACGACAAGACGTCGGGGCCACCGACCTCAAGCACCTGGCCTTCCGATTCTGGCGTCGCTAGGCACTCAGCAAGCCAGTACAAAACGTCTTGGACGGCAACCGGCTGCGACTCTGTCTCCACCCAACGAGGCGTGACCATCACTGGGAGGCGGTTCACGAGGTATTGGAGGATCTCGAACGACGCCGAGCCCGACCCGATGATCATGGCCGCTCGCAGCACCGTCACGGGTACACCGGTGGAGGCCAGGATCGACTCCGTCTCGCGCCTTGACCGCAGGTGTTCGCTGAGCGAATCGTCGAGCTCCCCGAGGCCGCCCAGGTAGATGATCCGCTTAACGCCTGCCTCGGCGGCTGCCTCCGCGAAGTTGCGGGCGAGTTTGCGATCGCGGTCTGCGTAACCCGCGCCAGCCGCGATCATTGAGTGCACGAGGTAGAAAGTCGCGGAGCAACCACGCAGATGCTCGGCGAGTGCGATCGGATCAGATAAATCATCGCGGACCACTTCGACAGCCGCTTGCTGACGCCACGGCCTCTCATCCAGTTTCCGCGGGGTACGAGCAATACAACGGAGCCCGTATCCCCGCTCAAGCAAGAGAGGCGCGAGACGCCCACCGACGTAGCCCGATGCACCTGTCAACGCGATGCGATCGGGATGTGCGGAGCTACGATCCGTGCTATCCGAAGTCATACGTCGCTGAACTCAGGGCCGAACCATCGGAAAAGTGGGTGCGGCGTAGGCAAGACTGGCAGCGCCAGTATCCCTACCGACAGCGTTAGCCCTAGTCCCACGCGATCGACGAGCTTGAGTGCAGCGGAGGCGCCAATCGATCGGCCCCGCAGACGCCAAGCAGATAGTACGCTAGGCAAGGCGATCTGAATGTGATGCCCCTCGCATGCGATTTCGACCGGGCAGCCATCGACCGATCCCGATAGGCCCCCGGTCACGATCAGTTTGGGGCTGAGCCAAGGTCCTGCGTGCGGATTTTGACAGTGCCGGAGAGCACCCACTCAGCATGCTCGGCCTTATCGCCGGTGCCGGAGGGAATCTTCACGTGCATGTCGTCGAACTCGTACGCGATCTCGGCGTTTCGCCCCGTAAGTCGATCGTAGAGGCCGATAGCAAGATCGGGCCAATTCTTCGTGTGCTCGTCAGCAGCCATGCGTTTCCGGGGGGTTGATCTTCTCGGGAAGTGGCTAAGCGGTCGCGTGGTTAGAGCTGCTGTGGCTAGGCTAAATAGCTCTTCAGCATCCAAACGGTTCTTTCGTGCACCTGGATTCTAGCGATCATCATGTCTTCCGTCTCGCTGTCGCTGGCATCGGCGGCGACGTCACGAGCCTTCTTGAGATCGGTGAGAGTCTTCTCGTTGGCGGCGATCAAGTGAGTCACCATCTCCTTGGCGTTGGTGTCTTCGGCCAGTTCCCCAATGCCCGCCATTCCGGCGAGTTGGCTCAATCCGCCGGGCGCCAATGCCCCTCGCGCGCGGATTCGCTCGGCGATCTCGTCAACCGCAAGGAAGAGCTCGCTGTACTGCTCTTCGAACGCCGTATGAAGCGAGAAGAAACCCGGGCCGCGCACGTTCCAGTGGCAAAGGTGCGTCTGCCCAATCAAGGCGTATGTGTCCGCCACAACGAGGCGGAGTGATTCAGTGACCTTGTCGTCCATTGCGTTTGATCCTTACTACTTTGGCCGCTTGATTCGCTGCCGCTTCGCTTCATTCCTCAGGTACCTCAGTTTAGGGCGTTAGCAAGGAGGTGGCCAGCGGCGCTGTCGGGTTGGCTGCCGTTGACGCATTCCGTTGAAGGCGATGAGCGTCCACACTATTGCGGTTCGCCGAGCGCGGGCGGTTTTTCTGATTCGCCACCTGCAAGGTTTTCCTTTGAGCCAGTCTCAATCCGCTTGGAGTGCAGGATAAAGACCCAGAGCACCACAACCCCGTACGCCATCGCAAGGATCCCTAGGGCGCTGTTATACGGCGGGGCGGACGTCAGTGATGCTCGAAGTAGAACAGTCGAAATGACGAAGCCTGCGTTGCGGAAGACGATTTCGTATCGGTCGTAGTACGCGATCGATATGATCAGAAGGAAGACGTCGGTGAAGATCATCACCTCGAAGAACGCCGGGAAGAAGAACAGATCCAGCTCGGCGAGCTCCCCGCCTTGGCCGAACCGAGACCAGACGCTGCCCAGCCAAGCAACCACGCTTGATACGGCGAGCCCTACCAAGACTGCGCCCAGCAGCAATGCCGTGCCTCGCTTCAGTGTGACGAAACCTGCGAGGTCCACTGGTTCCGTTTTTCTGACAGCCGAACGCCGCAAACGATCGAAAGCTGTCGCGAGAACAAACATCAGCACTGCTGTCGCCATGTCGAGCAGCACCGCCAGGCTAGCTTCGGGCTGATCGACCCAGGCGTCGAGATCGGCGAAGCCACCAAGGTCTTTGAAGACGCGGCGGACCACGATCAGCGAGACGATCTGATACTGGATTGCGATCGAGCCCGTGTGCGATTGCGGGATCGCGAGTGTGAGCAGCAGCACCTCGTAGAACAGAATGAAACTAAACGGCGTGTAAATCGCGTGAAGGAAGTTGCGATCCAGCCCGCCAAATGCAGCCTCGGCGATCGAGGGGAAGGCTCTCGATGTCGCGATGACGGCGAGGTGGGCAAAGAAGCCAACAACCGCTGTCGCAACAAACGCCTTCTCGAGTCGGTTGCGAAAATCATCCGAGTTGACACGCTGGAAAGCACTATCGAACAAGCGATCAAATCGCCAGCGTTCTCGGATCACGGTTCCCTCAACCTGGCAACGCGGCGAAGCGACCTCGCGAAAGCGGCTGGGACGAATGCCGGCTAGGCCCAAGCGACGGAGCCCCGACGGTTGCAGGCCGACCGATATGGGTTGCAGAATCTTGTGTCGAACTACATGCGATCAATCGGATCTAAGGGGCAATCATGCTGGCATGCGGTTCGCTCGCTTCAGTCGAACCTGCGGGAAACAGCATCGCGTCTCCGCTCGTCAGCCGAGCCGAGCGGTTCTTCGTGAAGTAGTTCCAGCCCCACTGCATTGCCACTAGCGCACGGTTTTGGTGGCCAACGAGCTGCAGAAGGTGGACGAACAGCCAAGCGAACCAAGCCGGGTAGCCGGTGAGCTTGGCCGGGCCGATATCGGCGACGGCGGCGCCGCGACCGATGACGGACATCGCACCATAGTTGCGGTACTGAAACGGCTTGCGTTGCTTTCCGCGGAGGCTACGCAACACGTTGTACGCGGCGTGCTTGCCCTGCTGGATCGCCACTGGCGCGACACCCGGCAGTGCGGCCCCGTCTCGGCCGGCGAAACGAACCATGTCGCCGATGGCGAAGACGTTGTCGTAGCCGGTTAGGGTCAGGTCCGCATTGATCGCGACCCGCTGGTCCCGCTCTGGGGCGATGCCCGCCGCCTTAGCCAACTCGCCGGCAAGGGGCGAGCCAGCGATCCCGGCAGCCCAAACGATGCTCGCCGTTGCGATCTTCTCCGAACGACCGTTACTCGTGAGGGTAGCCTCGCCGTTCTGCAGTTCCGAGACCATCGAGCCGAGTCGCAGCTCGACGCCCATCTCGGCCAGTCGCTCTGCGGCCGCCGCGGACAGGGACTCGGGGTAGCTCGTCAACAAGCGATCGGCCGCCTCGACCAGCAAGATGCGGCTCTTCGACGGGTCGGTGCGGCGGAACTCACCGACCAGCGTGTGCCGCGTGAGTTCGGCGATCGCCCCGGCGGTCTCGACGCCGGTGGGGCCGCCTCCCACCACAACAAAGGTCGGCGGGTCGGAAAGCCCCTGCAGCTCGGCCACTTCGAGGGCGCCCAGCACCCGGCGTCGGATCTCGCGTGCGTCGGTCAGCGTCTTCAGGCCGGGCGCGATGGCGGCCCACTCTGGCTTGCCAAAGTAAGAAGAGACGCCACCCGCCGCGAAGATCGCGTAGTCGTAAGCGTAGTGCTCGCTATTCGACCACGCGAGCGAAGACGTCGGATCGACGCCGGTGATCTCGTCCTGCAGGACGGTGACGTTCTTCTGACTACGCAGGAGGTTGCGGAGTGGCGCCGCGATGTTCGCCGGCGAAAGGCCGCCCGTGGCGACTTGGTACAGCAGCGGCTGGAACAAGTGGTGGTTTGTCCGATCCACCAGCGTGACTGAGACATCGGCGTTGCGGAGCCGCTTCGCCGCAGCAAACCCGCCGAATCCGCCGCCAACGATCAGCACGTGAGGACGTCGCGACATAGGGCTTCCTGGCAGAATACGCAAGTAAGGGTCCGCTTTGAGTGCAGACCGGTGGCAGACAATAAACCGTCGATCAACCGCTTCGATCACGACCAAAGTCAGAAAAACGACCCGTTGCCAGCGGTATAGCGGGTGCCTAAAGACTCAACAGAACCTTCTCGAGCCGCACAGGGTTCGCGGCACTTCCCGTTCTCTCCCGACGAGGGTCAACGATGTTAGAGAGCTTGTTGGTCTTGGGCTCGACGATGCCCGACCTATCCGTATTCCAGTACAGCGCCGTCGACAACATCTTCTCGATGACCGTCGCGACGATGGGGGCCGCGGCGATCTTCTTGTTCTTGTCACGGTCGCAAGTCGATCCGGAGTACCGTCCGGCATTGGCGATCTCGGGGCTCGTGGTAACGATCGCTTGTTACCACTACTTTATGATCCGCCACAGCTGGAATGACGCTTACATGCTCAGCGATGGCGGCTACGTCGGCACCGGCGCCGCATTCAACGACTTTTACCGCTACGCCGACTGGATTCTCACGGTGCCGCTGTTGATGGTCGAGCTGGTGGCGGTGCTACGCCTGCAAGCCGCGAAGGCGACGAGCCTGTTGACGCGATTGGTCATTGCCGCTGCCTTGATGATCGCCTTGGGTTACCCGGGTGAAGTGATTTCCGACCCGGAGGGCTGGGGGACCCGCGTTGCTTGGGGCGTCGCGTCCTCGGTGCCGTTCTTCTATATCCTCTACGTGCTGTGGGTTGAGCTAACGAAGTCGTTGGAAACCCAACCGCCCGCGGCCCGGACGCTGATCGAGGTCTGCCGCCTCGTGCTGCTGATCACTTGGGCCGTTTACCCGATCGCCTACGCCCTGGGTGGCACCCCCGAGGCCTTGGCCGCTAAGGCCGGCGGCGAGGTCGGAGCCGGCGGAGTCGTCGGTTTGCAGATCGGCTATGCGATCGCCGACATGGCCGCGAAGGCCGGCTTCGGCGTGCTGATCTACTTCATCGCTCGGGCTAAGAGCGGCAAGTCCGTCGTCCCCGGAGCTACGGGCGAACCCGTTATGGCCCCTGCCTGATCGGACGATCAGTCTAGCCTCTCGTTGGGAGATGTTTCATGCACGCGGCCCTCGTCACTCTGCTCTGTTGGGCGATGGCGGGGGCCGCGTGTTTTATCCCCACCGGCGGGGTATTAGTCCCGGCTGCGTTGGCCGTCCTCGTCGCTTTGGTCGGGCTTCCACACGGGGCCGCGGACCATCGATTCGCCAAGCCCTTGCTTCAGCCGATACTGGGCGCCGCGTGGCTGCCCAGCTTCCTCGTCGGGTACTTGGTGATAGCTCTGCTTGTCACGGCCGGCTGGTTCTTGGCGCCTGCGGCCACAACCGTCCTTTTCTTCCTGGCCTCTGCTTGGCACTTTGGTCAAGAAGAGCCGCAGATCGCGGTCGGGCCGCATCCACTCCGGCCGCTCCTCCGCTTCGCCCGCGGAGGATTGGTGGTCTGGACACCGCTAGTGTTCCACGGAGGTGAGGTGACTCGCTTGTTGCGGATCACCGCGCCGCGTAGTTTCGAGACTCAGATACAACTCGCGGTCGAGATGATGACTCTTGCCTCTTGGTGCCTGCTCACGATCGCGATCGCTGCCTGGGGCCTGCAAATCCTCGCGGCGATCGCCGCCGCAGGCCGGACGCGACAGGTGCTGCTCCTCGACAGCACGATGCAGGCGTCGTTCGTCCTGCTGTTCGCTGTGGCGAGTCCGATCTTCGGCTTCTTGGTTTACTTCTGCGCGTGGCACTCGGCACGGGGTCTCAAACGTTTGCGGCGTGAGCTTGGTGAGAGTTGGCCAAAGCTGGCGGCTAGCCTCGCGCCGATGACCTTCGGGGCGATCGGTCTGATCGGGCTCGGTGCCACGGCTTCGTTGCAATCGTTGACCTGGGACGAGACGCTCGTCCGTTCGACGTTCGTCGGGCTGAGCGCCGTTGCCGTCCCCCACATCGTCTTGCATGGGATCGCGCCGATGCTTGCCGCGTTCGGCGATCGTCGTACCGCGAGGCCGCTCACGCTTGCAGATACCGCATGACCCCGCCAAGAAACTACGACTATGCGATCGTCGGCGGGGGCCTTCAAGGCTGCTTGCTCGCCCACGCGGTGGCCCACTATCGACCGGCGGCGAGCGTCTTGCTCCTCGAACGGTCCGACGAGCTTTGCGGCAACCACACGTGGTCGTTTCACGAATCGGACATCCCCCCCGAATCGCGGGGTTGGTTCGATCGACTCGTGAACCACCGTTGGCCCGCCTACACCGTGCGGTTCCCCGGGCACACGCGGCGAGTGACCCTCGCGTACGCCACAATCACGTCGGACGCGCTGCGGGATGCGACCCGATCTCTCTCGGCCGGATCAACCGATGCTTCGGGAGTCGCCCGGATCGATATCCGTACCGGCCAACCGTGTGAGATCGAGTCCAACACGCGGATTGAACTGGCCGATGGGACCGTCATCCAGAGTGGATGCGTGATCGATTGCCGAGGCCAATTGAACTCAGCAAGCAAGCTAAAAGGCGTCGGCTTTCAAACTTTTATCGGTCGTGAGTACCAAACCGATCGCGACTGGCCCGCGACCGAACCCATCTTGATGGATGTTCGAGCCGACCAATCGAATGGCTTCGAGTTTCTCTACGAGCTGCCCCTCGGCAAGCGGCGTGTTCTGCTGGAGTACACGCGCTTCAGCGAAGAGCCCAGCTATGACGAAAAGCGGGCGAACGCGGCGATCGCGACACGCCTGCATGAAGCGGGCATCGACTTGCCCGAGCTCGTCCGCACCGAGGGGGGCTGCCTGCCCATGCCGTACGCGGCCCTCCCACGCGGCAACCCGAACGCTATTGCGGGAGGCTATGCCGGAGGCTGGTATCACGCCGCGACGGGGTACTCGATGCCGCTGGCCATTCGGTTTGCTGAAACGGTTGCCAAGTCGCGTCTCGAGGAAGTCGCTGCGGAGCTGACGCGGGTCGGTTCTGGCGACGCCCTCCGACGCGGCTTTGCCCGCTTCCTCAATCGGCTGCTGTTTTGTTTGGTCAACGCCGAGCACCGCTGGAAGATTTTCCGCCGCTTCTACAAGGTGCTCCCCGAAGAACGTATCGCCCGCTTCTACGGCCACCGCTTCAACGTCGCCGACGCGGCGAGGATCGTCATCGGTCGCCCGCCGACTGGGCTCGCACCCTTGCGGTTTGCTAAGTCCCTTTGTTCCCGTACGGACCCGGCCTCGCCATGATCGCCAAACCTCTGGGATACGCCGGAAGTTGTCACCAGTCCGCCGGGACACGGCACGGCTGGTCCAAGGCGCTCCAACTCGCGCCGGACCTTTACCCCGGAGTCGGGGGGAAGCGGTTCCGGGCCGCGTTGCTTCAACGGGCCTTCAAGTTCGCCGGCGGGCGAGGGCCTTCACCGGTAGCGGTGGCCGAGGCGGTGGAGATGCTCCACGCCGGCTCCCTGGTGCTCGACGACTTTGAGGACGACTCCGCAACGCGTCGGCAGCAGCCCGCGTTGCACCGAGTGATCGGCCCGGCCCGTGCCGTGAACGCCGGCAACTGGATGTACTTCCGAGCCTTGGAGCTCGCCGGATCTGCCTATGAAGACCCCGCGCGAACCGCCGGGCTGTTGATGAAGTTCGTCGAGGTCGCGAGGCAGTGTCACGAGGGACAAGCGATCGATCTCTCAACACGCATCGATGAGATCACACCACACCAGGCGCGGGCAACCGCGTTGGCGATCTCGCGATGGAAAACCGGACGCCTCGTCTCGTTAGCTGCTTGGTCCGGTGCCCACGCCGCCAACGGCGAAGCCACGACGCTGTTGGCGGCCGCTGCGTTCGGCTGCCGAGTGGGGATCTGCTTGCAGATAAAGAACGACCTCGACGAGCTGACGGCTTTCGTCGACGGCGAAGATCGTTGCGATGATCTGCTCAACCGCCGCGTGACGTGGCCATGGGCCTTGGCAGCGGAAGAGCTCTCGGCGTCACGGTTTCGGCTGCTGCAAGAACGTATCCGGCGAGAGTCGTCGCCTGGGCCCGCGTTGCGACGGCTAGCGACCAGCCTGCTCGAGGCAAGCCGCGATCGGGGCGTTGCTGCGATCGACGAGCGGCTTGATCGCGCCGTGTCGCGTCTCGCTGCGGCCGGGCCGGACGCTAAGGCGGCCCGCACCCTCGCCGAGGTCGCCGACGCGTTGCGGAGCACGTACCAAAGCGGCGTCAGTGAACCGGGCTTCGCTGGAGCGCGAGCATGAGCGTCGCCGCCACCCCTATCGAGCCGCGGCCAGAGGCCGCGGCCAGGCCCGGCCGTCGGGCTGCAGTGATCGGAAGCGGGTTTGGCGGTCTCGCCGCGGCGATCCGGCTCCAGTCCATGGGGTTCGAGACCGTCTGCTACGAGGCCCACGACAAGCCGGGCGGCCGGGCGTATGTGTACGAAGACCAGGGGTACACCTTCGACGCCGGCCCGACCGTCATCACGGCGCCGCACTGCCTCGAAGAGCTGTTCGAACTCTCGGGGCGGCGCCTCTCGGACTACGTGCGGTTGTTGCCGGTGACGCCGTTGTATCGCTTGCAGTGGAGCGACGGGGTCCGCTTCGACTACGTCTCGGACGAGGACGGCCTGATCGAACAGGTGCGTCGCGTTAATCCGAGCGACGTAGACGGCTATCGCCGTTTCGCGGACTACACGCGCCAGGTGTTTGAGAAGGGCTACGAGGAACTAGGCGCTGTGCCGTTCCTCCGCTTCAGCGATATGATCAGCGCCGCCCCGCACCTCGCCCGACTGCGGGCCGACCGGAGCGTCTACTCGATGGTATCTCGGTTCGTCAAAGATGAACACCTCCGGCAGGCGTTCAGCTTCCACCCGCTGCTAGTCGGCGGCAATCCGATGGACACCAGCTGCATCTACACGTTGATCCATTGGATCGAACGCAAGTGGGGCGTTTTCTTTCCCGAAGGCGGGACCGGTGCCCTCGTCCGTGTGCTGGCGCGACTGCTGGAAGACCTCGGCGGCACGTTGCGGTTGAATTCGCCCGTCGATCGCGTGACGCTGCGAGCCAGCGACCGGGCGGACAGTCCCACACCCCAGCACGAGATACACACCCAAGGAGTTCGGCCCGGCGTGTTTGATGTGGTCGTATCGAACGCCGACGTACACCACACGTTTGCCAAGATCTATCGCGGGGTCGAGGGGGCCCAGAAGCGTCAGAAGCGGCTCGAGCGGATGTCGTGGTCGATGTCGCTGTTCGTGCTGTACTTCGGTACGAAGCGGCGTTACCCGGACCTCGCTCACCACACGATCTTGTTTGGCCCACGCTTCAAGGGCCTGCTGCGCGACATCTTCCGCGGCAATCACCTGCCCGACGACTTCAGCCTCTATCTTCACGCCCCCACGGCCACCGATCCCAAGATGGCGCCGGAGGGTGGCGAGTCGTTCTACGTGCTGAGCCCCGTGCCACACCTAGGCAACGCCCCGATCGACTGGAACGCGTGTGCCCAGGCCTACGGCGACGCGATCCTCGAATCGCTCGAAACTCACTTGCCCGGGCTGCGTGAGTCGATCGTCACGCGGCGTCACTTCACGCCGGCCGACTTTGCTCAAAAGTTCGGCGCCCATCATGGATCCGCTTTCTCGGTCGCCCCCAAGCTCACTCAAAGCGCCTA
The DNA here is from genome assembly GCF_040219535.1 of Botrimarina sp. Lineage (NCBI taxonomy): Bacteria > Pseudomonadati > Planctomycetota > Planctomycetia > Pirellulales > Lacipirellulaceae > Botrimarina > Botrimarina sp. The sequence continues at coordinate 17,770 of NZ_JAVJSH010000007.1, forward strand.
CTTCCGCCCGCACAATCGCGATCCCAGCATCCCGGGCCTGTACCTCGCCGGAGCTGGCACCCACCCCGGTGCCGGGGTGCCCGGCGTCATCAACTCCGCCAAGGCGACGTGCGACACCATCGCGTCTGACTACCGTGTCGTCACCATCTAGCCCCCCCGCCGCACGCGACTCGATACGGCGCCACAGCCGATCGTTCTCGCTGGCCAGCCGTCTGCTGCCTGCCGACAAACGGGCCGACGTCGAGCGGCTTTATTCGTGGTGCCGCTGGTGCGACGATGGTGTCGATAACGCAGAATCTGCCGAGGAAGCCGCGGAGTTTGTCGAACTGGCTACGGCCGACCTGCGTCTGATCGTCAACGGCGAAGTGCCGCACACGACCGAGAGCCTGTGGTTCGGCTCGGTCGTGCGTCGGCACCACCTATCTGTAGCCGCCGCGGAAGCTCTGTTGATCGGGATGAAGTCGGACCTGACGCCGGCGGAAAACCTGAGCGTCGATGATCTCATGCGGTATGGCTTCCGTGTGGCCGGAGCGGTCGGGGTCTTGATGTGCCCGATCCTCGGTCTTCGAGATCGCCGATTCTTGCCGCACGCCACAGCGTTGGGCATCGGAATGCAGCTCACAAACATCGCCCGCGACGTGGCTGAAGACTGGGGCCGTTACCGCTGCTATCTCCCTATCGAGTGGACCGGCGGCCTCCGGCCCGGCCCGGCTCGCCCCGACAGCGAACCAGTGCGACGGGGCGTCCAAAAACTGCTCGATGTGGCCGACGGCTTCTATTGTGCCGGGGAGAGCGGCGTGTCGGCCCTCGATCGTGATTCGCGATTCGCTGTCCACGCCGCGGCCCGGATCTACCACGCGATCGGGGCAAAAATCCGCCGCAGGCGTTTCGACGTGCTAGAAGGGCGAGTGCGGGTGTCTCTCGCCGAGAAGCTGCGACTGCTGGCCGGCCTCGTTGTGCCGGGCGTCGGCTTCCGCGGCTTCTTCGATGGGGACGCCAGGACCGAGGCGGCACTCGCGGTTTCGCAGCAGTTGCTACTTGAACACGGAGTTGAGCTATGAAATCCGAAGCCTGGGTGATCGCCCTCACGGGGCTGTCGCTTACCTGCATTACCGCCACGGCCTTGTTCTTGCTGGTCGCGGTGAACCCCAAGGACGAAGCCTACGGCGCGACGCCGCTCGTGTACGCCGCCGTCTCGGCGGTAGCGGCCTTCGCCTTCAACCGCGCCTCGGCGTGTATTTCGCGACGAGCGGTTGACGTGTCGTGATCGGCAGCAAACCCGCCGAGGTTGCCTCACTCTCAGCGAGTTTAGCCGCTCGCCGAACCGCACACTTGGCCCGCCGGCGGACTAATCTGGAGCCATCTGTGCAGCTAGCGTAGGCTGCCGATCCTACCACCGAGCGACAGGAGGTCCTGCAGGAAGCCGAGCGAGGCTATCGGCGGGCGGAGCCAGGGACGGAGTCAGACGCCGACGGCCTGGAGCCGTCAGCATGTCGATCAGCTTCGAGAAAGTCGCGGTCAAGTACCTCAACGCCAAGACCCTCTCCTTGGGCACCTGCAAGGAGTACCGAGGAACCGTCGCCAAGTGGTTGGCCTGGGGTCAAGGCCCCACTGTCGATCAAATCAGCCGCTCCGACCTCCGCGAATTCTTCGACTGGGTCTACGAGAAAGCGGCCGAAGACGGCGGGTCGAACGCCGGACGCACGGCGAACAAGGCCCGCGAGAACCTCCGGGCCATCCTGTCGTGGGCCTGGGAGCAGGACTACCTCGAGAAGCTCCCGCGGTTGCCCAAGCCCAAGCCGCAGCGGGATGTCGCCGGCCGTCACTACCTGACCAAGTCGGACCTGAACACGCTCTACTTCGCGACCTACGCGCTCGAGCGGCCCCGAGGCTGGAAGCGGACGCTGACGGTCGGCCACTACTGGCGCGCCGCGCTGGTCGTCTTCTTCAACTACGGCGTCGATACCGGCACGGTCTTCAAGCTGGCCTCGTTCCACGAGCCGATCCTCTGGCGACACGTCTGCTGGCGGCCCGAGCCGCCGAACGGCCAAGGGCGTGATTGTCGGTACGGCTGGCTGTACTACAGGCGGGTGAAGACCAAGAAGCAGTTCTACCGCCCGATGAACCGCGTGGTGCTGACGCACCTCAAGAGCCTGCGGGCCGACCAGGTTGGATTGGACCAATCGGTCTTCTCCTGCGGCAGCTCACGACCGAACGAGCATTTCCAACGGCTCTGTCAGCTGGCCGGGGTCAAGCCGAAGCAGGACGTCGAGACGGGCGAGGAGAAGCTGTGGGTGCTGAAGGACCTGCGGAAGACCTGTGCGACCTACTACGACGAGCACATGCCAGAGTCGTCGATCGAAATCCTTGGGCACTCGGTCGGCGGGGTGACCTACCGGCACTATGCCCACCGGGACCCGCTCGCCTTCAAGGCGATCATGTCGCTGCCCCAGCCGACGGCGTTCACCGCCCTGATGCACGGGTTCGACGGCGAATGCCCTTGTTGTCGGAGGAGGTTTCCGCAGGCGTAGCATCTGACTGCGGCGGCACCTCCCAGATCAGCTGCGGAGGTGTCGTCGCGGTCCGCAGACCGACGCGGGTTCGACGGGCCCCGATCTCGCCGAAGCTGGTCCACCCTCGGCGTGAGCCGTCGCTCGTGCTTGCGGACGGTTGGACGCCTTCACTCGCTCTACTTCCCGCCTTGGGGTCAGCTTCCGCGAGGCACTCCCCACCGACGTCATGGTGAGCTGGCCAATCCCAAGGCTCTTCACCTGGGAGGCGGGCCTAGCCAGAACCAGGCGCCGATTGTGAGGCACGCCAGCCCGACGCCAGCAGCGAGTGCCGGCCAGAACGAGAAGCCGAGACGCTCGGCAAGGGCCAGCGGAACGAAGAAGGGCAGGCCCAGCGGCACCAGGACGAGGGTCTCCCGCGACAGGCGTGCGATCGTGGGAAGGTCCGCCGACTTCTGCCAGGTCATCACGATCGCGACGATGCTCACCAGCGGCAACGTCATCAGCAGTGCGCCGAGCCTCGGCCAACGCTCGGCGAGTTGCGTGACCCCGATCACGACGACGCCCGCGATCAGACCCCGAAGCAGTGTCATCATCATGAAGAGCCCTGTCGGTTAGTCCTCGTGCCTATCGAATTGCTCAGCGATCCGCAGCACCTCCGGTTCGTCAGCCCCTTCTCTTCCCGCTGCGAAGCGGCCTTCGTACGCCTTTCTCCCGAACCTGAAGAAGAGCGCGGGCGTCACGATCTGGTCGAGCAGCGTGGAGCTGATGAGGCCGCCGATCACCACGATGGCGAGCGGGTGGAGGATCTCCTTGCCGGTCTCGCCGGCGCCGAGCGCTAGCGGCACCAGGCCGATCGTCGTGGTGAGGGCGGTCATCAGCACCGGCGCGAGCCGCTCCAGGCTGCCGCGGATGATCATCGGCTCGCCAAACTCTTCCCCCTCGAACCGCATCAGGTGGAGGTAGTGCGAGATCATCATAATGCCGTTCCGGCTGACGATGCCGACCAGCGTAATGAAGCCGACCCAGTGCGCGACCGAGAGCGTTGACGCCTCAACCCAGACCCGCGGCAGCTCCCACCAAGCGGCGGCTTGGATCGCTCCGGGCGTCGGCCAGCTTGTCAGCAGTAGCGCCGCCACCGCGCCGATGGCTGCGAGCGGGATGTTGACCATCACCTGCAGAGCGGCCCGCCACGACTGGAGGCATTTGTAGAGCAACAGGAAGACGCCGAGCACCGACATCGAACCCCAGAACATCAGCTGCCGGTTGGCCTGCATCTGGGCCTCGAACTGGCCTCCGTAGTCGATGAAGTAGCCTTCGTCGAGCGTGACCGACTCAGCGACGCGTCGCTTGATCTCCCCGACGACGCTCGCCAGGTCGCGGCCGGCCGTATTGGCTTGCACGACGATGCGTCGCGTCACGTTCTCGCGATTGATCGTGTTCGGACCCGTGGTTTGCACGACGTCCGCGACGCTCCCAAGAGATACCTGCGCTCCGGATGGGGTGCTGATCAGCGTCGAGCGGATCGCGTCGACGTTGTTGCGGGCCGACTCGTCGAACCAGACGACCAGGTCGAAGGTCCGCTGGTCTTGCAAGACCTGGGAGACGACGCGTCCCTGCAGAGCGGTTTCCATCGCTTCGGCGACCTCGTCGGGGGTGAGGCCGAACCGTGTCGCTTCTTCGCGGCGGATCGTCACCTGCACCTGCGGTATTTCGACCTGCGGTTCGATCTGCAGGTCGACCGCCCCCTCTACCTCAGAGACCGCCAAAGCGACCTCGTACGCCTTGTCTCGGAGGACCTGCAAGTCGGGTCCGTAGAGCTTCACCGCGATCTGGGCGCGGATGCCCGACATGATGTGGTCGAGTCGGTGCGAGATCGGCTGGCCGATGTTGAACACGACACCGGGCATCTCCGAGAGCGTGTCGCGGATTTCGGCTAGCACCTGCTCGCGTGGCCGCCCTTGCACTTCCTCTCCGAGCCACTTGAGCCCGGGGACGGCGCGCAGGACCGCGTTGTGCCAGCCCGGCTTGGGGAGGCTGGGATCGGCGAGCGTGGCGTCGATCTCTGAAAAGTTGACGTTCTCGGCGTGCTCGTCCAACTCGGCCCGGCCGGTCCGCCTGGCGACGTGCGTGACCTCGGGGATCGCCAGCAGCATCTTCTCGACCCGCTGGCCGATACGGTTCGATTCCTGCAGGTTGGTTCCCGGCGGGGCGGTCGCGCCGATCGTCAGCGTCCCCTCGTTGAACTCGGGCAAAAACTCGCCCCCCATCCACAGGATGGCCGAGCAGGAAACGAGGACGCAAACGAGGACGACGCTCAGCACCGCGGTCGTGTGCTTGAGCGTGAAGCGGAGCAGCCGCGTGTCGATCGCCTTGAGCACGCGGAGCAGCAGCGGGTCGCCCTCCCGCTCCAGGAACCTGGCTCGCGGGAGCAGGTACGACGAGAGCACCGGCGTTACGGTCAGCGAGACCACGAGCGACGAGACGAGCGTCATCAAGTAGGCCAGGCCGAGCGGCGCGAACATGCGGCCTTCGAGGCCGGCCAGCGAGAAGAGCGGGAACACCACCAGCACGACGATCAGCGTCGCGTAGACGATGCTGTTCCGCACCTCGGCCGAGGCGAGGAAGATCACCTTCAGCGGGTTGTCGGGGCTGGCCTTCGCGCGGTTCTCCTTCAGTCGCCGGTAGATGTTCTCGATGTCAACAATCGAGTCGTCGACCAGCTCGCCGATGGCGACCGCTACGCCGCCGAGCGTCATCGTGTTGATCGAGATGCCGAAGTAGTCGAACGCGAGTGCGGTGAGGATGATCGAAAGCGGGATCGCGGTGATCGTGATCGCGCTGGTGCGGAGGTTCCACAGGAACACAAACAAAATGACGATGACCCAGATCGCTCCGTCGCGGATCGCTTCCACCACGTTGCCGATCGCGACCTTGATGAACGTCGCTTGCTTGAAGACATCCTTGTCGATGACCACGTCCTGCGGCAGCGTCGCCTGGATCTCGTCGAGCGTGCGGCCGATGGTCTCCGTGAGAGCGAGGGTGTCCGCGCCCGGCTGCTTCTGCACCGACATGATGACGGCCGGCTCGCCGTTGACGCTCCCTTCGCCCCGCTTAACCGGCCCGGCGAAGACGACTTCTGCAACCTGACCGACCGTGATCGGCACCGGCTCTCCGGTCCGCACCACGGTCTGCTCGATCTGGTCGAGGGTTGTCGCCCGGCCGATGATACGGATGAGCGACTCCTTGTCCTTGCCGAGCAGGAAGCCGCCCCCCATCACCGTGTTCGATTGCCGCACGGCGTCGGTGAGTTGGTCGATCGTCACGTCGAACTCGGCCAGCCGCTCGGGCGAGGTGAGCACCTGGTACTGCTTCATCTCGCCCCCCATGACGGTCACCTGCGAGACGCCGCCGATGCCGAGCAACCGCCGCCGGACGACCCAGTCTGCCAGCGTGCGGACCTCCATGTCGCTCGTGTCGCCGGTGGAGTGCATCCCGACGAGCATGATCTCGCCCATGATGGACGTGATCGGCGCCATCGTGGGGTTCATGTCTTCCGGGAGCCGCGTGCGCACCAGCTGCAGCTTCTCTGAGACAACCTGGCGGTCGACGTAGATGTCGGTCCCCCAGTCGAACTCGACCCACACGATCGAGATGCCGATGCCCGACGCCGAACGGACCCGGCGGACGCCGGTCGCGCCGTTCATCGCCGACTCGATCGGGAAGGTCACGAGGGCCTCGACTTCCTCGGGCGCGAGGCCGTGCGCCTCGGTCATGATCGTGACCGTCGGCCGGTTTAGGTCGGGGAAGACGTCGATCGGTAGCCGCAACGCGCGGTAGCCGCCGATGACTACGAGCAGCACGACCGCCGCCATCACCAGAAGGCGGTTGTTCAGCGAGAAGGCGATGATTCGGTTGAGCATCGAGGCTTTCCGGTCGGATTGTTCTAGCGCGCGCTGTCTAGCCGCCGGCCGCGCACCACGGCGACTTCGGCCCGGTTGATCTCGATCCTCGCGAGCATGCCCTCGATCAGGCGACCGTCGGAGTTGTCGACTTCCACCCAGACCGGCAGCACGCGTTCGCCCCGATCGAGCACCGGCGAGACGCGGACGACCCGTCCCCCGACTTGAACCCCCGGTAGCGCGTGGAACGTGACCGAAACCGGCTGCCCGACCACGACGCCGGTCGCGTCGCGTTGGAAGACGTAGCCCTTCACCCATACCTTCGAGCGGTCGTGGACTTCGAAAAGCTGCTTCTCGGCGTTGACGATCTGCCCCGGCACGACGTCGAAAGCGGCGACCTCCCCATCGATCGCGGCGCGGATCGGCACGCTGCGAACCAGCGACACGTCGCAGTCCTCGGCCGACAGGTCGACCGCCAGTATCCGGTCTACGTCGTCTTGTGCGACGCCGAGCATTCCGAGGCGCCTGGCGATGCTCTCGACTTGGTTCTCGAGCACCCTCTGGGCGGTCTGCAGCTGCCAGAGTTCCTTCTTGGAGAGCACGTTCTGGGTAGCGAGCCGCTCCAGACTCTCAACCCGGTCGCGGGTCCATGCGAGCTTCGATTGGCTCTCCAGCAGCTCGCCTTGTAAGTTCCTCAGATGGAGGCTTTCTACCTCGGCCAAGACCTGACCCGCTTTCACAGGCTGGCTGTGGTCAACGAGGATTCGCCCGATGCGTCCTTCGAGGCGGGCGCTGGACAACGCCTTGCGGTCGGTTGGCAACTCGACCACGCCCTGGATGACAACCGGCTTCGGCGCAGCGGGTCCGTTCGACTTCGCTTCCAGTTGGGCTTCGATCCTTGGCGGCGTCCGCGACCCGCTTGAGGCGGGCGTCTCGTTGGCGAAGAGCGAGAAGAGCACGTGGTTGCCGTTCACGACGACCCGGTCGCCCGGGAACAAACCGTCGAGGATTTCGACCCGGTCGTCCTGCCGCAGGCCGGTCTCGACCGGGCTACGCACGTACTTGCCCTCGCCGCGGTTGACCAGCGCGTACTCCGAGCCGAAGTAACGGATGATCCCCTCGGTCGGGCAGACGACCGCCTCCTTAGACAGCGCGGTCTCGATCCGCATCTGACCGAACATCCCCGGACTGAGCAGCCCGCTCGTGTTGTCGATGGCGACCGCTACATGGCGCGTGCGGCGGGTCTCGTCCATCTTCAGGTGGAGGTGGTCGACCACGCCGCGGAACACCCGGTCCGGCAGTTCTTTGAACCGCACGACCGCGGGCTGCCCTGGCTGGACGGCGGCAACCTCCCCTTCGAGCACGTCTCCGACCACCCAGACTCGCGATCGATCCACGATGTGGAACAGGTGCTCGGTCGTCTTGACCACCTGACCAACCCGAACGTCGGCCTCCGCGATCACGCCGGTGAGCGGGCTCACGAGGGCGAACTCGGTCACCGGCTGTTGGCTCTGCCGCACGCGGTCGAGGAGCGCTTGTGAGAGCCCTATCGCCCTCAGTTTGCACTGGGCGACCTCTAGCTCGGCCGTCCGCTGCCGGACGGACGCTTCGGTTTCAAGGGCCTCGCTGCCGGCGATCACGCCACGTTCCGCCAGGGGGAGTTGCCGCGTGAGCTTCTCCTTTGCCAGGCGCAGCTCGGCGTCGGCCTGCAGCATCGCCAGCTGCAACGCCTCCAACTCCAAGCTCTCGACGCTCGCCAACTCTTGCCCGGCTTCTACCCGATCGCCGGGGCGGACGAACAGGCGCCCGATCCGCCCCCGCGCCTGGGTTGTAACCATCGCTTGCATCCGCCACGGCGCCACGACGTGGGCGTTGCACTCCACGAAGCGCGCCATGTCGGCGAGCGTGACCTTGCCGGTCTGCAGGTCGATCGCTTCGCGGGCCCCCTCGGATAGCAGGAGTTGATCGCCCGCAACGGTAAGCCCCTTGGTGGGCAGAGCGGCGTGCCCTTCGTGCGCCGACGAATTACGCCCCCAAGACGACAAGACGCTCAGCGCCGTGAGGCCAAAGAACACAACGCGCCGCCCGGTTACGGGAGCCCTTCGCGCTTGCTCAGTCATCGCTACTCCCTAGGGAACCAGAGAATCCTGGGTGGCCGCCTGGCTAGTTCGTTTGCACGCCTTCGAGCTGCTCGATGGCGGCCTGGACGTCGTCCGCGACCGCCTCGTAGTCGGCGGCCTCGCCCCCGTCGATTCGCGCGTGGACCTCGTTGAATCGTTCGCGGAGGCGTTGGGCCGACGTGTTGATCGTCTCCCACTCCGACTTCGGCACGTCGTTCTCGCGCGCGACCGTCGTTAGGTGCCCCAACACGATGTCCAGCTCGTCGAGCGGCCGGTGCGCTTCGGCGGGATCGCCCGCGGCGATGGCGTCGCGGATTGTGTCGCGGAAACTTTTTACCTTCGCGACCGCGTCGTCGTAGCTCGCCAGCCCGCTCTTGGAGAGACTCGATCTCTGCTTCGGTCATCGGGACATCGTGCGGGTCGAACCCTTCTGCGGTCTCTTCGGTCGCGGGGGCAGACCCGGTGGTGGCAGGAGGGGAGGACTCTTGGCCGCAACCGACCAGCAGTGCTGTTGCGGGCAGAGCGAGGGCGACAACAAGCGCGTAACGGAATTTCATCGGTGAACTCCCTTCAAAGGAAATGAGGCAAGCAGCAAGGACGGCCGCATCGAGTGCGCAGCACCCGACAACGGACTCGTTCCCAGAGAAACGCGGCAGAGAGGCCGCGTGAAATTAGATCCGCAGCACGCCGGTGCGCTCGAAGCGCGCACGGTCACACAGAATGGGCGTATCGACTTGCGGGCGGCGCAACGGCGTCACCGTGTCGCCTTCGGCGTAGCAGACGTCGCCCGCTACGTCTTGCAGCAAGAGCAACACGTCGTCCGGTCCCAGCTGGCCGAAAACGACGTGCGTGGCGAGTTTCGACTCGCCTAGCAGAACCAGAGGCTCTGGCGGATCATTGCCCCCGCTCTGCTCATTCGGCGAAGGCAGCGTGAAGTCAAACCCCCACAGACTTAGATGGGAATGGTTTGCTGCGCTGGAAGCAAACTGCTCGGTGGCCGCTTGCGGATGTGGCTCGTGGTCGTGAGGGTGGCCGTGGTCGAGTTCGACTCCCGCGTCGCTCACCGCGTGGTGCGAGTGGGCGTCTCTCCCGCCGGCGTGCGAGTGGCTATACCCCTGCGCAGCCCCGCCGCTCGACGATACAGCGATCGCCATCAACAGACGGATCGTCTTGTGAGGCTGAAACCGGGCCAATTCTTGCTTGATGCCAATGACAGAGCGTTGAGGGGCAGCTAATAGATATGTTACCTCAGCCCAAGTTTCGGGGCTACGGCGGTTAAGAGCTGCCGAAAAGCAGTCCTTCGATCTTTGTCGATGTCTTGCGGATTGCCGGTAGCGCGTCGGGTTCTGCCAGGGCCGCCGAGGAAGGGGGTCTTCAAAGCTGTCTGAAGGCGGTCGTCGCGTGGCGTCGGAAGCCCGGCCCTCCGCGCGAATTGGTTCGCTCACCGAACTTGCTGAGGATGCCTCATCCGCGGCGCCGAAGGGCTCAAGCTAACTCGCAGCGGTCTCGCAGCCGGCGGAAGACCTCAGCGACTTACCGCCAGCCGCAACTCCGAACGGGTGGTCCACCCGACCTCACTTGGAACGAAGCCGGATTCGCGTCGGTCGAACCGACCGGGAGTTATCGTCGAATGTTGTGGACGGCGTAGGTTGAAGAGGGCGGCGGGTTCGTGGAGAAGGGAGGCATCTGACCTCCAACCCTTCACCGGAACCCACCGCCATGAGCGAAGCTACCGCGACGACGATCTCGTTTCC
>NZ_JAVJSH010000008.1:0-58246 GCF_040219535.1 Botrimarina sp.
TCCTCACGAAGCTCCGCGACCTCTCGCTCGAGCCGCTTGCAGTTCGGGCAGTCCGTCTCGGGTCCGCGGGCGTCCATGCACCCAAGCTAGACCCACTCAAACAAGGGCGCAATAGCGCGAGGGCGGTAAACAAGTACCGCGGACAGCTTCGTTTCGCGGATTGCGTGTTGAAGCCGGCGTTTGTCATGCCGTACGCCCTGGCGCTCCTTAAGCAGGGCGGCGAAGACCAGCGTGTCGTCGACGCGGAGACGCCTCGGCCAGCCCGTCCGACGGTCCCAGACCTCGAGGGATCGCCACCGGTGGTTGGCCCGCCACTCGCCGGTCAGCCCGAACGGCTCGAATTCGGCAGCGCGGATTAACGCGAGGGCGGCTCGCGATTCTTCGCCGCGGTAGCAATCGATGTACTGGCCGAGCGACTTCGGCGCGGCTCGGTACCAGTCGATTTGGGTGTCGCTAAGCGCGAACAGCGGTACCATGGGATTCGCTTCCTTTCGATTGCCCGGCGGCGCGGTGGCTCGCGGCGCCGGGCACTTTTTGTGCGCGCGACGCGGCCGGGCGGGGTTGATGATTAATCCGCGCGATTGCTCCGCAGGTATCGAACCAGTTCGGTTCGCTCGTAGCCGATTCTGCCGCCGACCCGAGTGCCGACGACCTCGCCGCGGAGCCGAGCATCGCGCAGAGCGTGCGACGGGATGCCGAGCAGCGCGGCCGCTTCTTTCTCCGGGTACGCCAGCCGCTCTGACCGCTCGAGATCGACCTCGGCTGCGGTCGCCTCGGCGAGGATCTCGCGGACCAGGTCGCGGAGATCGGCTTTGTCGAATTGGATTCTCACCGGGACGCGCTCTCATCTGAGGCCCGATCGAACTGCAGGCGGATTCCGAATCGCTCGCGTAGTTCACGCGCAGCCGCCCGCTCGAGGTCGCGGTCGCCGGCAAGCCGAGCCGCTCGTACGATGGCGACCAGCGAGGCCGGGCTGTCGGAGCACGTGGGCCGCTTGGGCTGGCTCATGTCGTCATGGATCTGGGTGAGTGAAGTCCCTCACCCTTACAGCCGCCGGTCGGGGGGTGACCGGCTTTCCGACCGGCCCTTGAGCGGCCGCCAGACGAGAAAAGGCCGCCAATCCCGAGGATCAGCGGCCTGGTTTTTTTCGTGATTTTTCGAGCTGGTCGGCGCCCGACCGCTAACCGACCGGCTCATCGGGGTCAGTGGCGCCGCGCATGGCCCTCTTGCGAGCCTCACGATCGGAGTCGCGCAGCTTTTGGATCGTCCCCCACATTGGCGACTCTTGGACAGCGGTTTTGCTGCAGCTGAGAAGCTGTGCCCACGTCGACTTGGAAAGGTTGGTCCGGCTAGCGTTCTCTTCGACAGCCGCCATCATCCGCTGGTTGACCGTCCCGAAATTCTTGTCCCTCCAGGTCGGTGGCGGTGCCTTCTGATCGCCAGCTAGGGCAGCCAGCGTCGGCGCCAGCGCCTCGGCAACTCCGCGCCCAATCGCTTCGACTTCAATGGCGGGTGCGGCTGTGCGGCCGACGCCGAGGGGGCTCCAGTCCACCGCGTAGGCGACCTCCGAGTTGAGCACGGTCTTCACCGCGGCGAAGTCGTACAGCGGCAGCGCCTCCGGCAGCGGAGCGGAGTCCGGATTGTCGGCGTACTCCTGCAAGTGGCGCCGGACCAGGTCGATGCCTTCTTCGTTTGCGGCGCGAGCGTAAAGCTCGACCCGGTCAACCGCTGCCCGGACCGCCATGACGTTGCTATCGCCGCCAGGTAACTGAGGACCGCCCACCTGCGTTGCGCCGTGGGCCAGCGCGAGCTGCGCTTTGGGCGACGGATGCCCAGACCACGCGTCCGCTTTGCGGGCGATCTCGTTGACTCGCTGGAGCACGTTTTCCGCAGCTGCCGAGCCACGCGGGAGCACCTCTTCCGGCATTGCCTCTGGCGGATCCACGCACCACTTCAGAAGTGCCAGGGAATTGATGGCCGACCTCGCATAGTACCCGTGAGCGAGAAGCTCGTCGCGCAAGGTGAGCGGCTCTAGCGCAGCTCCGTTTGCGACATCCATCGCAGCGACCTCCGTCCAGTTCGAAGAGAGCCCGGCCACCCGCTGGGCGCCCTGGACGGGGCGACGCGCAGCGGGTGAGCCGTACAGCGGGAGCTAACCGCTTGGCTCGATGGCGTCAGTGTATCGGGATCCGCGCGGCGCCAGAAACCAGTTGGGGCTCGCGGAGGCGGGCTTCACCAACTCTTCACGATCGGATTCTGAGCCGCTGCGATTGCGACCCGCCAGCAACCCGCCAAAAACCCGCCACGCGGCCCCGATAACGCCCGACCCCGACCGATTCCCGAAACGAAAAACCCCTACGAATCCCGGGGGAAACGTAGGGGCGTGTAGACCGATGTAGGCCACTCGCAAGATTTTAAGTCCGATGCGTCTGCCAATTCCGCCACTCGGCCAAAGTGTTCAACAGCTTACGTCGTTTTTCTGCGGCCTCAACTGGGCTCAACAGTCATCAAACACTCAGTCGGGGCGTCTCAGCCATCGCCGGCAGCCCGGAGGAACCGGGCCGGCACGTGGAGTGTATCGGCAGTCCATCGCGTCTGCATCCGGCGGGCTTCGTTGATGTCGCCCCGAGTCGTCGACGCCGCGCGGCGCCGCGCGGCGCCGCAACAAGCGTTTCAGGATGTCCTCCGGCAGGTGATCGACGTTGGCGTTTGCGAAGCCGAGCCGAAGGCGGTGGAAGGCGCTGCCCCCGCGTGGCGGAGCGGAGGCAGGGCAGCGGGCCGGGAACTCGGCCGGGGCGACCTACCGCAGCGATCTGTGCGGCCCGTGGGTGGTTGGAGTCCTCTCGCCGAGCGGCCGTGAGCCGGCGGGCCGCCCCGAGCGACGCGAACTCCTCGCTTGCCGAAGCGCTGGCGGGGATCGCTTCCTACTTCGCGTTACTGATTCCGGCACGTCGCTGTCAAAGGTGACCACGTCGGTCTGAGTTCCCAGGACACGGATCGGCCTGGTTTGCTTCTCGGGCTGCGTGCGACGCTGGCGTACTTGACGGCGTCGAGCGTAATGAGCCGTTTGGCTCGGCCGCTCCGGGCGGGGGAGAGGAGAGTGCTCGGGGGCGTGCGGCGCGTCGTCGTTCGCGATGGCCGAAGCGCCGGTCGCTGCGGGGTGTAAGCTCGCCGGCGTGCCGCCTGCGGCTAGAAAGCCGCGGTAACGGTCCCGTCGGCACGATCGCCTAACGCGTTGAACAATAGGATGTCGATGTCGTACTGGATCGGCTGGACGTGGCCGTCGGCGAAGCAAGCGTTGAAGGCGGACGTGTGGGCCGATCCGAAGTGGTAGCCGTACCCGCGTAGATCGGCGGGGATCGGGTTGGCCTGCGGCTCGGGGACGTCGGGCCCCGGCTGGTAGCCGGTGTAGCGGACCGTGTCGAAGTCCCACCCGTCGGTCCACCCGATGTCGTCGTACGGCGCCCCGACCTCGTACAAGTCCGTGTGCAGCCGCTTTTCGCCGATCATGACGGTCTTTGACAGGCCATCGGTGATATGAGCCGGCTTGCTCGGGCGTGACATAATCTTTCGGGTGATCACCCCCAAGTAGTCGGGTGAGTATTTCTTGCCGCGATAGTTGAACTGCGATTGCGACGCAGCGACAACGTCCCCCTGGGTGAGCCCTTGCCAGAACCAGGGCTCGTGACTCAGCCGGTTAGGGTCGAGTTGGTTTGCGGGCGTTGCGGCCGCATAGTCTGACAGGGCGCAGCCTTCTTCGCACCCGTTCACCGGGGCGCCCGTCGATTGCTCGTAGACGATCGTGACTCCCCGGCGAGAGGGGCAGTTGTAGAGCGAGACGGGCGTCGCGCGGACGGCTCGGTCCCGCGCCTCGTCGCCGGCGCCATAGCCCTTTGAGATGGCTTGGAGCGCGGTGTTTTCGACGTAGGGTAGGATCTGGACCTGCCACCCGTAGCCGGCTCCGAACCGGGCCCCGTCGGCGCCATCGTCGTGCCAAGGCTCGGTTCCGCCGTTAGGGAACTCGCCATGAACGCTCTCGTAGTTTAGGCTCGCTAACCCTATCTGTTTCAGCTGGTTCACGCAGGTCGTCCGTCGGGCGGACTCGCGTGCGGCTTGCACCGCGGGCAAGAGCAGCGCGACCAGAATCCCGATAATTGCGATCACGACAAGGAGTTCGACGAGAGTAAAACCCGTCACTTGTGAAGGTCTGCTGCGCATGTGCGCCCTCGCATGCCTGGCTTGATGTGAGCGATCGAGAAGAATCGGCAACTCGCTCTCAGGAGCCTCTTGAAAAGCCCATACCGATAGCGGCTGCCCTCTGAAGAAGGGCTTCGGAACGGAAGGGTCACCAGGCGTTGCCGTGCCAGAAATCAGACGCGGCGAAGGTGGCCGCTGATCAGGACACCAACGCCCAGTAGCAGCAACGAAGCCGGCTCCGGAACGGCGGAGGCCGCTGGGGGAAGCCCGGCGGTCACGACGGTGCGAAGCGAGGCGACTTCGCTGTAGTTCGCTTCCCAGAGGTCGTAGTGGGGTTGACCCACAACGCCGAGGCCGTCGTCGTTCGGCAGGCCGCCGACGTTGCCGACGTTGTCTCGGTAGACGGTGTAGTCAGCGGCATCGACCACGCCATCGGCGTTGAAGTCGCCCGACGGCTGTGCGCCCGCCTCGGTTTCGATCGTAACCGCGCCGGCCACGCCGTCGCCGTACAACAGCCCCGCATCGCGATAGACGCCCAGGGCGTCGACGAAATCGTTTGGCAGCGTCAGGCGCCCCGTGCCCTGGATGTCGATCTTGGAGCCGGGCTGGATCGAGCTGGTCCCGCCATCGGTGGTGTAGATGTTGTTGAGGTTCAATTCACCGCCGCTGAGGATGTTGACCGTCGCTGAGCCGCCGCGCGGGTCCACCGCGTTCTGCGTCCCGAGGCCCAGGATTCCGCCGGTCTGATTCAGCGTGCCGCTGATGTTGATCTCGGCGGTGCCCGTCGTGCCCCACCAGAGGTGGCTATCCACGTTCATCGTGCCGCCCGCGTCGATCGTTAAGAAGCCGAGCACGTCGCCGACGATCGGGCCCCTCGCTACCCAGGAGATACGGCCCACGTTCACGACGGCGCCGCTCTCAACGATCATGGTGCCGTCGATGAATCCGTTGTTGCCAACGACGATATCTTCGATGGTTGTAAGCACGCCCCCGTCCTTGACTTCCAAGACACCCGACTCGTCGACGCCGATCAACAAGCGGTTAATGGCCGGAGCTTCGTAGTCGAGGGTCACGGTGTTGCCCGCCCAGTTAATACGGGCCTCGTCCTCCGCCTCGGGCACACGGATGCCGGGCGAGGCCGGGTTCACGCCCCATCCGGGCAGCACGCCGTCGGACACGTCCTGCCACGGCCCGCCCTGCCGATAACGGAAGACTTCCGCCTTCACGATGACGGCGGTTGTCGCGAGGGCGAGCATGAGGAGAAAGGGGGCTCGGACGAGATTGAGCGTTGGCATGACAAGGATCCCAGGATCGGAGGAGGTGAGAGCTGGCAGACAAGCATGGCGGCGAGCGACCGAAACCGCTAACCCTAAGCACGCCCAACGCCGCGACGGATCGAGGAACGGCAATCGAGCGAGATTTCCCGTAGGACAACGCGAACCGGCATCGACGGTTGGCGCCAGAATATGCGTTAAAGAAGAGTTGGCACTGAGTATACCAAACTTGGTCTACTCGTCAACCGTTTTCAGCTTGCCGTGCGGTGATTTCCGGCTCATTGACGCTCAGACAAGGAAATCCCGACGGCTCGCATGCGTCGGTAGGGCCAGTCTGTCGTGAGGGAATCGGTCAAGCGATCGAAACAAGTCCCGTCCGAAGTGCTCCCCGGAGAAGGATCAAGGCCGCGACCGACGAGTTCCCGAGAGTCGGTCCCGGCTTGATCAACATCGGAAGCCGCAGCCCTCGCCACGGTATTTCCCCCGTGGATCGCCGAGCTCTTGCCCACCAACAAGAGCCGGGCGAGCTCGTCCTGAATCGTCGTCGTTGCCGACCGCACCGACGCCCGAGGACCGGCCGTCGTGATGGCGGCCCCAGGGTAGTAAGCAATGGCTTCGTCAATCGCCTCGGTGGTGACGGCCGCAACGCGCGGGTCTAGCGACCGCCCTTCCGACTCAATCTGCGATGCGGTCGCCTGCCGGGTTTCGCCGCCCGCGGCGGTGCGGGACGTCGCCGGGGCCACGCTTCCGTAGTTCCCGCTCCAGACTTCGAAGTCCGCTTGGCTGACAACGCCGTCGCCGTTGCCGTCCGCGACTGTGTACGGGGCTACCTGCGAGCCGCGGGCATCTCGCCAAATCGTGTAATCGGCGGCGTTGACCTTCCCGTCGAGGTTGTAGTCGCCTGGCGTTTCCGGCGCGGCGGCGACGACGAACTCTTGGGACACGACCGCCTCGCCGACGTTGTCACGCCCGTCGAGTGGCGTCAGCCGCAGCCGGTACGCTCCCGGAGAGAGGCCGAGCGTCGAAAGCGTGAACCCGCCCACCCAGTCGTACGCACCGGTCACCGGGTCGTAGCCACCGTGGCTGAGTGGGCTGGGGTCCTCGACCACTGTGGCCGTCGCGATCCAAGTCTGGCCGCCGTCGCCGCTGAGCTCGACTTGCACGCGGTTATCTTCTTGGGGAGTCCACGCGTCGGACGGGCCGGTGCGCCAGTCGTCGGCGAAAGACCAAGACACGCTGACCCCGTTGCCCGGTGTGTCTACCTCCGGTTGGCCCGCGACCAGCACCGGCGGCATCAAATCGGCGAACGAACGAAGCACCTTGACCCGTCCGAAGGCGACGCCGCCGCCGGTTAGCCGGAAGTCCGATCCGCCGTTCTGACGATCCCCGAAGAACGCGTCGTCGAGGTAGAAGCGAGCGGTCCGCCAGGCGCCGCTGTCCGTCAGTTGGATCGGAGTGGCGTCCTTGTAGGCGGCGCCGGTGGAGTCGTATTGGACGCTGAGCTGTCCGAGGCCGACGTCTCGGTAGGTCACCTCGATGACGGCGTTCAGCCCCGCGTGCACCTCGTGAGCGAAGGACGGGTCGACATCGAAATACATATAAAGCGACGACGGGCCGCCCGTCAGCGATCGCGCCGGACGACCACCGACGATCGACGGGACCGTCTGGCCGTCGCCCGACGACTCAACCTGTCGGAGCCCCGCGTCGTGGTTCGCCGCCCCCAGATCGACCTGCGCTTGAAGCACGCTCTCCTTGACCACGCTGACTCGTCGGACAAAGAAGCTGCCGCCCGGCGCCACGAGCCGGAAGTCGGCGCCGCCGTTCTGGCGGTCCGCGAAGAAGGCGTCCGGGACCTCGAACCGGTGGGTCCGCCATTGCCCGCTGCCGGTCAGCGTGGCGGGTGAGCTAATTTGGTCGGCGCCGTCGACGCCGTCGTACTCCAGTGAGAACTGGCCGGCGACCAGGTCGAGGTACTCGACCTCGACAGTCACGTCCCGGCCATCGGACTCGCTCGAAAGAAAGCCGTTCGCCACCGCGAAGTAAAGGTACGGGCCACTCGACCGGATCGCGGTAGACAGCTCGCCTCGGACCGGTACCTGAACGACTTGGACGTCGCTGTCGTCCGTTTCAACGTAAGTCAGGCGGTCGCCGCCGGAGGGCGACCAACGCGCCTCACCGCCGACGTTCGCGCGGTTTTGGAGGTCGGTTTCGGAGGGGAGCGTCTGGGAGATTGCGGCTTTTCCGAGCAGCGCTTGTTTGGCGGCGCCTGTGAGGGCCATCCACCAGTCGTTCGGCCGCGGGTCGCTCACTTGGTAGGTGAGGGGATTTCCCTGCGGGTCGGTGTCGGGAACCGGCGGGTCGTCGGTCGCTGGTATGAGGTTGGTGCCCTCGTCGTACTCGTCGAACATGCCAACGAACAGCCACGGCGCGTCGGTCTCATTGACGGCGTCCTCGAGCATCCGCCAGTAGAAGGCCCCGCCCTCCCGGTCACGCGACGTGGCGGAGGAGCTGTTCTGCAGGTGGGTCCACGAGAAGCCGGGGAAGACGTGCGGCACGTGTGTGGTCACGCCGCCGAGCGTCGCCTCGTCCGGCGCGTAGGAATCACCGCCCTTCCAGTACCCCTGCCAAGGGATGTAGGCGTCGTGGAGTCCGGCGTTCGCGATCTGCAACGACGACTCCGAGTGCCGACCCGCACCGATTACGTACACGCCGCGCGACTTGAAGTAGTTGATGAGGTCTTGCTGCTGAGCCGTCGAGTAGCTGTTGTTGGGACCAACGTAGAGACCGAAGATAGCGACCACGGGCTTGCCGCCCTCACGCTGGTAGTGCGAGTCGCGGACCAAGTCCAATCCATTGGGGTCGGTCAGGTACTCCCAGTCGTCTTTGACCTGTTGGATGACCTGATCCCGCTGCGCGGCGGAGCCGCCGTTCTGGATGTCGTACTCGATCGCCCAGGTCCGGCCGGTGCGGTGCGCCGCGTCGCGGGCGTTGACAACCGGCCACTGTGGCTCGCCCGAGTAGGACCCATCGGGGGCCCTCGTCATGAACGACCCGCGGAACCTCTGGACGAACACGCCGTCGATGTCGTGCTGGCGCATCCACTCGAAGTGCCGATCGACAACCGACCCGTTCGCCGACGAGAAGAGGTACGCTTGCTCGCCGCGCGCGGTGGTCACGCCGGGGACCGGGAACAGCTCGCTCGCGTCGTAGTCGTTCGGGTCGGGCCACTGCTCGATCGACCAGTCGCCCGGTACGCCCCAATGGACGTACCCCTCGTCGGCGGCGTCGTTCGGCGTGTTGAACCATCCTTGGTAGCCAGCGAGGACCTTGCCGGTGAGCGTCGAGGCGTCGACCGATCGGCTGGGGCCGGAGTAGGGCCGCTCCCAAGGGGGGTCCCACGCCCACTGGAGTCCGCTGTCGGCGAACGGCTCGTTAGAGAGGGTCACCCTCGAAACCGGGGCGCCGAACGCGGCGATCCGAAAGTCGTGGCCGTTCGTGCCGTTGGCGAACTGTGTGCTGTCGAGGTAGTGGTACGAGCTGACGAACTGCCGCGTGTCGATCCGGGTCGATCGAGTGTGGGAGTCGGTCGGGTCAAAGTTCTCGCGGGTGCTGTCGTATTGCACCCGGATCGTTCCGGACCCCTCGTCGAAATAATCGACCTTGGCGTAGAGGGGGTCGCCCTGGCGGTACCCGGGGAAAGCCGCGGTTGGGTTGAGGTCGTAGTAGAGGTAAGCCGGCCCGACGTACACGGTCGCGCCGTCTCGGCTCTGGACGCTCCACGTGCCGTCCCCGCCGTTGGAGGAGGGCGAGTTGAAGGTCACGGTCGCGAGCAGGAGCCGGTTCTCGAGCTGTTCGACCCGACGATCGCGACGCGCAGCGGACCGCCGGGCCGGCGCCTCGGGGCCCGACAACGCAGCGAAGAGCTTCCTCATGATTCGCCTGACCTCGGTTTCTGAGCTCTGGTTCTGAGCCACTGTCCCTCTGCGAGAGGCGTCCAACGCGGCGCGGGCAAACAAAAGCTGCCACGGGCCCCGGGGGGCCCGCGGCAGCTACTCACCCCTACAACCATCGCTGGTCACCAAGCCGGCAAGCTCAACGCCGCCGCGCGGCGAACAGCGCCGCGGCGACCATTCCCCCGAGCAGCAGGCCGGCCGGCTCCGGGATCACGTACGCCGTGGTGAAGCCCGGGTTCCGCGTCAGATCGATCGCGAGGTTCGTCATCCCCGGAACGCCAGCGCCGGCCAGCTTGCCGGCGTTGGCGTAGTCGGTCAGCAGGCCGACGAAGTCACCGGGCAGGGTGAGCTCGCCGCTACCCTCGATGTCGATCAACGAACCGGCCTGGATCGACGGAAGGCCGGCCGCTCCCGAGATATTGTTCAACGCAAGGAGGCCGCCGTCCTGGATCGTGACCAGTGCCGTGCCGCCACTCGGGGTCGACGCGTTGCTTGTGCCGAGACCTAGGATGCCGTCGGTCTGGTTGATCGTGCCAGCGACGTCGATGGTCGCGTTGCCGGTGACACCCCACCAGAAGTGGTTGGCGGCGTTGATCGTACCGCCCGCTCGGACGTCGATGACTCCGTTGGAGTCGTTGTTCGCGGCCCAAAGGATGCGGCCGACGTCCACGACGCCGCCATCGTTCACGATCAGCGTGCCGGTGGCGTTCGAATTGTTATTGCCCGCCAAAACGTCCTGGTTGGCGGTCAGGACACCGCCGTTCTCGACCACAACGATGCCGCTCTCATCGACCCCGATTTGGACTCGGTTCACGGCCGGGACCGCGGAGGTGACGCTCACCGTGTTATTGCCGAAGTTGATCCGCGCGTCGTCGGAAGCGCCAGGTAACCCCGCGCCCGGGGAACCGTCGTTGTTTGGATTGAGACCCCAGCCAGCAGACGTTCCGTCCGTCACGGCGGTCCAGTCGCCACTCAGCCGGTAGCGAAACGTGGCCGCTTCAGACTGCTCGACCGAAGCGCCGGCGACAATCATTAAGGCGACGGCCATCTGGCCGCCTAGGCGTACCCGAGTCATTAGCGATTACTCCTCAGATCAACGAGAAAAGGGTGGTGAAGACTCTCAGTTGCGTCGTTCGGTCGCTCGCCCCGTCGTCGCGCGCCAGGGAACGCGGTCCAGCCAGTTGGGAAACGAAGCCGTGGTCAAGGAAGCCGTGGTCAAGGCCGGGCGCCAAAGTGGCCGTGAAGAGACGTGAAAAGAGAAGTGACGAGGGTCCTGCCGACTATACCAAAAATGGTATGCACTTCAAGCTTATTCCCAGCGTCCGCTCGATCTAAATCAGTCTCGGCTGCGATGGCGGCGTCCGCCGCCACGCGCCGGTTCGCTGGAAGTAGCGTCGTTGGCTAAGGTTGAAGCCAAATCGGCCGCTCCGCTGCGACGCGCCGCTTTTCTCCCGAGCCGCGTTTTTCCGACCGCGCCCCGCCGTGCCCCTGAGCCCCGCCGATCTGACGATCATCGCCGCCTATGTCGGATCGTTGTTGGCGATCAGCCTTTGGCTCCGCCGGCGGGCGTCGGCGGGACTTGATCACTACCTGCTTGCGGGGCGGTCCAAGCCGTGGTGGAAGCTCGGCATCTCCGGCGTGATGGACTTCTGGGACCTCGCCGGGTCGATCGTGATCGTTTCGTTCCTCTACCTGATGGGCCCGGCCGGGCTGCTGATCGAGTTCCGCGGCGGCGCGGTCCTGATTTTGGCGGTCGTCATGCTATGGACCGGCAAGTGGCGCCGTCGCTCGGGCTGCCTGACCGGCGCCGAATGGATGCGGTTCCGCTTCGGAGACGGCCCAGCCGGCAAACTGGCCCAGTCGGCGCGAGCGGTGGCGGGCGTCGCTCTCTTTATCGGCTTGGTGGCGTACGCGACCAAAGCACTGGGCGTGTTCCTCTCGTCGATCACGCCGCTCACCCCATCGCAGTCCGCGCTGGCCGTGGTCTCGTTGGTGGCGACCTACAGCGTGTTCTCGGGCTTTTACGGCCTTGTGGCAATCCAGGTGTTGCAGTTCGGCTGCGTCCTGATATCGGCCTTTGCGGTCATGGGCTTGGCGGTGTGTGCCGCTCCGCCACTCGAACCTCTGCGCGCGATGGCGATCGAGGTCACCGGCAACCCCGCGTGGGGTAGGCTCGCGCCCGGAGGCGACCTCGTGTTGCCGGCGGGCTACCGGCAGTACGAACCGCTGATGTTCCTGGCGACCATCTACCTGGTTCGCAACGTCTTGTTCGGCATGGGGGCAGGCGATGACCCCAAGTGTTTCGCGGCACGGCGCCAGGCAGACTGCCCCAAGCTCTCCCTCCTCTGGGTCAGCCTGATCGCGGTGCGCTGGCCGACGATGATGGCGTTCGCCGTGTTGGCGATTACGTTGGTCTCCGAAGATCGAGCGCGCGGCTTTGATTACCGGGCCGCTTCGCGGGCCGTTCGCGTGCACTATCCCCGAGGCGATTGGGACGCGGTCGTCGCGCTTGTCTGCGGCGACGCCGAAGCCCAGCCCCCCTCGCTGCAACGAGCGCTCCGCGAGGCGATCGGCGGCGACTGGCCGCGGCGGCTTACCGACGTGACCGAGTCGGGCGTGGTCGATCCGGAGCGGCTTATCCCTCGGGTCCTCGCCGACGCGGCGCCCCCCGGCATCCGCGGCCTAATCCTGGTGTCGCTGCTGGCCGCCGCGACCGCCGGTCTGAGCGGCTGGCTCAACCAGGCCGCGGGCCTGTTCGCCAACGACCTCTACCTCGTGTGGATCCGTCCGTCTGCCGGGGTCTCCGAGCAGATCGGCGCGACATGGGCCGTTGTTCTCGGCGTGGTGGGGCTCGGCTACCTGCTCGCGTTCTCCTCGACCACGGTCAACGACATCTGGTCGTGGCTGACCATGGGACTCGGCAGCGGGCTGATCGTCGCTCAGATGCTTCCCCTCTACTGGCGCCGCTTCAACGGCGTCGGATTCGCGGCCGGGCTCGGCGGCGGCCTAGTCGCCGCTACGGTCCACCGGTTCGTCGACCCCTGGTTGCCAACGAGCGTCGCGATCGTCAACGACGAGTGGCGTCTGCTGCTGTTGGTCCTTGCGGCCGGGCTGGTCGCCGCCATCTTGGGGACGTGGCTCAGCCCGCCGACGGACGCCGCGGTGCTTTCCCGATTCTACCGGAAGACCCTGCCTTTCGGGTTCTGGCGGCCCGAGCGGGAGTCGCTCAGCGTCGATGAGCGACGCGAGCTAGCCGCCTCGCACCGGCGCGAGGTCGGCGCGCTGCCGTGCGCCCTGGTGTACCAAGTGGCGATTTTTCTCGGCCCGATGATGGCGGTCATCGGAGATTGGTCGACCGCGGCGGTCTGTGGGGCGGTGGCGGCCGGGGCACTCGGCGGGCTTTGGCTGATTTATTTCCGCTGCCTCGAGCGGGAAGCCGCCTTTGTCGAACGGATCGCCGCCACGGCGACCGACGCGGACTAGACCGCTGTCGCTCGGGCCGTGGTGCGGCGCCGGTCAATCCGCGTCGCGCGGGGGCCCCGACGACTCGCCGTCGAGGAGCTGGAGTTTCTTCGGCTCGTACAGCAGGGGACGGCCCCATTGCTCTTTGCTGCCGCCGGCCTCGATCCACTCGACGCATCCGTCGATAAACCCCGCCGCGTCGGGCCGCTCGAACGACGTGATCGACGGGCTCAGGTAGCGCCCCAGGCCCTCGTTGTCGATGGTGCAGAGCGACAGTTCGGCGCCGAGCTCCACGCCGTGCCGCCGGGCGGCCCTCACGACCCCGAGCGCCGCGGGCAGCGTGACACAGTAGACCGCCGTAGCCTCCAGGCGCCGGGAGACCAACCAAGAGTCCGCCGCGGACATCGCCAGCTCGAAGATGTTCTCTTCGGCCGAGCACGGCCGGTCGTAGAGCACCCCTTCGGTCAGGCGACGCTCGCGGCGCCAATCGCGCCACGCATCGATCCGCTGCGTGGTGATCGCGTTGTGCCCCTGCACGTTGAGGCAATCGATCCTCTCGTGCCCCAGACTCCGTAAGTGATCGAGCAGCACGAAGGTCTCGCGCGGCGGGAACAACACGACCGACGGCACGCCGAGGTCGGTCAGGTCTTCCGACAGCGATATCAAGCCGCCCGCGTTGGCGAACAAGTTGGACGTCCACTCCGGGATCGGCTCGGAGCTGGCCACCAAGAACACGCCGTCGTATTCACGCAGCGACTCGGTGATGACCGGGTCGTCCCAGTGGAGGTAGTTTTGCACGCGGATCCGCGCTCCGTGGCGCCGAGCGACGTACTCGGAGACCGACAGCCACTGCTGCAGGTCGGGAGAGAACGAGTTGGGCGCTAGCGACGGCGTGAGGAAGGCGATCTCGACTGCGACGCGATCCTGAGCGGCGGGCCTCAGCCGCGGCCGCCGATTCGGCGGTCGATCAACAAGCCCCCGCCGTTCGAGTTCCCCCAGCGCCTTACGGAGCGTAACACGGCTCACCCCGCACTCGTCGGCGAGGTCTCGCTCGGCGGGCAAGCCGGCGCGGGCGTAATCGCCGTTGGCGATCCGCCGTTCCAGCAGTTCGGTAACTTGCGTCAGCTTCGACTTCGCCATCTGCCGCCGTCTAGATCGGGTGTGAGTGATTCGGCTGTACGCGTCGAATCCTGTCGGAATCAGGTCCGCCAATCATCCCCACCGCGTCCGGGACGCCGCCAGATCCTGGTCGGCCGGCGATCGCAAGTCGGGAGCCGACCGCGCGGCGGGCCACTGGGCAGCGCCGCCGTGTCTCGCGACTCAGGACTAACGATTGACTCCGGGGTCAACCCGATCAAGACCCCGTATCGCCGCGCTGGGGGCGCGATTAGGTCCGCGCCAACGCTTCCGCGCGGGCGGCCGTTCAGCCCGATAACGGCGCTGGTTGCTGGCGGATTCACGCGACAAGCAGCTTGCATAGTATACCATTTTTGGTACACTCGGTTTGGTCAATTCACTAGGTCGCCTAGCCAAGCTTGATCGGCTCCGGTGCGAAGCGGCTCAACTTTTCACGCCTGTCTCGTCAACTTGCGGTCCTCGCCGCGCCCAGTCGCGGTCGCCTCAACCGAGGCGCGAGGCGCTCACAGCGTGCGAGCGGGGCGATAACCGGTCGGACCCAGATCGATGCGTTCGTGGAGCAACCGCGGGGTGGGCGAGAAGCGACGCGAACTCGCGAGACGAGGTGGTGAGGTGGTCGTCGGACGGCCTCACCGCCTCTTCTCCGCCGGCCGTTTGTTGGTCTGGGGGGCGCTCGCCGCAGCGGCCCAAACGCTGGTCGGCGTGTCGGCCCACGCAGCGCTGTTCCAACACCTGGACGCCTCGCAGCCCGGCTCGTTTCTCACCACCGGCGGGGGCGCCACGTGGCTCGATGTCTCGGGCAACAACCGGCACGCGGTCAGCGCCTCGGCCGGAGCCGGGTCGGTCGCCTTGTCGACCGACCCATCGATCTTCCCGACGGGGTGGGCGAGCGTGCGATTCGACGGCTCCGACGCCGCGAACTTCGGCCGGCTCGAACTCTTGAGCGCCCAAGCGTCGGACGGCGTGCTGGATCAGTCGGGCCCGTCGGCGGCTGGCTTCAGCCTGTTCGTCGTCGCCCGCAGCGACGCTTCGTCGCCAAACAACACGTGGAACGACTTAATCGGCAACACGACCGACGTGGCCGACGGGGCGTTCCTGATGCGCTACAACGAGGGCGGCGGGCGGTTTCAGGCCGCGGTCGGCGGCTCAACGGTCCAGAACAACCTGTCCGGCCAGGCCAACTACGGGTTGGGTGCGCCCTCCATTTACGCGTTCAAGTACGACCCGGCGAGCCCCGCAGGCGAGATAACGCTGGCGAGTTCTCTAAACGACTACTCGCAGGTTTTCAATCTCAGCGACTCCGTAAGGGATCGGGATTTCTCGAACAACGACCCGCTGACTCTCGGTAAGGCTTTCGACACCGCGTCCCGGCTGTTCGTCGGCAACGTCGGCGAGGTCAAACTCTACGACGCCGCCCTCCCGCCCGCGGCGTTCCTATCAGAGATGCGCGCCCTCGAGGCGAAATGGCTCGCCAGCCCCGACGGCCGGCTCGATTTGATCGTCGATCGCGCGACAGGACTCGTCACACTGCATAGCCCAGGGGCGGTCGGCGTCTCGCTGGCGGGCCTCAGCCTGAAGAGCGCATCCGGATCGCTCGACCCGAGCGACTGGCTCTCTATCACCGACGCCTACGACGCCGACAGCGGGAGTCCGACGGTCGACCCCGACAACCCTTGGATCGAGTTCCGATCCGAGACGGACCAGCTCGCCGAGGGCACGCTCGGCGCGGCGGTGCTGGCGCCCGGCCAATCGGTCGATTTGGGCGCCGCGTTCGAGATCGGCGGCGCGACGGACCTCACAGCCACCTACGCCGACCCGGTGACCGAGACCACTCGCGACGTTCTCGTGCGGTACGTCAACTCCCCGCCGGAGGGTTTGCTGCCGGGCGACTACAACGCCGACGGGTCGGTCGACGCGGCGGATTACTCGGTCTGGCGCGACCTGCAGGGCCTGAACATCCCGATGCCGAACGAGGTGGTCTCGATCGGCCGCGTGACGGCCGAGGACTACGCCGCGTGGGCGGGCGGCTTCGGCGCGTCGGCCCTCGCTACTTCCATCGCGGCGCCAGAGCCACTGTCGGCGGTGCTCGTGTTTGTGGCCGCGTCCTCCGCGCTGGCGTGCGCGCGCACGACGCGATTCGCCGGCCGGAAAGGGCCCATCGCGGCAGTCGCGGCGGCAACGATCCTCGGTCTCTCGGCTTCCGCCGGCCAGGCGGCGACCACCGTCGGCGCCTACTACTACCCGTGGTGGGACACGCACGACTGGAACGATACGCTCCGCGCGCGGATGCTCCCCGAGGATCACCGGCCCCTAGCGGGCTACACGGACAGTTCGGACTCTGGCCTGATCGCGGAGCACATCAACCAGAGCCACCGCGGCAACATCTCGATGTGGTCGCACAGCTGGTGGGGGCCCGGGTCGATCGAGGACCGAACGCTCCGCGACTACATCCTGCCGCACCCACGGGCGGGGGAACTCAAGCACTCGATCCTCTACGAACCGGTGGGGCGCCTGGGGAACAACTCCAGCCCGGACTTCTCCAATCTGAAGCCCGACCTGGAGTACCTCGCCGAGCATGTGTTCTCGGACCCCAACTATTACCGCATCGACGGCCGTCCCGTTCTGTTTATCTGGATCAGCCGGGTCTACTTCGAGACCGCCGAGGGCATGCAAGCACTCGCGGACGCCCGGCAGTCGATCGTCGAGAAGCATGGGTACGACCCCTACGTCGTTGGTGACGAGGTAACCCCGAACTTCAACGCGTCCCGCGCCGCGCAGTACGACGCGGTGACACGCTACGGCGTCTACGGTCTCGCCGGGCTCAACCGCGACGGCGTTGATCCGAGCGACATCGGCCTGGCGGGCGACGCGTTCGCCGCCGCGGCGGCCACCGGCGCGACCGTTATTCCCGGTGTGGTCCCGGGCTACAACGACAAGGCGGTCCGCGCGGGGAACGCCCCGGCGCAGCGCTACTACGACAACCAAACGATCGACGACGCCGGGAGCGTCTTCCGCGACCTCCTCCGGGGCGCCGCGGTCCCGAACACCGACGCCGCCAGCAACAACCTCTTGATGGTGACCTCGTTCAACGAGTGGCACGAGGACACCCAGATCGAGGCGACCGTCATCGCGCCGCCTAGCACGCTGGATGACTCGCCGTCCGGGGCCGACCTCACGACCGGCCTGGCGTACGAAGGGTACGGCTACAAGTACCTCGACATCCTCCGGCAAGAGACGACCAACGGGCCCATGCTCGTCGACGGCGACGCCGACTTCGACGGGGACCTCGACGCGGACGACGTGCTCGCCTTTGCCGCGGCGTGGGGCTCGGAGAACCTGATCGACGGCGTGCGGGTCGGCGGATACGCCAGCCGGGTCGCGCGGCCGGACTTCAACTACGACGGCGTCGTCGACTTCGCGGATTGGTTCGTCATGCGGCGGGCCCACCCAACCGTCACCAACGCGACTCTGAGCGCGCTCCTCGAGGTTCCGGAACCCAGCGGGCTGGTCTTGGCGTGTCTCGCCATCTTTATGGACCGGTCGGCGCCTCAGCACTTCCGTCAACGCGCCTCCTAGGCCTCTTCATGTCCCCCTTTCATTGGACTCACCGACTCCGCCAAGCAGCGATCGCTGTGGCGGCCGTCGGCCTGCTCGGCCCGACTCCGCGGGCCAGCGCTAGCGACGAACCGACTGTCGGCGCGTACTACTATCCCTGGTGGGACACCCACGACTGGAACGAAACGCTCCGCGCCAGGATGGCCCCAACCGACCACCGCCCCACCGCCGGGTATTCGCCGAGTTCCAACCCGGACGTGATCGCCGAGCACATCAATCAGAGCCACCGCGGCAACATCTCGTTGTGGGCGAGCAGTTGGTGGGGGCCCGGATCGATCGAGGACACCGTGCTGCAGACACGCATCCTCACCCACCCCCGGGCCGGCGAACTCGACTACGCCGTCCACTACGAGTCGACCGGCCGGTTCGGCTCGTTCAGCTCGCCCGACTTCTCGACGCTCACGCCCGACTTCTTGTACCTCGCGGAGAACGTCTTCGACGACCCGAACTACTACCGGATCGACGGTCGCCCGGTGGTCTTCATGTACGTGACGCGGGCCTACTTCAACGACCCCGACGCCGCGCCGGCGCTGGCGGCCGCCCGCCAGGCGGTGCAATCGGCTTACGGCTACGACCCCTACGTCGTGGGCGACGAGGTGTTCGGGTCGGGCTTCAACGCCACGCGAGCGAGCCACTTCGACGCGGTCACGACGTTCGACGTCTACGCGATGTCCGGCATGAACGACGGGGTCGTGACCCCGTCCGACATCACCCGCGCCGCGACGAAGTACGCCCAGGCCGAGTCGGCCGGCGCGGCCGTGATCCCCGGCGTAACGCCGGGTTACAACGACCGCGCGGTGCGGGACGGCAACCAGGCGACAGGCCGCTACTACAGCGGCCAGACGATCGCCGACGCGGGGGCTGTCTTCACCGACCTGATCGATCAAGCCGGCCTGCCCCACGTGAACCCTGCGTCGGACAACCTGCTGCTGGTAAACTCGTTCAACGAGTGGCACGAGGACACCCAGATCGAGGCCACGATCCTCGCGCCGCCGAGCAGCCGGGACGACTCGCCGTCTGGCACGGAGCTGACGCAGGGGAAGACCTACGAGGGCTACGGCACGAAGTACCTCGATCTCTTGCGACGGCACACCACGCCGGGCGCCCCGAACCTTATCGATGGCGACGCCGATTTCGACGGCGATCTCGACCACGACGACATCACGGCCTTCGCGGCCAGCTGGAACTCGGAGAACCTGATCGATGGCGTTCGGGTGGGCGGCTACGCGAGTCGCTTGACGCGGCCCGACTTCAACTACGACGGCGTCGTCGACTTCGCCGACTGGTTCGTCATGCGGCGGGCCCACCCCGCGGTCACCGACGCCACTCTGAGAGCCCTGTTGACGATCCCAGAGCCCGAATCGCTCTTGCTGACCTTCTCGGCGGTCGCCGCGCACGTCGGGCGACGACCCCTCTCGTCGAATCGCAAAGCAAACAAAGGCGCCACCCAATGAAAGCCGATCGTCCCACGAAGCGCGTCCCCGCGTGCGGCCGTGACCTGCCGGCCCGCCCGGGTGGCTTCACTCTGGTCGAGCTGCTTGTCGTGATCGCGATCATCGGCATCCTCGTGTCTCTGCTCCTGCCCGCCGTGCAGTCGGCGCGTGAGGCGGCCCGCCGGGCCCAGTGTGTCAACCAGATGAAGCAAATCGGCCTTGCAATCCTCAACTACGAATCCGCCAACGCAGAACTGCCGCCCGGGTCCGTCACCTACGGTCTATGGGGCTTCCGCAATCCCGATCTGCACCCGTTCGACTGCCCACGCGGCGAGGCTTCGCAGCACGACTGCAGCGGAGAGAACTGGATGATCGAGTCGCTGCCGTACCTGGAGCAGCAGGCCCTGTACGACATGTACGACCACGACGAACACAACCTCGAGGTCGGCGATCCCGACGGCGACGGGTTAGCCAACCAACGGGTCCGCGACAGCCCGCTGCCCAACGCGCTGTGCCCGACCGACGCGTTCGCCAACGAATGGGGCGGGGCGATCGCCGCCGGTTCTTACAAGGCGGTGGCCGGCGTCATCACCCAGGACGGGCGTTGGATCAATTGGACAAGCCCCTACGACGGCGCCGCAAACCCGATGGTGGACGACATGAAGAACGTCTGGAACCGCCGTGGGCTGTTTCACAACGTCGGCATCCCGGGGACGAGCCCCTCGCAGATGCGACACGTGATCGACGGCACGAGCAAGACCTTCATGGTCGGCGAGTTCCACGCGACCGGCGATGACCCCGCCCGGCCCGCTTACTGGGCGCTCTCACAGCGGTGGTACGCACGCGGCGAGGCGTTCGCCGACCCGCTCCTGCGGTCCACCGACGTCGACTTCTGCCTCAACAACCTGGTCACGGCGCCGAAGTGGGCGTGCAGCCGCGCTTTCGGCTCGACCCACACCGGCGACGGGGGCAACTGGCTCCGCGTCGATGGGTCGGTCGCGTTCGTCACCACCGTAGTCAACGGCGAGGTCTACGAGGCGTTGGCGACGATCGCCGGCGAAGACGGTTTGGAGTAGCGTCGCGCCTGCGCGTGCTCGGTGCGTGGCTCGATCTTCGGCATGACAATCGGGAGGTAACCATGCGGTCTGGATCAACCGGCGTGACAGGTCGGGTCGCGGGGGCCTTGAGCTTCTTGCTCGCACTGAGTTGCGGCTGCAACAGTTCAAAGTTCGAGTTCGCCGAGGTCCGCGGCCGAGTCGTTCTCGACGGCAAACCGGTCAGCGAGGCGAAAGTCGTCTTCATGCCGACCACCATCAACGAAGACGGCGAGTCCGGGCCGTACTCTCAGGGACTGACGGACTCCGACGGACGCTACGAATTGACCACCCAGGACGAGCACGCACGCTCCGGCGCCGTCGTCGGCCGCCATCGGGTGGTCGTGAGCACCAAGCAAGCGCACCTCGCCGAGGGCGTCATGGACCGCGAGATCATCGACGTGCCCGAATCGATCCCGCGGAAGTACACCCACTACCGAGAGACACCGCTAGTTTTCGAAGTGCCGACCGGCGGCGCCGACGACGCCGATTTTTCACTCGAGTCTCCGGGCCGCTAGGCGGACTCACCGACCGACAATCCGCCGAGCCACCTCCTGATGACGTTAAAACAACGAACCGTCGGCCCCGCACCGCGCTGGCCACGATCGACCCCGCTCCGCGGTATAGCGGCCGGACTTCTCTTTTCCGTATGGGCCGCGACCGCCCCGGTCGCTAGCTGTGCGTCGGCGCCGCCGGGCCCGGCGCTGCCGAATGTCGTGATCGTGCTGGTCGACGACATGGGCTACGGCGACCCGGCCTGCTTCAACCCCGATTCGCGGATCGGCACCCCGAATCTCGACCGACTCGCCCGCAACGGCATGCGGTTCCTGGACGCCCACGCCCCGGGGCCTTTGTGCCACCTGTCACGCTACGGGCTGATCACCGGGTGCTACCCGTTTCGGACCGACGTCACTCGTTGGCCGACCGAGGCCCTGATACGCCCCGACCAAGAAACCATCGCAACCCTCGCGCGACGCGCCGGCTATCGCACCGCGATGGTCGGCAAGTGGCACCTCGGGTTCAACGAGCGCGGCTACGACCGCCCCCTACGCGGCGGTCCGGTGGACTGCGGCTTCGACACGTTCTTCGGGATCCGAGCGTCGACCGACATCCCCCCTTACTTCTACATCCGCGGTGACCGGGCGGTCGAACCGCCGACACAGCCGATCGACGACAAGTTCTCGCCCGATTGGTCACAAATACAGGGCCGCCGCCGGCTCGGCGGCAAGATCGCCCCGGGCATGCGGCTCGAGGACGTGCTCCCGACGTTCACCGACGAGGCGCTGCGAGTCATCGAAGCCCACCGCCGGCCCGATGAGCGGCGCCCGCTCATGCTCTACCTGGCGTACCCCGCCCCGCACACGCCGTGGCTCCCTTCGCCGGAGTTTCGCGGCAAGAGCGAGGTCGGCCTGTACGGCGACTTCGTCGAGATGGTCGACGCCGAAATCGGGCGGGTCGTCGGCGCGCTCCAGGAGGCCGGCCTGTGGGAGGACACCCTGACGGTCGTCACTTCCGACAACGGCCCGTGCTGGTACGACGCCGACGTCGAGCGCTTCGGCCACGACTCGGCGGGCGGACTCCGCGGCATGAAGGGCGACGCCTGGGAGGCCGGCCACCGGATGCCCTTCGTGGTCACGTGGCCGGGGGTGGTCCGAGCGGGCGCAATCTCGCGGCAGACGATCTGCTTCACCGACTTGCTCGCCACGCTCGCCGAGGTCTTCGGTGAGTCGCTCGACGACTCGGTGGCGGTCGATAGCTACAACCTGCTCCCCGAGTTGCTCGGCGTGCAGCCGACCGACCACGCGGCCCGCCCCCCGGTGGTCACCCAGGCGGGCAGCGCGCCGGAGGTTTTCGCGATCCGCGGCGGCGCATGGAAGCTCATCACCGGTTTGGGTTCCGGGGGCTTTTCCGATCCTACACGCATCGAGCCGACCGCCGGCGGCCCGAAGGGGCAGCTCTACGACCTCGACGCTGATCCCGCCGAACAGCACAACCGCTACGCCGAAGAAGAGCGCCTCGCCGACCGCGCGTTCACCGCGCTAGAGCAGACCAAGAACGAACCGGTTCCGCGGTCGGAGATGCAGCGTGCGGCGGTCGACGCCACCACGCTCCACGGCAAGGTGATGTGCGGATACCAGGGGTGGTTCAACGCTCCGGACGATGGCATGGGGCTCGGCTGGAAGCACTGGGCACGACGGGGTCGCGACCCGCTGGGACCCGGGAACGTGACCGTCGACCTCTGGCCTGACGTCAGCGAGCTGGACGCCGACGAACGGCACGCGACCGAGTTCCGACTCGCCGACGGCCGTCCCGCAGAGGTGTTCAGCAGCGTCCACCCGAAGACGATCCGCCGGCATTTCGAGTGGATGGAGCAACACACTATCGACGGCGTGTTCCTCCAACGGTTCGCGAACGGCCTCGCGAACGAGCGCCTGTTGGCGAACAAGAACCGCGTTCTCCAGGGAGTCCGGACCGCGACTCACGCCACGGGCCGTGTGTACGCCGTGATGTACGATCTCTCCGGACTCCGAGCCGGCGAGACGGCCCGCGTGACCGACGATTGGCGCACCCTCCGTGACCGGCTGCGAGTGACCGCCGACGCAACCTACCTGCATCATCGAGGCAAGCCACTGGTCGCCGTTTGGGGCGTGGGGTTCACCGACGGCGGCAAGCCGCGGGATTACTCGCTCCAGGAGTGCCGGCGGCTGGTCACCGATCTCAAGGAGCAAGGCTGTGCGGTCATGCTCGGGGTTCCGACCGGCTGGCGGAAGCTCGATCGCGACTCGATCAACGACCCACAGCTTCACGACGTTATCCGCTTAGCGGACGTGATCAGCCCGTGGACGCCGGGGCGCTACCGCGATCGCCGCGGTGTCGCAGAGCACGCCGAGGCCTACTGGGAACCCGACGGCGACTGGTGCGACGAGCACGGCGTCGACTACCTGCCGGTCGTCTTCCCGGGGTTCAGTTGGCACAACCTGAAGGGCGAGAAGCTCGACGCGATCCCTCGGGAGGGGGGACGGTTCCTCTGGTCGCAGTTCGTCGCGGCCCGCCGCGCCGGCGCCGAGATGGCCTACGTGGCGATGTTCGACGAGGTCGACGAGGGCACGGCGATCTTTAAGTGCACGAACAGCCCCCCGGTGGGCGACGGGGCGACCTTTCTCACCTACGACGGGCTCCCGAGCGACCACTACCTGTGGCTCACCGGCGAAGCCGCCCGCTTGTTCCGCGGAGAACGCCCCTTGTCGAACCGCATGCCGCAGAGGGAGCCATGACGATCGCAACCCGTCGGATCGAGGCCGCCGTTGGCGCCACGCCGTGCCGGGTGCGTCTGGCGCTGGGCGCGTTGCTGCTGGTCGGGTTGGCGGCGGCCGACGCGGTGTCGCGCCCGAACGTCGTCTTGATCGTCATCGACGACCTGCGGCCCGAACTGCACTCGTACGGCGTCGACGCGGTTCAGACGCCCAACATCGACGCGTTCGCCGAGCGGGGAGTCCGCTTCAACAACGCGTACTGCCAGTACCCGGTTTGCAATGCGAGTCGGTCTTCGTTCCTGACCGGGAAGCGGCCCGACGAGCTGGGTATCTACAGCAACGAGAAGCCGCTGCGCCGCGTCCACCCCGACCTCGTGACCTTGCCCCAAGCGTTCCGACAGGCCGGTTACCGCACGGCCGGGTTGGGCAAGGTGTTCCACCAAGGCCTCGACGAGCGCGGCGAATCGACCCTCTTCCGCGACGACCTCTCCTTCGAGCATCGGTACCGCGCCCTGGGACGCAGCCCCGCGGTCGGCAAGCAGGGCGAAGGCCGTCGCGCCGGCGACGGCAGCATCCCGTGGTGTCGCTGGCTCGCCGCCGACGGGGGCGACGCCGCGCAGCCCGACGGCATGCTCGCCGCCGAGGCGGTTTGTGTGCTCGAAGCGGCCCACAAAGAACCGTTCTTCCTGGGCGTCGGTTTCCACAAGCCACACGACCCGTTTATCGCCCCGCGTGAGTACTTCCAGCCGTACCAAACCGCGAACGTCGCCCTGCCGCGGGCGCCCGACGACCGCTCGCCGCTGTCACGCCACGCCCTGCCGCGGAGCTACGACTTTTCGATCTTCACCGATCGCGACCGCCGCGAGATCAAGCGGGCGTACCACGCCTGTGTGAGCTTCGTCGACGCCCAGGTCGGTAAGGTGCTCGATTGCTTGGATCGCCTCCAGTTGTGGGACGACACGATCGTGATCTTGATGGGCGACCACGGCTATCACCTCGGCGAGCACGGGTGGTGGAACAAGGTGACGATCTTCGAGCTTGGCGCGCGAACCCCGCTGATGGTGTGGGTCCCCGGTGCGGCGGCCGCCGGCTCCGACAGCGACGCCGTCGTCGAGTTGCTCGACCTCTACCCCACGCTGATCGACTACTGCGATTTGAGTCCGCCGCACAGGCTCTCTGGGAAGAGCCTGCGCGACGTCATCGAGGGCCGCGATGCCGGCGATCGGCACACGGCGGCTTACACCCAGGTCACACGCGGCGGGGTCGGCATGGGATACAGCGTCCGCACCGATCGCTTCCGGTTGATCCGCTGGGGGCGTGAGGGCGAGGGGGGCGTCGAGTTGTACGAACATCCCGAGGACCCCGACGAGTACTACAACCTCGCGGAATCGCCCGCGTACGCCGACCGCGTCGAACAGCTCACGGAGTTGCTGCGCGCCGGGTTCCCGTCGCTGCCTTGACACCAACCCCCAAGTTTCCCACGAGTCATCGACCGCATGGCGACCCTACGCCCTACGATCGCGACCGCCACAAGCACCGCCACAAGCTTCGCCGACATCGGCACGCTCGGCTTGTGGAACGTCCGGCGGCTCACCCTCGGCGCGCAGGAGGTCACGTGACCGCCGCCGCACCGAACGCCGCTAGGTCAGCCCCGCTGCTCGACGCGTCCGACGAGCGTGTCGTCCTCACGCTCGACGCCGGCGGCACGAATTTCGCCTTTTCTGCCCTCCAGGGCGGCCGACTTGTCGGGACACCGTGTGTGCTGCCCTCGTGCGCGGACGACCTAGACGCGAGCCTCGACAACCTCGTCGCTGGGTTCGAGCGTGTCGCCGCGTCGGTCCATGCCAGGCCGGTCGCGATCAGCTTCGCGTTCCCAGGCCCCGCTGACTTCCCGAACGGGGTCGTGTTCAACGTCGGCAACTTGCCGGCCTACCGCGATGGCGTCGCCGTAGCGGCTTTCCTGGAAGATCGCTTCGGTCTGCCAACTTTCCTGAACAACGATGGCGATCTGTTCGCCCTCGGGGAGGCCACGGCGGGCCTGCTCCCGCACGTGAACCGGCGACTCGCCGAGGCCGGCTCAACTCGCCGGTGCCGCAACCTTTTCGCGGTCACCCTGGGAACCGGACTGGGGGGCGGCGCGGTGGTGGACGGCCGCTTGCTGTCTGGTGACAACTCCGCGGCCACCGAGGTGTGGCGTCTGCCAAGCGCCCTCGCGAGCGACCGATTGGCCGAGGAAGACGCCAGCATCCGCGCGGTCCGACGCGCCTACGCAACCGAATCGAAGACCCCGCTCGACGAAGCCCCGACGCCGGCCGATATCGCCGAGATCGCCCACGGCAGGACGCCGGGGGATCGCGACGCCGCGTGCGGCGCGTTCGCGAGACTCGGCGAAGCGGTCGGCGGGACGATCGCCACCGCGACCTGTTTTCTAGACGCTCTGGTCGTGATCGGCGGCGGCCTCTCCGGGGCCGCCGACCTCTTCATGCCGGCGCTGTGCGAGAGTGTCACCGCGTCGCTCCGCGGCCCCGACGGAACCGCCGTGCCCCGCGTGCCCCACAAGGTCTTCGACCTGCGGACCGACGAGGGGCTCGCGGCCTTCGGCGCGAGCTCCGAGCACCGTGTGGCCGTCCCGCGGGGCTCACGCACGATCGCGTGCCAACCCGACGCGCGGCTCGGCGTTGGCGTTTCGCTGCTGGGAGCCAACCACGCGACGGCGGTCGGCGCCTACGCGTACGCGCTGCAACAAATCCATTCAGACTAAATCTCTCTACTCGGATCGGCTTCGATGAAACCAAAGTGCCCGCGAGTCCCGCACCCGCTCGCCGTCGCGTGCCTGTTGTCCAGCGCGGTCGGCTTAGCACAGCAAGAACGGCTCACGGCCTACGTCGATCCGTTGATCGGGTCGGACGCCCACGGTCACGTGTTTGTCGGCGCCAGCGTGCCGTTCGGCGCCGTGCAGTTGGGCCTGACGAATTTCCACCAGGGCTGGGACTGGTGCTCCGGCTACCACTACTCGGATGACGTCGCCGTGGGCTTCTCCCACACGCACTTGAGCGGCACGGGCATCCCCGACCTATGCGACGTCGTCGTGGCGCCCTTCGTCGGCAAGGTCAGCCACGCCCGGGGGACCCGGGAACGCCCCGAGGACGGCTACGCCTCGCGCTACTCGCACGACGACGAGACCGCCAAAGCGGGCTACTACGCCGTCCGCCTGATGGACGACGACATCCGAGTCGAGCTGACCGCCACCGAGCGGGTCGGCTGGCACCGCTACACCTTCCCCGAGGGCGTCGCTCCGCGAATCGCGATCGACCTGGAGTTCGAGAACGGCTCGGGGCGGGCGACGCTTACCGAGATGCGACCGGACGGCGCCGACCGGATCGTCGGCCGCCGTTTCTCCACAGGCTGGGCGGAGGACCAACGTGTCTTCTTCGCGCTGGAGGCTTCCGAGCCAATCGAGTCGGCCGCCTTCTTCCGCGGCGGCGAATCGGCGGCGGCCGACGACGCCGCCCGCCGAATCGATGCAGACGTCGCGGTGCTCTCCTTCAAGCAAGGGGTCCGCACCGTGCTGTTGAAGGTCGGCCTCTCCCCGGTCAGCGAGTCGGGCGCGCTGGAGAACGTGCGAGCCGAGGCGCCCGGGTGGGACTTCGACGCCGCGGCCGCCGCCGCCGAGGCGGCTTGGGAGCGCGAGCTGAGCGTCGTGCGGTTCGAGTCGGCCGATCGCTCGCGGATGCGGACGTTTTACACCGCTCTCTACCACACGATGATCGCGCCCGTCCTCTTCAACGACCACAACGGTGACTACCGCGGGACGGACAAGCTGGTGTACCGCGACGCGACGCACACGAACTACTCGATCTTCTCGCTGTGGGACACCTACCGGGCCGCGCACCCGTTGCTCACGTTGACCCAGCCCGATCGCGTTAAGGACATGGTGAACTCGATGCTGGCGATCAACCGTCAGCAGGGCAAACTCCCCGTTTGGCACCTGCTCGGCAACGAAACCGACACCATGGTCGGTTACCACGCCGTGCCGGTCGTCGTCGACGCCATCCTGAAGGGGATCGAGGGGATCGATGCCGAGGCGGCTTTCCAAGCTGCCAAGGCAACCGCGATGCGTGACGAGCGTGGCCTCGATCACATCAAGGAGCGTGGCTACATCCCCGCCGACGCGATGCACGAGTCGGTCGCGCTCGCGATGGAGTACGCGATCGATGACTGGTGCATCGCCCAACTGGCGAAGCACCTCGGTCACCAAGACGACTACGAGTACTTCCTGAATCGGTCGAAGCATTACGAGGCCTACTTCGATCCGGAGACCGGCTTCATGCGTGGCCGACGAGCCGACGGCTCCTGGAACACGCCCTTCGACCCATTTACCTCAAGGCATCGAGCGGACGACTACTGTGAGGGCAACGCCTGGCAGTACCTCTGGCTAGTACCGCACGATCCGGAAGGGCTCATCGGCCTCTTGGGAGGTGAGGAAGCGTTCGTAAGGCGGCTCGACGAGCTCTTCCGCCAAGACTCGACCAAGAACGCCGAGGCCTCGCTCGACATGTCGGGCTTTATCGGTCAGTACGTGCACGGCAACGAACCCAGCCACCACATCGCCTACCTCTACGCGTTCGCCGGCCAGCAATGGAAGACCGCCGCACGAGTACGGCAGATCATGGATGAGATGTATAGCGACTCGCCAGACGGGCTGTGTGGCAACGAGGACTGCGGCCAGATGTCGGCCTGGTATGTCCTTTCGGCGTTGGGCTTCTATCCCGTCGATCCGGTCGGGGGCAGGTACGTCCTCGGAAGCCCGGAGTGCGACTACGCTGAGATCGCGACGCCGGGCGGCGGCGCCTTTCAGATCCGCGTCTCCGACAATAGCCGCAAGAATCGCTTCATCC
The DNA here is from genome assembly GCF_040219535.1 of Botrimarina sp. NCBI lineage: Bacteria > Pseudomonadati > Planctomycetota > Planctomycetia > Pirellulales > Lacipirellulaceae > Botrimarina > Botrimarina sp. The sequence goes on from NZ_JAVJSH010000008.1 coordinate 28,318, forward strand.
AGTCCGCACTGCTCAACGGCGTTCCCCTGCGATCGCCGGTCTTGCTTCACGACGACATCGTGAACGGTGGCGTGCTGCGTATCACCATGGGGCCGGAGCCCGGCGACCCGTTCGGCGGCGACGCTCGGGCCGCCCACGCTTGCCCGGGGCCGAGTGATCACCGCTCTGCTTCTCGCGCCCGTTCATCCGTATCCGAATGAGCCGCCCCGGGCCCATCCTGACTACCCCAGCGGTGTTGGAGCCTGTGGCCGCAGCCGTTACGCCGCGAGTCGTTTGTAGGCGATGAGTGCGCAGGCGAGTCCGACGAAGGCGTCGTAGTGCGTCGCTTTGCGGTCGCGTCGGGCGCTGACTTCCCGGTGTTATTGGACCCATGCGATCGCCCGCTCGACCGGCCAGCGGCGTTTGCCGAGCCCCGCTGGAGGGGCCCGCCCACGCCGAGGGATCTCCGCCCCGGAGGCCGCATACCCGGAAGGACCCGAAGCCGTCTTCTCGGTGACGGCGGCAAGGGTGCGGCTGACGGCGTCCACGGGTCGGCGGTAGGTGGGCTGCGGGCTGGCCCGCAGCCTGCCGGTGCGCGCGCCACGCGCCGAAGGATCTTGGCGTGTGTGACGGTTGTGGCGCGCAGGGCGTGGGGCGCCGCGGAGTCGATCGACCCGAGGGGCGGGTTTCCGCGAGCTACTCTCCTCTTGCCGGGTCGTCGGCGACCCGTGCTCCGGAGTGCCCCAACCAAGAGTTCCATCGACTCCAAGCAGCGCCCCGCCCATGATGCGAACCATGTACGTGAGCAAAGCCGAGCAGGCGTTTACGCACGGCGACCTGCAGTCGATGTGCTTCCGCTTCGCCGCCGCGAACGCACGGGTGGAGATCTCGGGCGTGCTGCTGCGGATCGGCAATTACTTTGTGCAGGTGCTCGAGGGCGAAGACGCGTTGGTTGCGGGCTTGATGAGGAAAATCAGGCGTGACCATCGGCACTCGTCCGTCACGGTCCTGTTGACGGAAGAGGCCTCCTCACGGGTGTTCGCGGAGTGGTCGATGCACGTGATCGACTGCGACCAGACCTACTACGTCGACTTGGAAGAGCTCGCCGAGCTGCGCGAGCAGATCGAAGACGTGTGTTCGGCCACTGCGAGCAAGAAAGAAGCGTTCGCGCGGCTCGTCGTCCACATGGTCGAACACGTCAGGCGACGCAGCGCCATCACTCACGCCGCGGCCGCGTCGGGTTAGGCCGCAACCCGCGGCGTCGGGCGCGGCGATCGCGCCGACGCCCAACGCCGGGGGCGCCATCCGGATCGGCTCGGGGCGGAATCGGTCCGTGCCGACGACCGTCAGCTCGTCTACCGCGCACGGGCTGGAGCGGAAGTCGTTGCAGGCGCAGGAGAACCACGACGTCCGCGCCTATTTCTTCCGCAAGCACCGCGACGAGCTCGCGCGGGCGGGGGTGGCGCACCTGTTCCTGCTCGACAGCGCCCGGCGGCGCCTGGCGACGCCCGACAGCGGCCGGGGCCCGGCGTGGCGCTTGGCCTTGGCGGCCGCGCGCGAGGCGCCGCTCTCTCGCAGGCCTTACCAGATGCTGCTGCGCGTGGCGCCCGGCTCGCGAATCGTGTCGCGTCCGTTCCGGCGTGTCTTGAGCCTCGCGTCGCGGGTGGTGAAACCGTAGCCGCCGCAGGGCTTCCTCTCGGTCGGCGCCGCCGGCCGCGGCGCGTCAGGTCTGGCGGCAGGCCCTCGCCAGAGGCCCCTCGGCGGCGGCCGCTGCCGCCCACGGCCCGCGGTCGAGCCGCCGGCGCCCTCAGCCGGATCCCTCCCGCGGCACTGGCCCCCGACGATTCGCGCCCGCATAATAGGGGTCTCCGGTGGCGGCACACCCCCCCGGGGAACTGGTATCCTGCCCGGTCGCCTATTAGGCTTGTCGCGGGGCCTTTCGGGGGCCCCGAGCCTCGCGTTGGCCGCCCTGTTCTTATTTGGAGACTCCTTCGATGAAGCCAGCTAGTCTTTCCCGCCGGGGATTCCTCGCCGCTTCTGGCGCCACCGCCGCTTCGGCCGTAGGGACTTCGGCGCTCGGAGCGGCGAGCGGATCGACGGGGCCCAACGGCCGTCTGCGGATCGGCTTCATCGGCGTTGGCGGCCGGTGCGACACGCACATCAACTCGGCGATCAAGCTGCAGAAGAACGGCGGCTCCGTCGAGTGCGCGGCCGTGTGCGACGTGTTTAGCCGCTACCGCGACGACAAGGCCGCGTGGATCGAGCGGGAGACCGGCAAGGCCGTGTCGAAGACCGGCGACTACCGCGACATCATCAACGACGACTCGATCGACGCGGTCGTCATCGCCACGCCCGACCACTGGCACGCGCGGCAGACGATCGACGCGCTCAAGGCCGGCAAGCACGTGTACTGCGAGAAGCCGATGACCCACACCGTCGACGAGGCGGTCGAGGTCTACCGCACGTGGAAGGTGTCCGGCAAGACGATGCAGGTCGGCGTGCAGAGCACGTCGCTGCCGGTCTGGGGCAAGATCAACGAGGACATCTGCGCCGGCAAGCTCGGCAAGGTGATGCAGTACCAGACCGAGTTCTTCCGCAACTCGGACATGGGCCAGTGGCGGTACTACGAGCTGACCCGCGACATGACGCCCAAGAACATCGACTGGGCCACGTTCGTCGGCCACGAAGAGGGCCTCGCCCCCGAGCAGCCCTTCGACCGCGCCCGCTTCGCCCAGTGGCGTTGCTACTGGGACTTCGGCTCGGGCCTGTACACCGACCTGTTCGTGCACCGCACGACCTCCATGCTCAAAGCCACCGGCCTGCGTTGGCCGGGCCGTGTGGTCGGCGCGGGGGGCATCTACCTCGAGTACGACGGCCGCGAGGCGCCCGACGTGGCGACCGTGGTCGCCGACTTCCCGCAGGGCGTGCAGGGCCTGGTCACGGCCACCATGTGCTGCAGCAACACGCCGATCCGGCAGATCATCCGCGGCCACTTCGGCTCGGCCGTGCTGGGGACCGGCGAGGAGTTTTCGGGCTACGACTTCGTCGCCGAGCGGCCGCAGGTCACGCACGACTCGTCGATCAAGGACGAGCGCGTCGACGTGGGCCGCCCCGAAGACACCTCCTTCGCCCACTTCAAGAACTTCGTGAAGTGCGTGAAGGAAGACACGCCCGATGAGGTCAACTGCTCGCCCGAGCTGGGCGCCGCCGCGATGGCCGTTGTGAAGCTCGGCGCGAAGAGCTACCGCGAGGGCCGCGCGTTCCACTTCAACCCCGACTCGCTCACCTACTCCGACGCCGACGAGTCGTGGGCCAAGCAGTGGGAGAAGATGTCCTACCAGGAGGCCTCGCCGAAGCACGTGCCCGGCTGGCACGCCGGCGACAAGGGCAGCAAGCTCATCCCGCCCGACTACCAGAAGCTGGCCGGCCCGTGGAAGAACGGCGAAGACCCCGCCCCGTCGGCCTGAGCCGCACTCCGATCCCAAATCGAAACGAGCGGCCCGCCTGGCTCCCAGGCGGGCCGTTTTTTGTTTAACCACGACGGACACAACGAGCACGACGCATGCTCCGCCGGGTCTGCACCCGGGTGCTCTGCGAGCCGGGGTGGGACGGCGACCGGAAGAGCCGTCACGTTTGGACCCGCGAGGGCAGCCGTCGTGTCCTTCGTGCCCGTCGTGGTTCTCATGCTTCAGGGCTGGGCTAAACGCGTGCTAGGCATCGGGCGACTCGCCGGCGAGGGGGCGTCCCCTATAGTAGGGCTCACCCCGCGACCCGCCTGCCTCCCTTCCCGCCCGGCCCGATGCCTGTTGACCTCTCGCACCCGCCCCGCACGCTCGCCGAACTCCGCAACGCCGGCTGGCGCAGCAAGACCGTCAAGCAAGAAGTCCACGACAACTTCCTCGCTCGCTTGAAGTCCGGCGAGGAGCTGTTCCCCGGCATCGTCGGCTACGACGACACGGTCGTCCCCGAGCTCTGCATCGCGCTGCTGGCGCAGCACGACCTGCTGTTCCTCGGCGAGAAGGGCCAGGCGAAGAGCCGGCTGATGCGGCGCCTGGTCGACTTCCTCGACCCGGCGATCCCGTACCTGGACGACCGCAAGATCCCGCTGCACGACGACCCCTTCCGCCCGATCACCAGCCGCGGCCGCATGCTGGTCAACGGCACGCCGGCCGACGACGTGCCGATCGCGTGGTGGCGGCGCGAGGACCGCTACGCCGAGCGCCTGGCGCCGGGCACCAAGTTCGCCGACATCATCGGCGAGATCGACCCGGCGATGCTCGCCGCCGGGGTGAGCATGGGCGCCGAGGAGGCGCTCCACTTCGGGCTCATCCCGCGGATGCACCGCGGCTTGTTCGCGATGAACGAGCTGCCGGAGCTCGACGAGCTGGTGCAGGTTGGCCTGTTCAACATTCTCGAAGAACGCGACGTGCAGATCCGCGGCTACCCGGTGAAGTTCGACATCGACGTGATGATCCTCTTCAGCGCGAACCCGGCCACCTACAACCGCTCCGGCAAGGTGATCCCGCAGCTCAAGGACCGCATCGGATCGATCATCCACACGCACTACCCGCTGGAACGCGCGCTGGGGGTGGAGATCCTGGAGCAAGAGGTGGACTCCATTGCGGATCCGGGATTGCGGGATGCGGATTCTGACCAGGGAACTCCGCAATCGGAAACCCGAGATCCGCAACCGGTCGTCGTTCCCTTCTTCATGAAGGAGCTGGTCGAGGAGATCAGCCGCGCGGCGCGCGAATCGAAGTACGTCGACCACGAGTCGGGCGTGTCGGCGCGGCTGTCGATCGCCAACTACCGCACGATGATCGCGTCGGCGCGGCGCCGCGCGGCGGTCCTTGGCGAGTCGCCCGCCGTGCCGCGGATCAGCGACCTGGGGCACCTGTACGCCAGCAGCCTCGGCAAGCTCGAGCTGGACCTGATGGGCTCGCACCAGATGAGCGAGCGTCAGGTGCTCGACGCGGTCATCGCCGAGGCGATCGCCACGGTGTTCTCCGAGTACGTCGACGAGCACGGCCTGGCGGAGATCGCCGAGGTCTTTTCGCAGGGCGTGAAGATCGAGGTCGGCGACATGCTCCCGTCGCGCCACTACGCCGAGCTGCTCCAGCGTGTCCCGCCCGCGTGGGACAAGGCCTTCGAGGTGAACGCGTCGGAGGACGCCGCCGTGCGGGCCAGCTGCGTCGAGTTCGTGCTGGCCGGCCTGTACGCCACCGACCGCATCAGCCGCAGCCAATCGCACGGGCGGATCATGTACGAGACTTGATTCTCCTCCGAATCGTGCGAGCACCCGCGAATGGAAAAGCGCGGGCAGAGCTCGGCTGCTTGTTCGTGTTCGTTCGCATCGTTTGTGGGCCAACCCAATCCGGGGCATAGCGTGGACACCCTCACCGCCATCCGCGAGCGCCGCAGCGTCAAGAACTACGACCCGAACTTCGCGATCCCCGAGGAGCAGCTGCGGCAGTTGCTCGACCTGGCGCTGCTGTCGCCGACCTCGTTCAACATCCAGAATTGGCGGTTCGTCGTCGTGCGCGACGCTCAGCAGAAAAAGCAGCTCCGCGCCGCCGCGTGGGATCAAGCGCAGGTGACCGACGCGTCGGTCGCCATCGTGATCTGCGGCGATCCCCGCTCGTGGGCCAAGGAGCCCGAGCGCTACTGGCGCAACGCGCCGGAGTCGGCCCGGGAACAGATCGTGCCGATGATCCGGCAGTTCTACCAGTCGCGCGGCGAGCAGGTGCAGCACGACGAGCTGATGCGCTCCGCCGGGATCGCCGGCCAGACGATCATGCTCGCCGCCAAGGCGATGGGTTATGACTCGTGCCCGATGATCGGCTTCGACCCCGACCAGGTCGCCAATATCATCGGTCTTCCCGACGGGCACGAGATCGCCTTTATGGTCGTCGTCGGCAAAGCGACCCAGCCGGCGCAGCCCCGGGGCGGGCAATTAGACAAGTCGGAAGTCGTTTTCTTCGACCGGTTTCCCGCCGCCAACGGGTGAGAGCGGTGTGGGGAGTCCCCCCTGCAGGGTTTGCTATGCGGCAACCCGAGTGAGTAAGGTTTCCGTAGCGAATCACGCCCGAGCCCGCTCCGGAGTGCGATGCGACCCGAGACCTTACGAATCTGGCTGCTATCAATTGCGCTGGCGCCCGCCGGCGTCGGCGCCGCCGCGGAGGGTGCGCCCAGCGGCGCCGAGCTGTTCGCCGCCCAGTGCGCCGATTGCCACGGCGAGAAAGGGCAGGGGACCGACTACTACAGCTCGCCGCTGGTAGGCGACCTGCCGGTGCGCGAGCTCGCGCGGGTCATTTCGGACACGATGCCCGAGGGCGACCCGGCCGCTTGCGTCGGCCCCGAGGCCGAAGCCATCGCCCGCTACGCGCACCAGGCGTTCTACTCGCCGATCGCCCAGGCGCGCAACGCGCCGCCGCGCCGCGAGCTGTCGCGGCTGACGGTGCGGCAGTACCGGCAGACGCTGGCCGACCTGGTCGCCGAGTTCCGCGGCCACGGCCGGTGGACCGACGAGCGGGGCGTGAAGGCGCACTTTCGCACCAAGGTGAACACCGGCTCGGTCGCCGAGCCGCGCGACCTGCGCTTGCCGCGGATCGACTTCCGGCTCACGCAACTCGACGAGTTGCCGGACGCTTTCCGCGACCCCAACGCAGAGGGCAAGGAAGAGTTCGGCAACACGCGGATCGACGTGCACGTCGACATCAACGGATCGCTCCTCGCGCCGGTCACAGGCGACTACGAGTTCATCGCGCGCACCCGCAACGGCGTGCGTGTGAGCGTCAACGACCGGGAGCTGATCGACGGATCGGTACGCTCCGACGACGAGCCGGAGCTACGCGGCGCGGCGACGCTCGTCGGCGGGCGGGTGTACCGGCTGCGGGTGTCGGCCACCCGGATCCGCGAGGCCGACCTCGAGCTCGCGCTCGCTTGGAAGCCTCCGGGGTGCGTCGAGGAGCTGATCCCGGCGCGTTACCTGTCGCCGCGGTGGAGCCCGGCGGTGCACGTCACCGCGACGCCCTTCCCGGACGACGACCGGAGCGTCGGCTACGTGCGCGGCGCGGCGATCTCCGCCGGCTGGGACGAGTCCGCCACCAACGCCGCACTCGAAGCGACCGACGCGATCCTCGCCGACCTGCCGCAGTTGGCCGGCGTAGAGCGCGGCGAGGAGCTCACGGCCGACGGCGCCAGGGACTTCTGCCGCCGGCTGGCCGAGCGAGCCTTCCGCCGCCCGTTGACCGACCAAGAGCAGCAGCGGCTCGTCGATCGCCACTTCGCCGACGACAGCGACCAAGACCCGCGGCCGTTCACCGAGGCGGCCGAGCTCGCGCTGCTCTCGACGCTGAAGAACCCGATGTTCCTCTACCCCGAGGTCGCCCTGCTCGGCGCGACGCCGTCGGAGCGCAACGCGGCCCGCTTGGCCTTGTACCTGTGGGACGGCTTGCCGGACCAGGCGCTCCGCGAGGCCGCCGCGCGGGGCGAGCTGGCCGACGCCGCGCAGCTCCGCCGGCACGCCGAGCGGATGCGCGACGACCTCCGCGCCCGCTCCAAGCTCGACGACTTCTTCCGCGCGTGGCTGAAGCTGGACCACGTGGACAACCTGTCGCGCGACCCCGAGGCGTTCCCCGACTTCAACGAGCGCGTAGCGGCCGACATGCTCGCGTCGCTCGAGCGGCTGATCGAAGAGGTCGTGTGGCGCGGCGACGGCGACCTGCGCACGCTCTTCCTCACCGAAGACCTGTACGTCAACCGCCGGCTGGCGGCGTTCCTCGGCGTGGAGGCCGACTTCGACGTCGACGACCCCGCCGCCCACGGCGACGACTTCTTCGTCAAAGCGCCGCGCGACACCCACCTCCGCGCCGGCGTGGTCACGCACCCGCTGCTGGTGACCGCGTTCTCCTACTACAGCGAGCCGTCGCCGATCCACCGGGGCGTGTTCCTCGCCCGCAACGTGCTCGGCCGCCGGCTCAAGCCACCCCCCGAGGCGGTCGCCCCCCTCGCGCCGGAGCTCGCCCCCGACCTGAGCGTCCGCGAGCGCGTCACGCTGCAGACCAGCCCGGGGCAGTGCCAGGCGTGCCACGTGCTGATTAACGACCTGGGGTTCACGCTCGAGCACTTCGACGCGGTCGGCCGCTACCGCCCGACCGACCTCGACAAGCCGGTCGACTCCAGCGGCGGCTACATCGCCACCGACGGCAGCGAGGTGCGCCTGGACGACGCGCGCGAGCTGGCCTACTTCCTGGCCGGCTCGGACGACGTGCACCGCTCGTTCGTCAAGCAACTTTTCCGCCACCTGACGAAGCAGCCGATCGAGGCCTACGGCCCCGAGACCGAGGCCCGCCTGCTCGAGGGCTTCCGCAACAGCGGGTTCCAGATCCCGTGGCTCTTGGCCGAAGCCGCCACGGTCGCCGCCCTGGCCGAGTGAATCAAGGTCGGGCACGGGCTGGCCAGCCGCTTTGAAACCTACCACCGAGGCACGGAGCACACGGAGCGAATCAAGAAGGACCAACGACCAAGCCGCTCCGTGGATAATCCGAACAATCGCAAGCGAGAATCGACCATGACCCATCGCCTGTCGTACGCCAGCCGCCGCGAGTTCCTCCGCGCGGCCGGCGTCGCGCCGGTCGCGTTGCCGTTCCTGCAGGGGCTGCCCGCGCTGGCGGGCGTCGAGCCGGCGCCGCCCCGGCAGCGGCTGATCGTCGTGTTCAGCCCGAACGGCACGATCCCCAAGCACTTCTGGCCCGAACCGGGCCCCCTCGCCGAGGCCGACGCGCTGCCCGAGATCCTCCAGCCGCTCGCCCCGTTCCGAGACCGCACGCTGCTGCTCAAGGGCCTCAACAACCAGATCCGGGGCGACGGCGACGGCCACATGCGCGGCATCGGCTGCCTGCTCACCGGCATCGAGCTGCTGCCCGGCAACGTGCAAGGCGGGTCGGACACCCCCGCCGGCTGGTCCAGCGGGATGTCGATCGACCAACACCTCCGCGGGTTCCTCCAGGCGCGGCCCGACTGCCAGACGCGGTTCGGCTCGCTCGAGTTCGGCGTGGTCGTGCCCAACCGCGCGAACACCTGGACCCGCATGGTCTACGCCGGCGCGAACAAGCCGCTCGCGCCGATCGACGACCCCTACCAGATGCTCGCCAAGCTGTACGGCGACACGCGCGACCGCGAGTCGCTCCGCTCGGTGCTCGGCAGCGTGCAGGAAGAGTTCCGCCGCGTGAGCGACCTGGTGGGCGAGCACGACCGCCGCGTGCTCCAGGAGAACGCCCAGTTCGTCCACGACATGCACCTCCGCTTGGAGGCCGAGCAGGACACGGCCGAACTGGACCACCCCGTGCCGGACCTCGAGCCGGGCGTGGGGGAGTCCGACGAGAACATGCCGAAGATCAGCCGCATGCAGATCGAGCTGATGGTCAACGCGCTGGCGTGCGACTTCACACGCGTCGCGACGCTGCAGTACACGCAGTCCGTCGGCGGCGCGCGGATGCGGTGGCTCGACGTCCAGGAGGGCCACCACGAGCTGTCCCACAAGCCCGACGCCGACGCGGAGGCCGTCGCCAAGCTCACCCGCATCAACCGCTGGTACGCCGGCGAGATCGCCCACCTGGCCAAGCGGCTCGACGAGACCCCCGAGCCCGGCGGCGACGGCACGCTGCTGGACAACACGCTGATCGTGTGGACCAACGAGCTCGGCAAGGGCAACAACCACACCCGCGACGACATCCCGTTCCTCCTCGTCGGCGGGCGCAACCCGCGCACGTGGAACGTGAGCGGCGGCCGGGCGATCGACTTCGGCGGCGTGCCCCACAACCGCCTGCTGATGTGGCTCGCCGGCGCCTACGGCGACGACCTCCAGAGCTTCGGCAACCCCGACTTCTGCGGCGACGGCGCGCTAACCGGGCTGGGGTAGCGTGGCCGGTGGCGGCTGGGTCAGTGGTCAGTGGTCAGTGGTCAGGCGATTAGCCGACAGCCGACAGCCACCTTCCCCCCACCCGGCGGCGGTCTTCGGTTAAACTGCCCGCGTCCCCCCCCGCAGAACCCTGGGCGACCCCGCAATGGCCCCGCAGCGATCCTGTGCTTGGCGCGTCGTGCTGAGCGTTAGCGTCTGGCTCTCTCCGATTGCCGCGGCGAAGGCCGAGCCCCCGTCGGCCGCGGCGGCGCTGACGCCGCGGAGCGTGGCGGCGGTCACCGTGCGACTCGCCGACGCGTTGCGGACCGAAGTCGCCGAGCCCTGGCCGATCGAGGTGGCCGCCGCGGCGAGCGAAGAGTTCCTCGGCGTGGGCGTCGAGTCGATCGAGCGGGTGACCGTCATCGCCGAGCCCCCCGCCGGGCCGCTGCCGCTGTGGGCGATGGTCGTCCACACGTCGGCCCAGGTGTCGCTCGACCAGCTCGACCCGCGCCTGACCGCGCACACGACCCCCTCGGAGCTCGAGGGCCGCCCGTTCCTCGAGAGCCAGCAAGCCTTCCTGCCGAGCTTCTGCACGCTCGACGAGGGCACGCTCGCGGTCGGCGCCAAGGCGGTGCTCCGCCGGCTGCTCAAGCCCCGCGCCGACGCAGGGGCGCCCGACACAGGGGAGCCCGAAGCAGGGGAGCCCCCGCTCGCGTCGGCCATGCGCACGCTCGGCGGCGACCAGAACCACCTGCACGGCGCGGTGATCCTCGAGCCGCTCCGCCCGCTGATCCAACTCGGCCTCAACCAGGCCCGCGGCGATATCCCGCCCGAGGGGCAGAAGTACCTCGGAGCGGTCGACCTCGTCAGCGGCGCGGTCGTCGCGGTCGACCTGGCGGGCGAGCGCGAGTCGTCGCTGACCGTGTACGCGAACGACGCGCGCGACGGCGACCGACTGGAGGGGCTGATCCTCGCGGCGATCGATAAGCTGCGCGCCAACATGTTCGGCAGCGAGGAGTTCCAGGAACTCGCGGGCAGCGACGACCCTATCCAACGAGCGATGGCAGAGTACTCGATTCGCTCTTTTGAGCGGCAAGTAGCGAGGTTCACGCCGCGGCGCGACGACGACCGAGTGTTCCTTATTGGCGAAATGAACGTCGCCGAGCCCGACGCGGCCGTTTATGCAGCGAGCCTCGGTCTGCTTGTCGCCCTGCTGCTGCCCGCCGTGCAAGCCGCGCGTGAAGCGGCCCGACGCAACGTGTCGATGAGCAACATGAAGCAAATCCTCCTCGCTCTGCACAACCACCACGACACCGACGGGGCGTTCCCTCCCCAAGCGATCCGCGGCGCCGACCGCGCGCCGCTGCTGAGCTGGCGGGTCGCTATCCTGCCGTACATCGAAGAGCAAGCCCTCTACGACCGGTTTCACCTCGACGAGCCGTGGGACAGCCCCCACAACCTAGCGCTGCTGTCCCAGATGCCCGAGACGCTCATCGACCCGTCGTCGGGGCTCGACATCACCGAAGGAAAGACCCACTACCTCGCCGTCGCGGGGAGCGACACGCTCTTCCCGCCCGGCGAGAACGGCCTGCAATTCCGCAGCATGACCGACGGCACGGCGAAGACCCTCGCCGTCGTCCAGGTCGACGACGAACACGCCGTCGAGTGGACGAAGCCTGCCGATTACGACGTCGCGGCCCACGCGGCCGACCCGGTCGCGGGCATCGGCTCGCTGCACCCCGGCGTCTTTCTGGGGGGGTACGCCGACGGCCACGTCAGCGCCATCCCGCTAGACATCGACCCCGCAACCTTGAAGGCCCTCTTCACACGCAACGGCGGCGAGCAAGTCGAGGCGCCCTAGCCCGTAGGCCAGAACGAGCGCAGCCCCGGTCGGGCAGGCGCGCCGTTTTGCGCCGGACCGGCGCTGGGCTTGGTCCGGTCTACACCGACCTAACGGCACGTCGGGCCGAGGGCTTACGCAACGTCCTGTGAGGCGGAGTCAACCCACCCGAGCTTGACGCTCCCAGCCGATGCTGGCGAGGATAGGGGCATGAAGGAAGTCCACATTTCCGATGAACTCTACGACGCAATCGCGGCGACCGGAGGCGACGTCAGCGCCTTCATCGAGCGTGCCGGGAAGCAAGCAATTCAGAGACGAAGCGCGTCGGACCGTAGCTTCGACGTGCACGCCGTGCGGGAACGGTTTCGCGCACTCGAGGGCATGTTCGGTGGAGCAACTCTGAAAGAGGTCTTGGCCGATCGAAAGTTGGGGCGCGAATGAAGCCGCTGGTGATCGGTGTCTCTGCGATCTTGCCACTGGCGTTCCCCGACGAGGAGCAGCGTTACGCCGAGCGAGTCCTGGACGAGCTCGGCCGAGTCGGCGGCGCCGTCCCGTCGATCTTCTGGTACGAGCTCTGGAACGTGCTCTGGACCAACATGGCCAAGCGGAACCGCATCGATTGGGAGAAAGCGATCGATTTCCTCGCCGCAGTCGATAGCTTTCGTCTCGTCACGGCTCCGCTCGCGGATCCGCGGGCTCTCCTCGATCTAGCCGTCGCGACGCGAGTGACGGCCTACGACGCCGCCTATCTCGAATTGGCAAGACGCGACGGCCTTCGGCTCGCGACCCTCGACGCCGGCCTGATTAGCGCGGCCAAATCGTCTGGTCTAGTTGACATCTATAGCGACGCATGAGCCGCAGCAGCCAATGCGCCGGCCCGACCCATCGCTCAGTCCAGCCTATGGCCGCCCTACCTGGGGCGTGCGGCGTTCGGCGCCCGCACGGCGATCGGCGCCGGCTGCAGGCCCATCAGCCGGGCCAGCCGCATCTGCATCTGGAAGGCCTCGATCCGGCGGCGCCGGCGCTCCCGGGCGGTCCAGTCGCTCCGGACCTCTTCGCAAGTCCGGCGGAGGCGGCGATGGGCGAGGGCGGCGGCGCGCTTGGTTGCGGCGATGGGCATGTCGGGGTGTGCTCCGTCAACAGACGCTGTTCGAGGGGGAATCCGAGGCAAGTGGAGCCCGGCCAAACCCCGGCCGACTCCCTGTTCCGGAGCCTGATACGCCGCGAGCCGCCCAAAGGTTCAGCAGATCGGTCGGCCGCCTAGCCCGTCGGGGGGGCACGGCCCGCCACGTGGCCGACGTTTCTCTAGATGACCGACCGCAAGCGTGAGTTCGCCCGACGCTAGCGCGTGCGGCTCAAGCGCTGCGCTGCCGGTGGCGCCGGGGCTCTCCCCGGGCTGACGCCCTGGGGCTCGCTTCTCTCGGGGCTCTCCCCGGGCTGACGCCCTGGGGCTCCCTTCCCTCGTCCCTCACCCCTCACCCCTCAAGCCTCCTGGTGCGACCGCTCGGCTAGCTTCGCCAGCAGCTCGGCGGCCGCTCCGGAGTCGATCGCCGCGGCGGCGCGGCGGGCCGCTTCGCGGGGCTCGTCGCACTCGCCGGCGGCCACCAGCGCGGCGGCCGCGTTGAGCACCACGATCGTGCGCGGCGAGCCGGGCTCCCCCTTGAGCACCTTGCGGATGACGATCGCGCTGTGCACGGGGCTCTCGACCTCCAGGCCCGTCGTGCCGCTCCGCTCCAGGCCGAAGTCCTCGGGCGTCCAGCGGTACTCCCGCGTGCCCCCGGGCGTGACGTCCGACACGTTCGTGACGCCGCTGATGGTGACGTCGCCCAGGCCGTCCTCGCCGCTGACGACCAGCGTCCGCTCGGTCCCGAGCTTGCTGATCGCGCCGGCCAGCAGCGTGCGCAGGTGGGGCAGGCCGGCGCCGAGGAGCTGGCGCGTCGCGCCGGCGGGGTTCGCCAGCGGGCCCAGCACGTTGAAGATCGTGCGTGTGCCGAGCCGCTTCCGCACCGCCGAGACTCGCTTCATCGACGGGTGCATCAGCGGCGCGTAGCAGAAGCACAGGCCGAGCTCGTCGAGGCAGGCCTCGACCTGCGCGACGCCCGCGTCGATGTTCACGCCGAGCTCCGCCAGCACGTCGGCCGATCCGGTGCGGCTGGTCACGCTGCGGTTGCCGTGCTTGGCGACCGCCGCGCCGGCCGCCGCCGCGACGATCGCCGCGGTGGTGCTCACGTTGAAGGTCTTCGAGCCGCCGCCGCCGGTGCCGCACGTGTCGACCACGCGCGGCCGCGACGTGCGGATCGGCGTCATGTGTTCGCGGAGCGCCAGCGCGGCGCCGGCCACCTCGTCGACGGTCTCTCCCTTGGCCGCGAGCAGCGTCAGCAGCCGCGCGATATCGGCCTCGCCCACGCGGCCGGCCATGACCTCGCCCAGCACGTCGCGCATCTGCTCGACAGACAGCCCCTGGCCCGCCGAGAGCCGGTCGAGCGTGTCGCGGACCACGAGAGTCATGCTGCAAAGCGGGCGGGCGGGACGCCGCGCTGGGGAGGAAACCGCATTGCGGCGCGGCGGGCGGTGCGGGATAACCCGTGAAGGATAAGCCGGCGCCCACCCGCCCGCCAGGATGCGAGGCGCCGCGCGCTCTTCGGAGCGGGACCCGGCGGGCCAGCGACCGGGGTGAGTACAAAGGGGAAAGGGGAAAGGGGAATGCGGAAAGTGGAATGAACGAGTCGCTTGCGCGGCTTTCCCCTTTCCCCTTTCCGCATTCCCCCTTTCCCATCTCGCCCCGCTCGCCACAACCGATCGATACCGAACGACGCAACCCCCCTTTTGCCGCATGCCGCCACGCAAGGTCATCCTCGACACCGACCCGGGCATCGACGACGCGGTCGCGGTCTGCTTCGCCCTGGCCGAGCCGAACCTGGAGGTCGTCGCCCTCACGGCCACCGGCGGCGTGGTCGGGCCCGAGCAGGCGTCGCGGAACCTGCAAGCGATCGTCGAGCGGGTTGATCCGCCGCTGCGGCCGCGTATCGGGGTCGCCGACCCGCTGCAACCGCTGCGCACCGACGCGCGCGACCTGCACGGCCCGGGCGGGCTCGGCGGCGCGGAGATACCGGTCGCAGAGAAGGCCAACCGCCACCTGTCGCCGAAGGTGATCGCCGAGGAGGTCCGCCGTTGGCCGGGCGACGTGCTGCTGATCGGCGTGGGGCCGATGAGCAACCTGGCCGCCGTGCTCACGCGCGAGGCCGACGCGCTGAACGGCGTGTCGGGCGTCGTGGCGCAGGGCGGCTCGGTCGGCGTCGGCGGCGACGTCACCCCGTCGGCCGAGTTCAACGTGTACTGCGACGCGGGCTCCGCGCGCGAGGTGTTCCGCGCCGACGCGCCGGTCACGCTGCTGCCGCTCGACGTGACCAACGAGCTGACGTTCGGCTTCGACCTGCTGGAGCTGGTCCGCTCGCGCGGGTCGCGCACCTGCCGGCTGCTGGCGGAGATCCTGCCGGGCTTCTACCGCGCGTACCGGCAACGCTTCGGCATCGAGGGGGTGCGGCTGAACGCCGTGGCGGCGGTCGTGGCGGCGGCCCACCCGGGCCTGGTCGAGAAACAGGCGATGCACGTCGACGTGGAGACCCTCGGCGAGCTGACCCACGGCCAGACCGTGTTCGACCGCCGCAACACGCCGGCGGCGGAGCCGAACGTCGAGGTCGTTACGTCGATCGACGGCGAAGCGGCCCGCGACGCGGTGTTCCGCGCGCTTGAGCACGCGCCGTGAGCCGCGGCAATTTCCGGCGGGGCTGGGCGGGCCAAGCCGGATAATTATCCAACCAGCCGCGGCGCGCGGGGTGCGGGAGAGCGCACTTTTGGCGACGTGTAACGCTTCCCTAAGTCGTTTCTCGGCAGGGGGTTAAGGGCGGAAACGCACGCGCGAAACGCAACACGCAAAAATTCTTCGTCGTGTCGCGTTTCAAACAGAATCTCATGCGGGTGACCGCCGTTGGGGCGGGGAAGTGTTGTTCTCGGCCGCGCGGCGGCTTGCTACCGTTCGCCGCCCGCCGATCCCCCGAACCGCCGCCCGCCGGCCCCTGAGTTGAAAAAGCTCCAGCGCTATGTCTTGTTCGAGCTGCTGCAGGTTTTCCTGCTCACGCTGGCCGGCCTCACCGCGCTGATCTTCGTGGCGCTCGTGGGCCGCGAGGCGGTTCAGAAGGGGCTCGGCCTGGGGCCGCTGCTGCGGATGACCCCCTACCTGCTGCCGCAGGCGATGCAGTTCGCGGTGCCGGGGACCATGCTGCTGGCGACCACCAGCGTGTACGGCCGGCTGTCGGCCGCGAACGAGGTGATCGCCGCCAAGGCGCTGGGCATCTCGCCGTGGCGGCTGGCCCAGCCGACGCTCGTGCTGGCGTTGCTAACGAGCTTCGGCGCGGTGGCCCTGAACGACCTGGCGGTCTCCTGGGGCCGGCTGGGCGTGCAGCGGGTGTTTGTCGAGTCGCTCGAGCAGGTCATCTACCGCCAGCTCGCGCTGCACCGCAGCTACGCCGAAGGGGGCGTGCAGATCAATGTGAAGAAGGTCGACGGCCGGCGCTTGCTGATGCCGACGGTCACCGTGCAGTCGTCCGACGGCGGCGAGCCGTGGACGATCTCTTCCGCGTCGGCCGAGCTACGCTCTTCGCCGGACCGGCGGAAGATCGTCGTGCGGTTCGACGGCATCCACGTCGAGGGCGACGTCAGCATCGCCAACAAGGAGGCCGTCGAGCGCGAGATCGACCTGGCCGAGGTGCTCGGCGCTGCCGAGGGGTCGCGGAGCCCGTCGAACTACGCGCTGGGGGAGATCGACCGCGAGCTGCGCGAGGTCGCCCGCCAACAGGCCGAGGTCCGGCACGAGCAAGCCACCGAGCGCACGCTGGCCATGACGACCGGCGACTTCGACCGCCTCGGCCCCGACGCGTGGGCCCCCCTGGAGCGTCGGCTGCGGGCACATGAGCGGCACAGCCGGCGGCTGGCGCTGGAGCCCTACCGGCGGTGGGCGAACGGCTTCAGCTGCTTGGCCTTCGTCACGATCGGCGTGCCGATGGCCATCTGGCGGCAGAAGGGGGAGTTCCTCGCCAGCTTCTTCCTCTGCTTCGCGCCGATCCTGCTGGCCTACTACCCGCTGCTGATGGTGAGCGTCGACGCGGCCAAGGCCGGCGAGCTGCCGCCGCTGGTCGTCTGGGTGGGCAACGCGGTGCTGGCCGCCTGGGGGGTGTGGATGATGCGGCGGGTGGTCAGGAACTGAGGCCTTCGCCTATCCGCGTTGTCTTTGACTCGGCCGGGCTGCTACCCTCCGGCCGCGGGTGCGGGCAAGGAAGCCCGCCGCGGGGCGTGGGGGAAGGCTGACGGCGACAAGGAGGTCGCGCGTGCTTTCGCATCGATCGATCGGCTACAAACTGAGGGTAGGCGTGGGGCTGCTCGCGGGCAGCACGATCCTGCTCTTCTGCGCGGCCCTGTACGGCCTGTACGCGTACCGCGGCCTCGCCAAGACGCTCAGCGTGCGCGCGGCCGAGCTGCCGCTGACCAACGAGCTCTACCAACGGGCCGCCGACCTGCACGTGGTGCTCGGCCAAGCGCGGGAGCGGTCGCGCCGGCTGGAGCGCTTCGAGCCGCGCCGCGCGCTAGACGACCCGTTCGAGTTCGCCGCAGCGGTCGCCGAAGCCGAGCGCGAGCACACCGCGGCGCCGTGGGAGCTGAAGCTGCTGTTGGCCGAGTACCGCACGGGCTTCGAGCGGCTCAAGGACACGCTCTCCGAGTACCGGGACCGGCTGGACTACAACAGCGAGAGCGACGACTCCCGCATCAGCGGCGACGGCCCCGAGCGCAAGACCCTCGCCGAGATCGACGCGGTCCTCGGCCGCATCCGCCGCGACGACCTGGAAGACAGCCTGTTCTACGACGAGCTACGCGGCGACACCGACGCCCTGGAGACCGAGATCGGCGCGCTGCGCGAGCTGGCCGCTCAGCTGCCCAGCCACCTGCACAACCGCTTCGCGCAGCTGGCGGGCGAGGTCCGCAGCCAGTACCACCTGGCGATCGGCCTGGCGTGGGCGACCTGCGCGTCGGCCCTGCTGCTGCTGGTGGCGGCCACGCAGGTCTTCCGCCGCGCGATCGCGTGCCCGCTGGCGTCGCTCGTGGAGGCGGCCCGCCGCGTGGCGTCGGGCGACTTCGCCCACCAGATCTCGCTCGATTCGCGCGACGAGATGGGCGAGCTCGCCGAGGCGATGAACTCGATGATGGCCAACTTCAAGCAAACCCACGACGAGCTCGACCAGCAGGTCAAGCAACGCACCAACCAGGTGATCCGCAGCGAGCAGCTCGCCAGCGTCGGCTTCTTGGCGGCCGGCGTGGCCCACGAGATCAACAACCCGCTGGCCGCGATCGCCATGTGCAGCGAGTCGCTCGAGAGCCGGCTGGCCGACCTCGGCGGCGACGACCCCGCCCACGCGGCCGAGTGGGAGGTCGTGCGGTCCTACCTCGAAACGATCGGCAAGGAGTCCTTCCGCTGCAAGCAGATCACCGAGCAGCTGCTCGACTTCTCGCGCATGGGCGACCGCCAGCGGCGCCCCGCCGACCTGCGCGAGCTGGTCGAGGGCGTCATCGAGATGGTCAGCCACCTCGGCAAGTACAAGCGCAAGCACGCGGTGCTCTTGCCGGGCGACCCGGTCATCGCCGAGGTCGACGCGCAGGAGATGAAGCAGGTGATCCTGAACCTGGTCACGAACGGCCTGGACAGCCTCGACACCGACGGCCGGGTCACGGTCGCCGTCGAGCAGGTCCCCCGCGGCGCCGCCGCCAAGGCGCGGATCGTCGTTCGCGACGACGGCTGCGGCATGACCGACGAGGTCAAGCGGCACCTGTTCGAGCCGTTCTTCACCCGCCGGCGATCGGGGCAGGGGACCGGCCTCGGCTTGTCGATCACCTACCGCATCGTCGAGGAACACGGCGGCGAGCTCACCGCCGACAGCGACGGCGTCGGCCGGGGTTCGACCTTCACGATCACCCTGCCGACCGAACAACCCATCGCCGCGGCGGCCTAAGTGACCGTCGCCAGTTGTCAGTAGTCAGTAGCCAAGTCGCTGCCGACCTGCAACCAGCTACTGACTACCGACGAAACCCGATGTGCCCCCCCAGCCGCTAGACCGATATGCCCGCCAACGACAAGAAGCCCGCCGGCCTGAGCCTGCTGTTCGCCGACGACGAGCGTTCGCTGCAAGAGCTGATGAAGCTCGAGCTGCCGCGGATGGGCCACACGGTCACGGTTTGCCCCGACGGCCTCACCGCCGTCACGGCGATCGAAGAGAACAACTACGACGCGATCATCGTCGACCTCGACATGCCCGGAATGACCGGCGTGGAGGTCATCGCCCGGCTCAAAGAGATCTCGCCCGCCACCGAGGCGGTCGTCCTCACCGGCAAGAGCACCACCGACAGCGCGATCGCCGCCTTGCGGCACGGGGCCTTCGACTACCTCACCAAGCCGTGCAAGCTGGTCGAGATCGAGGCCCTGCTGCAGCGGATCGCGGCCAAGCGCGAGCTGACCCAGAAGTTCTACGCGCTGCAGCGGCGCCTGGAACGGATCGAGGGGGCGCCGACGCTGATCGGCGACAGCCGGCCCATGCAGCGCGTCAAGGCGCTGATCGGCAAGGTCGCGCCGACCGAGTCGACGGTCCTCGTGCTCGGCGAGACCGGCTCGGGCAAGGAGCTGGTCGCCCGCGCGGTCCACGACCAGAGCCCCCGCGCGGGCAAGCCCTTCGTGGCGATCAACTGCGGCGCGCTGCCGGAGACCCTCATCGAGTCGGAGCTGTTCGGCCACACCAAGGGGGCGTTCACCGGCGCCGACGAGCACCGCGTGGGCCTGTTCGAGGTCGCCAACGGCGGCACGATCTTCCTCGACGAGATCGGCGAGCTGCCCAAGGCCATGCAGGCCAAGCTGCTCCGCGTGCTGGAGAGCCGCGAGGTCCGCCGGGTGGGCGAGAACAAGACGGTCTCGATCGACGTGAGGGTCGTCTGCGCGACGCACCGCGACCTGGCGGAGATGGTCGCCGCGGACGAGTTCCGCGAGGACCTGATGTACCGGATCAACACGTTCGAGATCCAACTGCCGCCGCTCCGCGACCGGCTCGACGACCTGCCCACGCTGGCCGAGCACCTGCTCCGCCGCTTCCGGCCGCACGCGAGCAAGATCGAGCAGCAACTGACCGACGACGCCGTCGCCGCGCTCCGCGCCCACGTGTGGCCCGGCAACGTACGCGAGCTCGCCAACGTGATCGAGCACGCCACGATCCTCTGCGACTCGGGGCCGATCACGGCCGACGACCTGCCGCAGCACTTCAACCGCCGCCAGCTGACCGGCGCGGCCCGGTCGCGGGGGCCGATCACGCTCCGCGACCTCGAGATGGAAGCCATCCACGAGGCCCTCCAGCGGCACGACGGCGCCAAACCCAAGGCGGCCGCCGAACTCGGCATCAGCCTCAAGACGCTCTACAACAAGCTGAACCAAGAGACCTCGGGGCTCAAGGCGGCGTGATCGAGTTGCGAGTTGCGAGGCGCGAGGCGCGAGTTGTGGGATACTGCGGTTTGCGTTGTCAACTCAAGGCTCGCGCCTCGCAACTCGCTACTCCCAATGACCTCTCTTCTCGAAAGCCCCGCCGCGTTCGTCGCGCTGGGCTTGCTGCTGGTGACCGCCGGCGCGATCCCGTTCGTTCAGACCCGCTCGCGGAACTCGCTGCTGCTGCTCGCCGCGACGGTGCTGCTGGCGATCGGCGGGGTGGTCTTCGAACGCGCGTGGGTCACGCCCCGCGAAGCGGTTCGATCGGCGGTCGACACGCTCTTCGACCGCATCCGGGCTGGCGACCTGCCCGGCGTGCTCGCCCTGGTCGACCCCGGCGCGGACAAGGTCCGCTCCGACGCCGAAGCCCTGATGCCGATGTTCGAGATCCTATCGGCAGGCAAGGGGGGCGAGGTGCGGGTCGAGCTGCCCGGCGACCCCACGGCCGACGACGCGGTGGCCACCGCGCGCCTGAAGCCGCTGATCAAGGTCCAGCACAAGCCGACCGGGACGACCGGCGCCTACTTCGACGGGCTCGAGCTCGATTTCGCCCGCCGCGGCGATCGCTGGCTGGTCGTCGACTACCGGCCCGAGAAGGACTGGCGAGACGAAGCCAGCCGCTTGCGCCGGTGACCGGGGACCGCGGATTAGCGCGGATCGAGCGGATCAACGCGGAGAGCAACCGCGCCGTCGGCGTCGCTCCGCTCGATCCGCGTCGCTCGGCGTCCTACCTGTCGGCCATCGCTCAACGAGCGCCTGGGTAGTGGCCGAAGCCGGGACCAAATGCCGGGAAACCGCCCCAGAACGGGCCGATCGGGGCGACCGGCACGATGGCGCCGGTCTGCGGCTGGTAGGGGTACGCCGTGCCGGGCTGGCCGACGGGCGGGGGCGGGGCCGCCGCGCCGGCGCCCGCCGCGGGGTGGGGCACGTAAGGGGCTTGCGGCGCGTTCGGGTCCTGGGCTGGGTAGGGAGCGCCGTGCGGCGGCGCGTACCCGGCCGGCGGCGTGTAGCCGGCCGGCGGCGCCGCGAAGCCGCCGTAGGGCGGCGCGGCGGGCAGGCCGGGGAAGCCGTAGCCGAAGCCCTGCAAGCCGCCAAAGAACAAGAACGGGTTGCGGCGGAAGGGCTCCAGCGCTTCGAGCGTCTGGAGCGACGCGTCGAAGCCCCGCTCGCGCTGCGCGTCGTAGCCGCCGCGCGTGTTGCCGAAGCTCTGCACCTCGATGATCTGGTCGCTCGACCCGTCGGCCCCGAAGCGGTTGGACGTCGTGCGCGAGTACCGGCTGACCGTCTGCCGCGGGTCGTCCAGCGGCTCGACCCACGCGTCGGGAGCGTACCGCGTGGTCCGCACGCCGGTCATCGGGTTGTGCGTGTACGGAGCGGGCGCGAAGACCCAGCTCGTTTGGGCGAGCGACGGGCCGCAAGCGGCCGAGGCGGCGACCGCCACGGCTAGCGGGAACAAGCGTCGTTGCGAGCGAAACATGAGAGCGGGGTAGCGAGAGGAGGGAAGCAAGAGGAGGGGGGAGGCGGGCCGCTGGGCCCGGAGCCCCGCGGCGTCAGCCCGGGGAGGGAAGTGGATTTTGGGTTGCGGATCGAGATTGGGGTCAGCCGTCCTGGAGAGCCGCTTCGGCGGACTCGGCTTGGGCCTTGGCGGCTTCGATGTGTTCGGGCGTCACCCGCTTCATCAGCGTGTGGCTTTCGCCGTCGTACCACGGCTCGTACGGGTCCTTGAGCTCTTCGAGCTGGATGTTGTTGAACTCGACGATCTTCTCCATGAACTCCTCGTGGTCCTTCGGGTAGCGGCCCTCGGAAGCCATGAACAGGTTCAGCGCGTGCTCGACCGAGAAGGACTTGAGGTCCTGCTCGGCGCGGATGCCCGCGCGGATGGGCGTCTGCAGCATGTCCTGTCGTTTCAGGTGCGAGCCGCGCACGTAGTCCTCGTCGGTGATCGGGCTGGGCGGCTCGTTGGCCAGGCGATCGGCCTCGGCTCGGAGGCTCTGCACCTCGTCGGCGGTGGCGACCACCGCTTGCTGCTCGGCGGCCACGCGCTCGTCGGCGACTTTTTGCTCGAGTTGCTGGGCCATCCGGTCGAGTTCCGACGGGCCGCTCGACTCGCCGGCGCCGCAGCCGACCAGCGCGAAGCCGCCTAGCGCGACCACCGGCAGGACGAACCGGACACGCGCCGGGCGACGGCCCGCGCTGGCGCTGGCAGGTGCTTCATTCATCATCCGCTCGATCCTTCGGAGGTTGGGGGGCCGCGCCGAGGGACAAGCCCCAGTCGGCCATCGGCTTGAGCATCGATTCACAGGTGCGCTCGATCTCGAGCGGCGTGAGCGACAGCGCGCCTTCGCGGATGGCGACCACGTCGGTGTCGGCGCCGGGGGGCTCGGTCGGCGGCGTGCCGACCGTCCAGAAGTAGCGGCGTCCCTTCGGGTCGAGCCGCTCCTCGAACGCCGCGTCCCAGCGGTGGGCGCCCATCCGGCAGACGCGTAGCTCCGGCGCGCCGGAGGTGGCCGTGGTGGCGGCCGTCGGGATGTTGAGGTTGTACAAGCGGTGGTCGCGCCACGCATCGACCTCGAGCATCCGCTGGATCACGCTGACCGCCATCGCGGCGGCCGTGTTGAAGCGGGCGTGCTCGTCCCATTCGAGCGACACGGCGATCGACGGCAGGTCGTGCAGCGCGGCCTCGGTGGCGGCGGCCACGGTGCCGGAGTAGAGCACATTGATGCCGACATTGAAGCCGTTGTTGACGCCGCTCACGACCAGATCGGGCCGGAACGACTCGCCGTTCTCGTCGATGCAGAGCTTCGCCAGCGCGAGCTTCACGCAGTCCGCCGGCGAGCCCTCGACCGCCCAGCCGCGCGGCTCGTCCAGGTCGAACACCTGGTTCGCCATCAGCGGCGTGAGGAACGTGATCGAGTGGCCCACGCCCGACTGCTCGCTCGCCGGGGCGACGACCGTTACGTGGGCGATCCGCTCCAGCGCCGCGCGCATGGCGGCCAGGCCCGGGGCGTAGACGCCGTCGTCGTTGGTAAGGAGGATCCGCATAGCCCCCATCATAAGCGGGCGCCGGCTCCGGGCGGAACCAACGGGCCCGCGCTGCTGGCTGGCGGCCGGCGTAACCGGTAGAATCCGCCGCTTTCGCACGCCCCGGCCCGCGCGACACGCACGACACGCGCTCTCCGCGAGCCGGGGGCCCCCCCGTCACGGACCGACCTTGATGAGCGTCGCCTCGGCAGAGAGCAACCCGACCGGCTCAGCCAGCAGCACGACCGGCGCAGCCAGCCGCCACGAGCAGTCCGCCTTGGCGGGCGAGCGGGTGCTGGTGCTCGACTTCGGCTCGCAGCTCGCGCAGCTGATCGCTCGGCGGGTGCGCGAGCAGCACGTGTACTGCGAGATCGTGCGGCACGACCTGTCGGCCGAGCGGATCGCCGAGATCGCCCCGAAGGGGATCATCCTCTCGGGCGGGCCGAGCAGCGTGTACGCCGCCGACGCGCCGCGGTGCGACCCGAAGCTCTTCGAGATGGGCATCCCCGTGTTGGGGATCTGCTACGGCATGCAGCTCGCTTGCGAGGCGCTGGGCGGCCGGGTGCACGCCCACGACGTGCGCGAATACGGCCGGGCCCACTGCGAGGTGGTCGACTCGGCCGACCTGTTCCGCGGCGTGCACACGCAGACCGAGGTCTGGATGAGCCACGGCGACCAGGTCACGCAGATCGCCGCCGACTTCACGCCGCTGGCGAAGACCGCGACCTGCCCGTTCGCCGCGGTGCGTCACAACCGCTTGCCGGTCTACGGCCTGCAGTTCCACCCGGAGGTGACCCACACCGTCGAGGGCAAGACGATCCTCGGCAACTTCTTGCGCGAGGTCTGCGGCACGACCGGCCAGTGGCGGCTGGGCGACTTCGCCGACGAGACGATCGCCGCGGTGCGCCAGCGGGTCGGCGGCAGCCGGGTGATCTGCGGGCTCTCGGGCGGGGTCGACTCGTCGGTCGTGGCCGCGCTGCTGGCCAAGGCGATCGGGCCGCAGCTGAGCTGCATCCTGGTCGACAACGGCCTGCTGCGGAAGGACGAGGAAGCGGCCGTCGTGCGGGAGTTCACCGAGCACTTCCAGACCGACCTGCACGTGGTGAAGGCCGAGCAGCGGTTCCTCGAGCGGCTGGCCGGCGTGGTCGACCCGCAAGAGAAGCGGCGGCGGATCGGCGCCGAGTTCATCGAGTGCTTCAAGGAGGAGGCCGCCAAGGTCGAGGACGCGCGGTTCCTCGCGCAGGGCACGCTCTACCCGGACGTGATCGAGTCGGGCGGGTCGGGCGACGGTCCGGCCGCTTCGATCAAGCTGCACCACAACGTGGGGGGCCTGCCGAAGGAGCTCGGCTTCGAGCTGATCGAGCCGCTCCGCGACCTGTTCAAGGACGAGGTCCGCCGCCTGGGCCTGCAGCTCGGGTTGCCGGAGGAGATCGTGTGGCGGCACCCGTTCCCCGGGCCGGGGCTCGCGGTGCGGTGCCTGGGCGAGGTCACCGCCGACAAGCTGCACACGCTGCGGGAGGCCGACGCGATCGTCGTCGGCGAGATCAAAGCGGCCGGCCTCTACCGCCAGACGTCGCAGGCATTCGCGGTGCTGCTGCCGGTGCAGAGCGTGGGCGTCATGGGCGACGGCCGCACGTACGAGAACGCGCTGGCCGTGCGGTGCGTGAACACCGACGACTTCATGACCGCCGACTGGAGCCACCTGCCGCACGACCTGCTGAGCCGGATCAGCACACGGATCATCAACGAGGTGGCCGGCGTGAACCGGGTGGTCTACGACATCAGCAGCAAACCGCCAGCGACGATCGAGTGGGAGTAGCGCGGCGTTCGCGCTAACGAACGGCCGCGAGCCGGCCACGTTAGTGGTCGGTGGAACCCGGGCACTCGGCGCACACCGACCACTCACGTGGCCGGCTCGCGGTCAAATGTGCGGCTCTACGATCCCGCGGGACCAGCCCTTGGCCGGCTACTCCGCCGACACGTCGAAGCAGAACAGCAGCTCTTGGTCGCGTAGGTAGAGCTTGCCGTTCGCGATCACGGGGTGGACCCAGATCTTGCCCTTGGGCTTGCGCAAGTCGGTTTGCGGCTCGAGCGTGAAGCGGCCTTTCTCGATCCATTCTTTCGGCGAGGGCTCCAGGAGCACGACCTCGCCGCCGTCCTCGCTGAGCAGGTAGAGCCGCTCGTCGGCGTAGCCGAGCGAGCCGGCGTCCAAGGCGCTGCGCTCGCGCCAGACGAGCTCGCCGGTGTCGAAGTCTTGGCAGACCCAGCCGGCGCCGTCGGAGTGGCCGTACACATGACCATCGAGCAGGATCACACCGCCGTGCTTGTTCTTGATCACCTTGTTCTCGTAGACGACCTCCGGCGTGTTGTCCGGGGCGATCTCGACCAGCATGCAGCCGATGCCGTAGGCCGTCGTCGCGTAGACGCGGTTCCCCTCGACCAGCGGCGTGGGGATCACCGCCACGCGGCCCGGCCACGGCACGCTCCAGAGCAGCTCGCCGGAGTCGGGCGCGACGCCGACCAGCTGGTCTTGCAAGAGCTGGATGTACTGCTTCTGGCCGTTGGGGCTGCCGACGACGATCGACGAGTAGTGGGCGATCGGCGTGAGCTCTTCGGCCTGCCAGATCCGCTCGCCGGTCAGCTTGTCGAGCGCGAGGATCGCCCCCTTCTCGCCGCCGGGGGTCACCACCACCCGGCCGTCGTCGACCAGCGGCGACTCGGCGTAGCCCCAGTTGGGGGTCTCGCCGCCGAAGTCTTGCAGCTGCTTCTTCCAGATCGGGTCGCCGCTGTCGGCCGACACGCAGACCAGCGCCCCGCGGGCGGCGAGCGCGTACACGCGGCCGTCGTCGACGGTGGGGGTGTTACGCGGCCCGTTGCCCCAGTCGTTCTCGTACTCTTGGCCGAGGTCCACCGCCCAGAGCTCGTCGCCGGTGTCGGCGTCCAGAGCGATCAGCTGCTCGACGCCGTCGCGCGAGCCGAGCGTGTAGAGCTTGCCGTCGGCGATCGCGGGGCCCGAGTAGCCCAGGCCCACTTCCCGGTTGAGCCAGACCCGCTTCGGGCCCCCTTCGGGCCACTCCTTAAGCAGGCCGGTCTCGCTCGTCAGTCCGTCGCGCTGCGGGCCCATCCATTGGGGCCAGTCGCGGGCGTGGGCGGTCGCGGAGGCCGAAAGGAGGAGGGCGAGTCCGAGTAGGCGGGTCATCGTTGGGCTCCGGGCAAAGATCGAAACGCGGTAGGCCGGCATTTTAGGCCGGGGCCGATCGGGTGGTCCACGGCGCCCGTCGCGGGCCGCTCAGCCCGCGGACCGCTCGCGCTGCGTCCGCACGCTGTCGATCGCGATCACCACGGCCAGCACGACGGCGTCGTACTCCGGGCGGAAAACGTCGACGCCGTACGTGTCGCGGAGCGACCACATCGCTCGCGACACCAGGGCGACCGGCTCTTCGCCGGCCAGGAAGCGGAACTCGTGCTCAAACAACGAGCCGGCCACCAGCAGCTCGCCGCCGCCGGCCAGCCCGATCGTGTACCGCGGGCGGAGGGTCCACCGGCGGGCGACGGTCGCCAGCGGGCGGCCCTGCTGGGTGATCTCGAAGCGGGGCCGCCACGAGAAGAGCTGCTGCTTGACGCGGACAAACTCCTCGCCGGAGAGCGAGCGGATGACCACCTCGGCCGCCAGGACGAACAGCTTGCCCTCGCCGACGAGGATCGGCTCGCCCGACTCGTTGGCGATGTCGAACGTGGGCCGGACCGCTAGCAGGCGTTGCTTGATCTGGTAGCGCATCGGCCCGGGGCGAGGGTGGTGGGGTGGGAGGGGGCGCCGGACCTCGGCGGCGGCGGGGCGTGTCGGCGATCCGTCGCGGAGTGCGCGATCTTGCCGGGTGGAGCGGTCCCCAGCCAGCCGGCGACTTGGTAAAACACGGGGCTGAGCCACCCGACACCACCCCACCGAAGCGGCCGCCCGGCCGCCGAAGCCCCCCCACGCCGCGGAAGCTTGGCCTTATGCCGCCCAACCAGAAGTACATCTACCAGATCGCCGGCCTCACGAAGAAGCACGGCCAGCGCGAGGTGCTCAAGGACATCGACCTGGCGTTCTACCCCGGCGCGAAGATCGGCGTGCTGGGTCGCAACGGCGCGGGCAAGAGCACGCTGCTGCGCATCATGGCGGGGGTCGACAAGGAGTTCGACGGTTCGGCCCGCCTGACCGACGGCTTCACCGTCGGCATGCTGCAGCAGGAGCCGCCGCTCAATCCTGAAAAGGACGTGATGGGCAACATCATGGAAGCGGTCGCCGGCACCCAGGCGCTGGTGGACGAGTACAACGCGAGCTGGGAGAAGATGGCCGAAGTGGCCGACGACGCGGCCGCGACCGAGAAGCTGATGGCCCGCCAGGCCGAGCTGCAAGACGAGATCGACGCGCGCGGCGCGTGGGAGCTGGAGCGGATGGTCCAGCGCGCGATGGACGTCATCAACGTGCCGCCGGGCGACTCGGACGTGACCAAGCTGTCCGGCGGCGAGAAACGCCGCGTGGCGCTGTGCAAGCTGCTGCTGGAGCAGCCGGACCTCTTGCTCCTCGACGAGCCGACCAACCACCTCGACGCGGAGAGCATCCAGTGGCTCGAGCGGCACCTGGCGGACTACGCGGGCACGATCGTTGCGGTGACCCACGACCGCTACTTCCTGGACAACGTGGCCCAGTGGATCCTCGAGGTGGAGTACGGCCGGGCGATCCCGTTCGAGGGCAACTACACGCGCTGGCTGGAGCAGAAGGCCAAGCGGCTAGAGATCGAGGAGAAGCAGAAGTCGGCCCGGCAAAAGACCCTGGCCAAAGAGCTGGAGTGGATCCGTTCCTCGCCCAAAGCGCGGCAGTCGAAGAGCAAGGCGCGGATCGCGTCGTACGAGAAACTCGCCGCCGAGGAGTTCCTAGAGCGCCCCGACGAGCTGGAAATCCAGATCCCCCCCGGCCCGCGGCTGGGCGACCAGGTGGTCGAGGCCCGCAACCTGTCGAAGGCCTTCGGCGACCGGATGATCTTCGAAGACGTGAACTTCCGCCTGCCGCCGGGCGGGATCGTGGGCATCATCGGCCCGAACGGCGCCGGCAAGACGACGCTCCTCAACATGCTGATGGGCAAGGAGGAGCCGACCAGCGGCGAGCTGATCTTCGGCCCAACGGTCGCGCTCGGCTACGTGGACCAGAGCCGCGACCACCTCGACCCGAACAAGACCGTCTGGGAAGAGATCTCCGACGGGCTCGACCTGATCGAGATGGGCAAGCGCCAGGTGAACAGCCGCGCGTACGTGGCCAAGTTCAACTTCCAGAAGGCGGACCAGCAGAAGAAGGTCGGCGTGCTGTCCGGCGGCGAGCGGAACCGCGTGCACCTGGCGAAGCTGCTCCGCGGCGGGTCGAACGTGCTGCTGCTCGACGAACCGACGAACGACCTGGACGTCGACACGCTGCGTTCGCTAGAGGAGGCCGTCGCCACGTTCGTCGGCTGTGCGGTGGTGGTCAGCCACGACCGCTGGTTCCTCGACCGCCTGGCCACGCACATCCTCGCGTTCGAGGGGGACGGCTACGTCCACTGGTGCGAGGGCAACTTCCAGGACTACGAATCGCAACGCAAGGAACGCATGGGCGAGTCCGAGGACGAGCCCAAGCGCTTCCGCTACAAGAAATTGGCTTAGGAGTTACGAGCCGGGAGTCGCGCGGCGCGAGTTGAGCGCTTCGGAGGCGGCTCCCGCTGGTGACCCCTAACTCGCAACTCGCTACTCAAAACTCCCAACTCACTCCTATGAGCACCGCCCGAGTCGGATCGAACGAAAAATACGCCAGCGGCTGGGAGAAGGCCTTCGGCGGGAAGAAGAAGACGGCCAAAACGGCTTCGCCGAAAAAGGCCGCGAAGAAGAAAACCGCCAAGAAGAAAGCGGCGAAGAAGGGCGCCGGCAAGAAGAAAGGCAAGAAGTAAACGCCCCGCCGCGAGCCGGCCACGTCAGTGGTCGGTGGAACCCGGGTACCCGGCGCACACCGACCACTGACGTGGCCGGCTCGCGGTCGATCAGCACGCTGGCGGTCATTCTGTAGGTAGTCGGTACGGCCGTAGTAGCGTGAGCAGCTCGGTTCCGAGCTTGCCGACGCTGTAACCGCCGTTCACGGTCCAGGAATCGCTGGCGCCGTAGCTCTTGGCGCCAAATACGGTTTGCTGGAGCGTATCATGCGGGTAGAGGTACCACGAATTTTGGTACGGGAACGCGATGAATACCCCTTTGCCAGAGTACTTTTTGTTGAAGCTCAGCCGACCCTTGAGCTGGACGCGTAAGGTTGTCTTGCCGTCGATGTGAACGGCGATAAAGTCAGCGCCTTGCCAGTCGTCCGAGAGTCGGATCGAGGTGAATCCGTAGTCTGCCAATACGCCCGCTATCTTGTGGAAGTTGTAGGTTTCTTTCTGTCTTGCATTTAGTTCGCCATAGCTGATTCTCTCGAACTTCACCTTAGAAGCCCAGACAAAACCCCACCCGATTTCGGCACGGGTTTTGCGCCGTGCGTGAGTTATTGGTACGACGACTCACGACGGAGGGCCCAGCGATGGCCGATTCAAGGATGCCCAACGAGTTCTTCGACGAGTTGCAG
>NZ_JAVJSH010000009.1:0-106710 GCF_040219535.1 Botrimarina sp.
GAGTTATCGTCGAATGTTGTGGACGGCGTAGGTTGAAGAGGGCGGCGGGTTCGTGGAGAAGGGAGGCATCTGACCTCCAACCCTTCACCGGAACCCACCGCCATGAGCGAAGCTACCGCGACGACGATCTCGTTTCCAGAGCCGGGTGACCTGCTGACGGAGGTCTTGTGCGACGGCGCCCGGCGGCTGCTGGCCCAGGCGGTCGAAGCCGAGGTGGCCGAGTGGATCGACTCCCATGCGGACGTGACCGACGCGTCGGGCCGCCGCCAGGTGGTCCGCAACGGCTACCTGCCCGAACGCCGGATCGTCACGCCGCTGGGGCCGGTCCCGGTGAAGCAGCCCCGCGTGCGTGACCGACGGCCAGAAGGCGAGCAAGAGAGGTTCTCTTCGAAGCTGCTGCCGCCCTACCTCCGCAAGGCGCAGAGCGTCGAGGAGCTGATCCCGTACCTCTACCTCAAGGGGGTCTCCAGCGGCGACTTCACCGACGCCCTGCAGGCGATCCTCGGCCCCGGCTGCCCGGGCCTCTCGGCGTCGACCGTCACGCGGCTCAAGGGCGTCTGGGAGCAAGAGTACGACGCGTGGAGCAAGCGGTCGCTGGAGGGCAAGCAGTACGTCTACGTGTGGGCGGACGGCATCCACACGAACATCCGCTTGGAAGAAGACCGCCAGTGCCTGCTGGTGCTGATGGGCGCTACGGAAGACGGCCAGAAGGAGCTGATCGCGATGACCGACGGCCACCGCGAGAGCGCGCAGTCGTGGAGCGAGCTGCTCTTGGACGTGAAACGCCGCGGCCTCTCGGTCGAGCCGAAGCTGGCGGTGGGGTGTAGTGGACCCCAAAACCTGGACCACCGGCTAGTAGGCAGCCGGAGGTGTTCGGATGGGCAGGAAGCGGCGGAAGTTCTCCGCGTCGTTCAAGGCGCGGGTGGCGTTGGAGGCGGCCAAGGGGGACGCGACGCTGGCCGAGTTGGCGAGCCGGCACGGCGTCTACCCGAACCAGATCTCGGCCTGGAAGAAGCAGCTGTTGGAAGGCGTCAGCGAGCTGTTCGAGGACGGGCGGCAGAGCCGCTCGTCCGACGAGTCGGCCGAGGCCTCGGCCCTCTACGAGCAGATCGGGCGGCTGAAGGTCGAGCTGGACTGGCTTAAAAAAACGGCTGCCCGAATCGACGGCGGCTAAGCGTCGGCTCGTCGAGCCGGGCCACGCCGGGCTGAGCGAGCGGCGGCAGTGCGAGCTGCTCGGTCTGCCGTGGTCGAGCTACCAACGCGAGCCGCGCGGCGAGTCGGCCGAGAACCTTGCGCTCTTGCGGCGGATCGACGAGCTGTACACCCGCTGGCCGTTCTACGGCAGCCGGCGCCTCGCCGATGAGCTGGGCGTCAATCGCAAGCGTGTGCAGCGTCTGATGCGGCTGATGGGGATCGAGGCGGTCGGTCCGAAGCGGCGGACGACCATCGCGGCGCCGGGCCACCAGGTCTACCCGTACCTGCTGAGGAACGTCGAGGTGACGCGGGTCGACCAGGTCTGGAGCAGCGACATCACGTACGTGCCGCTGTCGTGCGGCTGGCTCTACCTGACGGCCGTGATGGACTGGCGGAGCCGGAAGGTCTTGAGCTGGCGGGTGTCGAACACGCTCGACGGGTCGTTCGTCTGCGAGGCCTTGGACGAGGCGCTCGCGGCCGGCACGCCGGAGGTGTTCAACACGGACCAGGGCTGTCAGTACACGGCCAGGGCGTTCACCGAGCGGCTCGAGGAGCGGGGCGTAGCGATCAGCATGGACGGCCGAGGCCGGGCGCTGGACAACGTGTTCATCGAGCGGCTCTGGCGGAGCGTGAAGCACGAGGAGGTCTACCTGCGGGGCTACGACACGGTGGACGAGGCAAGGGCCGGCATCGCTTCGTACTTCGCGTTCTACAACGGCCGGCGGCGGCACTCTTCGCTCGGCCGGCGGACGCCAGCGGACGTCTACGCAGAAGCGAACGCCGCATAGAGATGCGCAACCTCGGCGGAGTCAATACCGATGCCTGGTTAGTACCTCCAAGAGGTGATCCAGGACAGGCGTCCGCGCAGCCCTTGTGAAGAGGGCCGCGGGACGCTCCCCTACTACCTACTATTCAACCCCGCTGGTGGTACAGCGATTGGGGTCCACCTCAGGGGGGACGGGGCGCTCGGCTTCTGGAAGGCGCTCCGCGAGGTCTTCCCCAACACCCGAGAAGGGCGCTGCTGGGTCCACAAGACGGCCAACGTGCTCGACAAGCTCCCCAAGGGCAAGCAGCCCAAGGCCAAACGGATGCTGCACGACATCTGGCAGGCCGACACACGCGAGGAGGCGGGCCGGGCCTTCGACGCCTTCGTCGAGGACTACGAGCTGAAGCACCCCAAGGCGGCCCAGTGCCTGAAGAAGGACCGCGACGAGCTCTTGGCGTTCTACGACTTCCCGGCCGAGCACTGGCGGCACTTACGCACAACCAACCCGATCGAATCGACGTTCGCCACAATCCGCCTGCGTCACAAGCGGACCAAGGGCTGCGGCAGCCGCACCGCGTCGCTGGCGATGATGTTCAAGCTGGCCGAGTCGGCCGCCAAGCGATGGCGGGCGCTCAACGGCTCCGAACTCCTACCGGACGTGCTCCGAGGGACCCCCTTCCAAGACGGCCTCCCGCTCCAAGAAGCCGCCGCCTGATTCAACCGCCGTACACAACTCTTGACGATATCTCGGTTCGCGGTGCGACAAACTTTGCGAACCCCTGCCGTTGGCGTCTATTCTGTCCGCCTCTCAGACCCCCGCAAGTGACTACGGGTGGCTTGCTCGAAAAGTGCTAACGCTTGCTAACAAACGACAATCGTTGCTAACGATTGCAAGAGTTTGGGCGACGCACTAAGCTGCGCCGGACGCTACGAAACAAGGGTTTTTCAGCTGGGCGAGGGGTCTGTCTCATAACCTCGAGGTCGTCGCGTGGAGCCCTCCGCCAGTAAGGGTGGCGCCTTAGCCAACAACCGCTTACGGTTGTTGAGTCCGTCCCCGGAGCCCACAGCCATGCAGCCAATCCAGTTCGCTTCGCTGATTGCCGCGCTTGTCTGCGCTTCCATCGCGACGCCCCTTGAGGCCTGTTCGCGGGTGTTGTGGAACGACAACGGCCACGGCGTGCTGGTCGGCCGGAACATGGACTGGTTCGAGGACATCCAGAGCAACATCTGGTTCTTGCCTCGCGGCATGCAGCGCAGCGGCCTGGCGGCGGTCAACCCGCTCGAGTGGACCAGCAAATACGGCAGTGTGATCATCACCGCCTACGACGCGGGAACCGCCGACGGGATCAACGAGAAGGGGCTCGCTGTCCACATGCTCTACCTGCCGGAGACCTCGGTCGGCCAGCGGGATCCGAGCGTGCCGGGCCTCAGCATCACGATGTGGCCGCAGTACTACCTCGACCGGTTCGCCACCGTGGCCGAGGCGGTCGAGGCGATGCAGGACGAGCCGTTTCAGTTGCGGATGGCCAGCCACGAAGGGAGCGGCAAGGCCGCGACGATCCACCTGGCGATGGACGACCCCACCGGCGACTCGGCCGTGCTGGAGTGCATCGACGGCGAGATCAAGGTCTACCACAGCCGCGAGCACACGGTGATGACCAACCAACCGACCTTCGACAAGCAGCTCGAGAACCTGCGACAGTACCGGGGTTTCGGCGGCGACAAGAAGCTGCCCGGCACGCACGAACCGGGCGACCGATTCGCCCGCGGCGCCTACTATGTTCGCCACCTGCCGCAACCAGAAACGGATCGGGAGGCGGTGGCGGCATTAATGAGCGTGATGCGGAACGTGTCGGCGCCGTTCGGCATCGCCGACCCCGAGCGGCCGAACGTCTCGACGACGATCTGGCGTACGGTGACGGACCTTTCAAACGCCGTCCTCTACTACGACTCGGTCTTCAGCGCACAGGTCTTCTGGATCGACGTCAAGAAGGTCGACTTCGGCGCGGACCGACCCGTCCGGAAGCTCCAGGTCATAGGCAACTACGACCTGATGGGCGAGGTCTCCGCCGAGGCAGAGGCGGCGCCCATGTTCGAGTTCATCGGCCCCGAGGAATGACGCCCGCATCGGCGGCTTGGCGAATCTTCGTATCAAAGGAGAATCCAATGACACGACGCCTTGCACTCATCTCTTGGCTGCTGCTTGTCGCATGCACGGCCGCGGCCGCCGACCAGAGCGACGAATCGCCCGCCGGCGGAGCAACGAAGGGGCCCGACCGGGCCGCCGCCCCGCTGACAACCAGGGACCTCGACGTCGAGGTCGCCGACCTCCGCGTGATGGTCAAGCCGCTCACGAGATCGGAGCTGCTGGTCGAGGCGGACGCGTGGTTCGAGCTGCTGCGAGCCAAGGCGCGACAGATCGCAGTGGTCCGCCTCGGCGTGAGGAAATCTAGCGAAGCGGCGGCGTCGACAGACAACGGCGCGGCGGAAGCCGCCTTGAAAGAGGTCGAGCAACTCAAGAAGTCGGTCGACGAGTCGGCCGCGGACACCGAGGAGCAACTCACGCGTTCGGCGAAGGAGAGCCTCGGGGTCGAGCAAGACGCCGCCGTCGAGGGAGCCGAACCCGCCGAAGAACAGACGGCGGAGCCGAGCGACCAGTCGCCCGAGCCCGCCGACGCCGCCGCCGAAACGAAGGGACAGTTGCTGGAGGATATCAACCGGCTGCAGGACGAACGGATGGCTCTCTACGACCGGTTGGAGGTCGTCCTCGACTCGCTCGAGGAGAAAGGGGGCGACGCTGCCGAGTACCGGCAGTACGCGGACGCGGTGTCGCGCGTCGAGCTAGAAACGTCCGACAGCGAAGCGGCGTTCTCGGCCATCCTGGGGTGGCTCGCCTCGCGCGAAGGAGGCCGCCGATGGGCGTGGAACCTAATGAAGTTCGCCGTCACGCTCGCCGTCGCTTACACGCTCGCCAAGTTCCTCGGGTCCGTCGTCAATTGGCTGCTGGAGCGCAAGATCAACCTCAGCAAGCTCGCAGAGAGGCTGATCGCCAACACGATCAAGTACGTCTTCTTGGTGGTTGGCTTCGCGGTCGCTTTGACGGCGCTCGAGATCGACGTGACGCCCATCCTGGCGGCCATGGGCGCCGCCGGGTTGGTGGTCGGGCTCGCCCTGCAGGACTCGCTCAGCAACGTCGCCAGCGGGTTGATGATCCTGATCAATCGCCCGTTCGACGTGGGCGACATCGTCTCGGCGGGCGGCGTGACCGGGACCGTCCACCAGATGAACCTCGTCTCGACAACGTTCAAGACGTTCGACAACCAGACGATCCACGTCCCCAACAACGAGATCTGGAACAGCGTGGTCACCAACGTGACCGCCAACGACACCCGCCGGGTCGACCTCGAGTTCGGGATCGGCTACGACGACGACTTCGACCGGGCCGAGCAGATCATCGAAGAGGTCGTCAACGAGCACGACCTGGTGCTGGACGACCCATCGCCCGTGGTGGTGACGCACGCTTTGGCCGATTCCTCGGTGAACATCGTGTGCAGGCCGTGGGCGAAGACGTCCGACTGGTGGCAGGTAAAGACCGACATCACGCGCGAAGTGAAACGCCGCTTCGACGCCGAGGGCATCACGATCCCGTTCCCGCAACGCGACATCCACGTTTACCACCGGTCGGCTCCGAATGGGCACGCCGTCGGGGATGGCGTGGACCAACAGGCCTAGCTCGCGCCGAGCGACAAAGCGGCTACCGGTTTGGACGCCAATGATCGCCGGAGACCGCCGGCACGTGCTTCTCGGCGCCTGGGCATCGATCAGCGCCATCGGGGTCGTTAGATGACGCAACCCGTGGCGTGCGAGCGCCTTGGCTCGGCTTACCGGTAGGGCCCCATAACCCCGAGGTCGTCGACGGGCGACAGCCATGTCGGATCGATCAGGCGATCAGCCTGCGGATCACACGCGCCGGGAGCACCCCTGTCAACCGCTGGTCCAGCCCCTGGTGTCGGACCGACAGTCGCTTGTGGTCAAAGCCGAGAAGCTCCAGCACCGTGGCGTGGAGGTCTCTGACGTGAACAGGGTCCTTGGCAATATTGTAAGAGAAATCGTCGGTCTCGCCGTAAATCGCTCCGGCGTTGGTCCCTCCACCGGCCATCCACATCGTGAAGCAGCGGGGGTGGTGGTCGCGCCCGTAGTTCTCCGCGGTGAGCTGCCCCTGTGAATAGATGGTTCGGCCGAATTCGCCGCCCCAGATGACGAGCGTGTCGTCGAGCAAGCCTCGTTGCTTGAGGTCCTGAACAAGCGCGAAGCACGGCCGGTCGATGTCGCGGCACTGGTCGGGCAGGCGTCCGGCCACGTTGGCGTGGGTGTCCCAATTGTTGTGGTAGACCTGCACAAACCGAACGCCCCTCTCCACCAGCCGCCGGGCAAGCAGGGCGCTGTTCGCGAACGTGCCTGACTCGCGGGCTGCCTCGCCGTACAGCTCGTACGTGCCGCCGGTCTCCGAAGAGAGGTCGGTGAGTTCCGGCACACTGGCTTGCATGTCGAACGCCAGCTCGTACTGCTGGATCCGCGTGAGCGTTTCCGGGTCCGAGTGTCGCTGATGCGCGATCCGGTTCAGGTCGCTGAGGCCATCGATGACGCGCCGGCGGAGCCCGCGAGAAACGCCGGGCGGGTCGTCCAGGTAGAGAACGGGGTCGCCGGCTTGGCGGAAGCTAACCCCCGCGTGTTTGCCGTCGAGGAAACCGGCCGACCACAGGCGGGAAGAGATCGCTTGGACCTGTTCTTTGTTGGTGCTCTCTGCAACCAGAACGACGAACGTCGGTAGCTGGTTGTTGAGCGACCCCAACCCGTACGAGGCCCACGACCCGATGCAAGGACGACCGGTGATCTGGTTGCCGGTCTGCATCAGGGTGATCGCCGGCTCGTGGTTGATCGCGTCGGTGTGGACGCTCCGCACGAAGGTCAAGTCGTCGACCATCTTCTGCGTCCAGGGCAGCAGCTCGCTGACCCACATCCCCGACTCGCCGCATCGCTGGAACGCATACTTCGATGGCGCTATCGGGAAGCGCTCCTGACCCGAAGTCATCGTGGTCAGACGCTGGCCTGAACGTATCGATTCGGGCAGGTCCTGGTCGAAACGCTCCTCCATCGCCGGCTTATAGTCGAACAGGTCCATCTGGGGCGGACCGCCGACCATGTGCAGGTAGATGACGCTCTTGGCCCGGGGAGCGAAGTGCGGTCCAGGGACGCTGGCGCCAGCGGCGGGCGAGTTTGGCGAGAGGCCGAGCGTCGCGAGCGTCGCGGCGCCGAGGCATCCTCCCCCGTTGGCGAAGAAGTGCCGACGCGTGATCGCGCGACGGGCCTCGCGCGCCGCGTGCGGAGGGCCGGATCGCTCTTGCATCGAGCTTGCCATAGCCGGTTACTTCGTCAGGGATTCGTCTAGGTTCATGACCAGGTTGGCGACTACTGTCCAAGCGGCGAGCTCGGCTTCTTCGAACTCGTCCGGCGGGGACGATCGGCCGACGCTGAGGAGACCCGCGGCAGCCTCGGGCGCCAGCCCGTACTCACTCCGGGCCGCCGCGAGAACACGTCCCAGCCGCTCCATCTCTTCGGTCTCGAAGCGACGCGACAGCACACGGATCGCCAAGTCCTGCAGGCGAGACTCGTCGTCCTCTGATGATCGCATCGCATTGGACGCCGCGACTCGGGCCGCTTCGACCAGCTGCTCGCTGTTCATCGTGGCCAAGGCTTGGAGCGGCGTGTTTGTCGCTTGGCGCACGACGGTGCAGGTCTCGCGCGAGGGCGCATCCAACACGCTCATCAACGCCGGGGGCGCAGAGCGTTTCCAGAAGGTGTAGACGCTCCTGCGGTACAAGTCTTCGCCCTGGCCAGCTACATAGTCCCGCGTGTTGCTCCCGATCATCGCCACCGATTCCCAGACTCCCTCGGGCTGGTAGGGCATCACACTAGCGCCGCCGACGCGGTCCACCAGCAACCCGCTCGCGTGCAGGGCGGCGTCTCGGATCATCTCGGCGTCGAGTCGCTTGCGTGGCCCACGGCTCAGCAGCCGGTTCGCGGGGTCGAGCCTCAAGGACTCGGGCCGCGCGTTGGCCGATTGCTTGTAAGCCGAAGAGGTGACGATCAACTTCAGCAGCCGCTTAACGTCCCAGCCGGACTCGACGAACTCGACCGCCAGCCAATCTAGCAAGGCGGGGTGGCTGGGGTACTCGCCGGTAACGCCGAAGTCGCCAGGCGTAGCCACCAGGCCGACGCCAAACACCTCCTGCCAGAAGCGGTTGACCGTCACCCGCGCGACGAGCGGCTGACCCGGGCTGACCAGCCACGACGCAAGTCCCAAACGGTTCGGGAGCAAGCCGTGTTCGAGCGGTGGCAGGAAGGCGGGCGTCGCGGGCGAGACCCGCTCCCGCCGTTGGTCGTATTCTCCTCGCTCGAGCACGTACGCATCGGGCTCTTGGGGGCGTTCAGCACTTATATAGGCGATCGAGCCGGCGGCGGCGAGGTCGTCACGCACGGCGGTCAGCCTTTGCAGTTCTTCAACCAACCCCCGGTGTTCGGTGTCGTGCGTCCAACTCCACCAACTACGCAAAGCGCGAGTCTCGTCGTCGGTTAGCCCCGAACCGAGTTTGGATGCCGCAGCGATTGCCGCGGGCGCCGTCGCCAGGGCCGTGGCTTCACGAGGGAGCAGCGACCGATCGAAGACTCTCAGGTCTTCCAACGCGACCACCACGCTCTGGTTTTCGCCGTCGGGCGCTCCGATCGTCAGTTGCACCGGTGCGGTCGGGTCGTAGCTCCGCAGGTCGTCGGCCTGCACGAGCTTGGGGTCGGCCACGCCGTCGACATAGAGCTCTGCCCCGGCGGCCCGGCTGGAGCCGTCGTAGACCGCGGCGACGTGCACCCACTTGTCCTCGGGCAGCGGCTGGGTGGTCAGCACGCCAATCGCATTGACGGGCCACGATTCGCAGAGGCGGAATACGAGGTGGCCGTTCTCGAGCCTCAGTTCCCAGCCGTGGATCGGGTGCGCCTCTCTCGTGTTCGACACGAGGACGCCCGACTTGGCGGCTGCGCTGCGCCGGATCCAAAGGCTGACTGAAAAGGGCTCGTCCATCCGAAACCGCTGCCCGCTGGCGAATCGTAGCGGCGAGCCCGCCCCGACCTGCAGCACGCTTGCAGAAAGCGCCCCGGCAACCCACTGCGCTTGCTCCGCCCCCTTCGCCGAGAAAGACTGACCACCGGGGGTGTGGGCGAGTGGGGTTGGGGCGTGGTTCAGCGGTGCGTGGACCTGAAGCCCGCTGTCGCACATCGTGAGCGACGCCCCCTGGGAAGGGGGGGCCGGGGGGTCGGCGTCGCCGCTCTCGATTCGCGCCAACCACGTTTCGAACTCGGGTGGTGAAGTTGCTTCTCTCTCCGCGAGCGCGTCGAGCGTCCTGGACAGCTTGCTTTGAAGCGACTCCCATTCGTGCTCCCTTCCCGCCGGGGGCGACACGATCGTGGGGGGCGCCGCCCTCTGGTTCTTGTCGCGGATGTCGTGCGAGAGGTTGTTGAAAAACGCCGACAGTTGGTAGAACTCCCGCTGCGTGAGCGGGTCGTACTTGTGGTCGTGGCACGCGGCGCAACCGGCGGTGAGCCCCATCCACACGGTCGCGACGGTTTCGACCCGGTCCCTCGTATAAAGCACGCGGTACTCGTCCTCGATGATGCCGGCTTCGTCGGTCGTGGTGTTGCAGCGGTTGAAACCCGATCCGATCCGGTCCTCGAGGCTGGCGTCCGGCAGGAGGTCGCCGGCGAGATTGGCGATCGTGAACTCATCGAACGGGAGGTTCTCGTTGAACGCCCGGATGACCCAGTCTCGATAAGTCCACATCTCCCGGCGGTTGTCGAAATGGATGCCGTGCGTGTCGGCGTAGCGCGCGTAGTCCAACCAATACCGGGCGCGGTGCTCTCCCCAAGCGGGCGTGGCGAGTAAGCGATCGACGTACCGCTCGTACGCCTCGTTGGAAGTGTCTTCGAGAAATCTCTCGAGGTCCTTGCGCGACGGGGGCAGTCCGGTCAGATCGAAGCACACCCGACGGGCCAACTCGTGCTTTGACGCCTGTGGGTTCGGCGTCAATCCGGCCTGTTCGAGGCGGGCGCCCACGAAGCAGTCGATGGGGTTGCTCTCCCAGCCGGGGAACGCGACTTGCGGGGGAGCGCCTCGGACCGGCGGGATCCACGCCCAGTGACGCTCATACCGCGCTCCCTCGCTTACCCAGCGACGAAGAAGCTCTTGCTCCTTAGTACCGAGGGGATTTGCTGTCTCCGCCGGCGGCATCCGGTCCAACCCGTCTTCCGACTCGACCCTGCGGACCAACTCGCTCTGCTCGGGGTCGCCGGGAACAATAGCGCCGGCGGCTACGGCGTCGTCGCGTCGATCAAGGCGGAGCCCCGCCGACCTGCTTTGTTCGTCTGCCCCGTGGCAGGCGAAGCAGGACCGCTGAAGGATTGGCCGGACGTCTCGGTTGTAGTCGACCGAGAGGTCGGCCCGGGCGGCGTCAATCGCCGAAGCCGGAGCGCTTGCGGCGGTCACGATCAAGGCGAGAGCGCGGCTGCTTTTTAGGGCGCTGGCGACCGCGACGACCGAAGGCAAGGTAGCGAATGGCATGGGTTCGCCGGTAGCGTGCGAGGTATCGCAGCGACGGGTGGCTGCTCTTGCGGCGATGCTCGAGGGTCGGCGACAAGGCTCGCCGACGCCCCATGAAGTGATTCGATCCGCTTCAAGCGACAGCGCCTGCGGGGCCGCCTGGGTGATTCAATCGGAGACTTGCGCGCTCCGTCGCGCCGCGATGGGCGGGGTCCGGTCCTCTTTCTAGACGAGAAGCAAGTCGCCCGTGGCGGCGCCGCCCACGGCGCGCAGGAGTCGACCGACGCCAACCAGTGGTTTCGAGCATCCGGCATCGTCGGGGTTGCGGCAACGGCGGCTCGGACCCGATCGCGGAGAAGGCAAGGATTGAGGCCGCGTCCGCATCTCGCCAGTCGCGGAAGTTCCTACGATGAATGTCAGCATCGCTGGGAACACGCGTTGGACCCGTGCAACGCCGCGAAGACGCAACGCCCCGAACAAGCGACGCCGCCCCGTCGTTGAACGCCCCGGGCCGAGCGTATCGAGACAGCTCAGGCAGAGATCCCTCACGGCTGAGCCTCGGCCGCCCAACCATCGACTACAGAGAGCTGTAAGGGCTGTGCGGACGCGACCACTCGGCAGGACCGGCATCGACGTGAGTGTCTACGGGCTCGGCACGTGGGCCATGGGGGGCGGCGTTTACGGAGCCGCTGACGACGCCGAGTCCGAACGCGTCATCCGCCGCGCGGAGGAGCTGGGAGTCTCGCTGATTGACACCGCCCCCATGTATGGGATCGCCGATCGGCGCGACGGCCGCGCCGAGCGCATCGTCGGCCGGGCGATCGCCGGAAGGCGTGACCGATGGACCGTGGCGACCAAATACGGTCGGCGCCTAAACGGCGCAGACGATTGGGAAGCGATGGACTGCGATTTCTCAGCCGCCAACTGCCGGCGGAGCGTCGAGCAGTCGCTCGGGCGGCTCGGGGTCGACGAGATCGACATCCTCTTCGTCCACTCCCCGTTCCGCGAAGACTTCGACGCCGACGACGCCTTCGCCGGCATGCAACGGCTAAAGGAAGAAGGCAAGATCAGGGCGATCGGATTCAGTTTCTTGGAGTCGATCGCCGACACGCTTCCGCTGGTGCGGCCCTACGTCGAGAGCGGAGTCGTCGAGGTCCTGCAGGTGAAGCAAAGCCTGCTCACCCCGGAAACCGACCGGCTTCTGCGACCGCTCGTGCTGGGGACAGGCGTAGCTGTCGTCGCGCGAGAGGCTCTGGCCCGCGGGTTCTTGACGGCGTCGTTCGGGCCGGACGATCCCTTCGGTCCCGACGACTGGAAGTCGCGGCTGGACCGCTCGCTGATCCGCCGCGAGCTCGGACGCGCCGCACAGTTCGACTTCTTGATTGACTCGAACCGGGGCGTGCAGGGACTGGCCGAGGCAGCGCTGAACTGGGTGGTATCGCATCCGGAGGTTTCGTCGGTGATCCCCGGGCCGCGGACCGTGGCCGAACTCGAGCAGTGCCTTTCGGCGGTGGACGCCGCCCCGTACGACGAGGCTACGATGGAACGAGTCGAGGCGATCCGCAGCAAGTGGGACGAGGCATGACACGCGACGTGGAGGGATTCGTGGGTCGGCTCGCGAGCGGGGAAGAGCTCTGCGCGGTGCTCCTCGGCGACAGCATCACCGCCGGCAGCCAGATCGACCCCCACGCCGATCCCACGATCGTTTACCACCAGCAGTGGCACGACCGACTGGTCCAAACCAATAGCGACGTTGCCCTCCGCCGCGTGAACCGGGGCGTGCCAGGCGACAAGGTCGGCGACGGCGCCGCCCGTTTCAACTCCGACGTTTTGCCGCACCAACCCGACCTGCTGGTGATCGCGTTCGGCATCAACGACTGCTGGGAGGGGCCCGCGGCGCTGAGCCGTTTCGGTCGCGGCCTTGAGACGCTCGCACTCCGAGCAATCGACGAGACCCCGGCATGTGTCGCGCTGATGACCACCAACATGATGAACCACCGCGTCAGCGAGGAGGTGCTGCAAATGGCGCCCTTCGCCAGGCAGTCGATGCGCGCCCAGGTGAGCGGATGGACCACGCTCTACATGCGGCGTGTCCGCGAAGTCGCCGAGAGCCTGCAGCTGCCGATCGTCGACGGCTACGCGAAGTGGCAGGCTTATGCGGACCGCGGGAACGACCCTGACGGACTCCTGGCGAACGGGGCGAACCACCCAAACCGTCAGGGGCACGCGTTGCTCGCCGAGGCGTTGTGGGAAACCGTGGGCGTCCCCTCCGGCAGCGGATGAGTCGGCCGGTGGTCCGAAGGGGCAAGGATTCCGCCCGCTCGTCGTCGGATGAGCATCTGACTTCTTCGTATCTTCGTAACGCAGTCGCTCCCACTCAGCTCCGGGGTCCCGGGCATCCGGTTGCGGCCCCCGCTCCGTCACGCCCGGCCGGTCGGGCGGCAACGAACCGAAGCGGCAAACCGAAAGCAAGCAAGCGAACCAACCGAGCATCCTATGTCAGACATCCGACGTCGCGAATTCCTCGCTAGCGCAGCAGCCGCGGCATCGGCCGCCTCGGTGGGCGCTGCGCCGGCCCGAGCCGCTAACCCGAGCGGAGCGTCCGCAGATGCGGAGTTGGCAAACCGGGGTTTCCGTTTCTCCGACAAGCTCTACGAGGTCTACGTCTACGATGACCTCTACTACCAGAACGAATTCATCAAGATGCCGCGAGACCCGTCGCCCCTCCCGACGTTCGCGGAATCTCGCGATCTCCTCCCCGATCCGTACTGGGAAGGCAACGAGGTCGCGATCGACTGTTGGTGGAAGATCTGGGAACTCGCGTTCCAGAACCTCCGCAAGCCGACCCCCGAGAGCGGTTTTCCCGCCAACTACATCGACACCGCGTTCAACGACGCGATCTTCATGTGGGACTCGGCCTTCATCTTGATGTTCGGCCGCTACGGGCGCCGCGCGTTCGACTTCCTGCGAACGCTCGACAACTTCTACGCGAAGCAGCACTACGACGGTTTCATCTGCCGGGAGATCGGACAGCCTCTGGGCGACGACCGGTTTCAACGCTACGACCCGACGAGCACCGGCCCCAACGTGCTCGGTTGGACCGAGTGGGAGTACTACCTGAACTTCGGCGACAAACAGCGGCTCGCGAAGGTCTTCCCCGTGCTGACCTCTTACCACCACTGGTTGCGGACCTACCGGACCTG
Organism: Botrimarina sp.; assembly: GCF_040219535.1. Taxonomy (NCBI): domain Bacteria; kingdom Pseudomonadati; phylum Planctomycetota; class Planctomycetia; order Pirellulales; family Lacipirellulaceae; genus Botrimarina; species Botrimarina sp. Next base: position 13,808 of record NZ_JAVJSH010000009.1, read on the forward strand.
GCAAGACGGGTCCTACTACAGCTCGGGATGGGGGTGCGGCATGGACAACCAGCCCCGCCTGCCCGCGGGTTTGGTCGACAAATGGGGCCAACGGCTTCACGAGCAGTTCAGCCACGGCCACATGACCTGGGTCGACGCGTGCCTTCAGATGCTGTTGTCGGCGAAATTGCTGCAGGCGATGGCGAAGGAAGTCGGGCGAGAATCGGACGTCGGCGACATGCGTCGCGAGGCCACCTTCCTCCAAGAGTTCGTCAACAACTCGCTGTGGAACGAGGACCACCAGTTCTACTGCGACCGCTTCCGCGACGGCCGACTCAGCCACGTGAAGAGCATCGGGGCGTACTGGGCGTTGCTCGCGGATGCGACGCCTCCGGAGCGACTCGGAGCGCTTGTGGCTCACCTCGAAAACCCCGCCGAGTTCAACCGGCCCCACCGCGTCCCCACGTTGTCGGCCGGCGATCCCGATTACCAGGCCGACAACGGCGGCTACTGGAAGGGAGCCGTTTGGCCGCCGACGAACTACATGGTCTTGCGAGGGCTCACCCAAATCGGAAACGACCGACTGGCCCACGAGATCGCGATCAACCACCTGCGTAACGTCCACAGGGTTTTTGCGGAAACGGGCACCGTGTGGGAGAACTACGCGCCAGAAGCCGCAAAGCCCGGGGCGGCGAGGAAAGACTTTGTCGGCTGGGGCGGGCTGCCGGGGACCGCGGTGCTGCTCGAGTACGCCTTCGGGCTCCGCCCCGACGTGCCGGCGGGCAAACTTGTCTGGGACGTTCGGCTGACCGACGCTCACGGGGTGAAGAAGTACCCGTTCGGTCCCAACGCCATCGTCGACCTGCAATGCCCACGCCGCGCTTCGACCCGAGTCGAACCGAACGTCACCGTGCGGAGCAATGAATCGGTCTCGGTCGAGGTCCTTTGGGAGGGCGGCTCGAAGACCGTCGCCGCCACCGTCGTGTGAGCCCGACAGCAATCGGAGGAAGCGCGGGGGACGGCGGCGAGTCCGCGGTAGCGGCGGTGGCTGCCGTCGTCACGGGACGACGCGGCTGTTGTCGAAGCCGAAATACAAGGCGCCGAACATCGCCGCGTTCCACCCCTGCATCGGCACACCGGACTGCTCGCCGCTCACCCCGTGCAGGTACTCGTGGGGGACGTAGTCGCCCGCCGCGACGAGGTCTGCCCGGCCGACGCGCTTCATCAGCTCGACCGCTTCCTTTCTCCGACCATTCTCGAGCAGCGCCCAAGCGTGCACGTGGTTCAGGTACGGCCACACCCCGCCGTTATGGTAGTCGCCCGGCCCATAGCCGAAGTCGCCTTCGAAGAAAGGAAAAGTCTCGCGTACGCCCCACTGCGTAGTCGAAGCGGCTAGCGAGTCGAGCACGGCGTGCTGCGCGCTCGAAGGCACGACGTTGTAAAGCACTCCGACAGCCTGGTCTTCGGATACGTGATTCAGGTCGTCTGGCGGAGAGTCCCAAACGTGCTCGAAGTAACGACCGTTGAACAGCCCTCCCTCATCGGCCGGTCGCATGAGGGCGGCTTCGCCGCGCTTTGCCAGCGCCGCGTAGCGCTCGGCGTCGGCGTCCTGCACGTGGGTGCAGTAGTCTGCGAGTCGGGACATGGCCGCCACGTAAAGCATCGACGCGTACGGCGAGTAGGCGCGGCCTTCCATGCCGGGCACATCCTTCCAGTCGTTCCAGAAAGAAGTCTGACGCGGCAGGCCAAAGCCCTCCGTGTCGCGCCCCGCCAGCCACTCCGCCGCCCGTTTCAGAGACGGCAAAACCCGCCGCCCGAATTCGTCGTCGTCATGAAACCGAGCGAAGCGTAGGCCTCGGAGGATAAAGAAGCAGTTGATGTCGACATCTTCTTCGCGCTCGATGACCGGGAGAATCGTCGTGGGCACCTTGCCATCCGGCCGCTGCCCCCACACCGACTCCTCGATCATCCTCCGCTCGACCGACGGCCACAGGACGAGGTGCGCCCAGCTGGTCCAAAACGAATCGCGTTGGTTGAGCTCGTGGTAACCCATCGTCAGAGCCGTGCCGTCCTTCAAGACCTTGGTCATCGCGACGCCCGCTGTCGTGTACCACCTGAGGTACTCGTCGAGCTCCGCGTCGCCGGTGAGCGGCAGCCTTGCCTCTAGACGCCGGGTCGCCTCGACGAGTTCGCTCCAGAACCGAAACACGTGCTCCGCTAACCTCTCGGGGGTGGTGAGCCGGGCTGAGGAAGGGTAGTTGTCGTCCCAATGACCCAAGACGAGCCTCGCCTCGACGGTCTCGCCCGCCGCGAGCGTCACACGCTGCGCCGTTAGGGAAGCCGCGTCTTCCCGCGTCGAGGGGGCATTCGATGCCCAGGCCACAAACGAGGCGCCCGACTTTGCTCCACGGGCGGTCGGCGTGTCGATCGCCTCCTTGTCTGCTTCGAGGAAATCGCCCGGCTCGTAGCGCAGCTCGACGGTTAACGATTCGTCGCCGCGATTGCTGAGCCGCACCGAGGCCATCGCGACCGGAAGCGATCCTGTGAACGAGTCGTCGTAGCCGTTCGGCGCCAGCGCCTCGACATCCACCGACAAGTCGCCCAAGCGTCTGTCCTTCGCTTCGACCGAGGCGAAGGGCCAGTGTCGCACGACTCGACGGTTCTCGAGCTCCTCCAACGGGATCTCGGCCCCGCCGGCTCCGACCACGAGCCGGCCGCCGCCCAGAGGCTCCAACCCGGCCCCCAGACGCGGCGGATTATAAAAGGTGCTACGAAAGAGCGCCCCGTCGCGCGACACGTTCGCTCCAAAAGCAAAGTTGACGCACGGGTAGCCGTCGCAATCGACGACCTGTTGGGTAGCCGCGAACGCGTGCTCGCTGGGGACAACGAGGGCTGCGAGGAGGACGAGCCGGTGAAGAGAACGCATCGTCGGTCTTTTGATACTGTTGCTTGGAGAGTCGGTCGGGGCGGCCGCCCAGCGCGGATGAGAGAGGTCACACCGTTTTGCCGCCGCTATCAGAGACCACGCTAGGGTAACGCCCGTACGGCGCCGCCCGGAGTCAAGTCGGCGATGCGGGCCGGAAAAGCAAGACTTTCGTCGCTGCCGAACGCTGCGAGGCCGATCGCTGCTGGTCGGCCCGTGCCCGCTTGCCCAGAAAGCCGCACTTGCCGCCTTTTCGGCCACCCGGCCGCTCGACCGACTGGGCAACCGGTCGCGCTCCCTTAGGCTGGGGGACTCGCCCCCGTGGCGACTCGGGGCACGACCTCCTTTTTTCAAGACCTCGTCACTTCCGTTCGGAGTTTCTCATGCCGGTGACGACCGAGAGCATCGACGTTCAGGCCTATCGACAGCGCGGCTACGTCGCAGGGCTTCCTGTGCTCAATAAGGCTGAGGTTGAACGAGCGCAGCAACTGTTCCGACGGCTCTCCGAACTTGTTCCGGCGGGCGCGTCGACTATGGCGATCGATTGGTGGCATCAACTCGACCGCGAGCTGTTCGATCTCTGCATGCACCCGAACATCCTCGACTACGTTGAGCAGATCGTCGGCCCCGACTTCTACCTCTGGGGATCGCAGTTCTTCGCTAAGGAGCCGCACTCAGGATCGACCGTGCCGTGGCACCAAGATGCCTTCTATTGGCCATTGAAGCCGCATAAGGCGGTCACGGTCTGGCTCGCGGTGGAAGACAGCTTCGCGGAGAACGGGGCCATGATGGTGGTCCCAGGAACGCACACCCGCCAGATGTCTCACCGAGGCGCGTCGAGCGGCGACGCGGTGCTGGATGTCGAAACGTGCGACGACCAGTTCGACCCGTCCGAGGCGGTCACGCTTGCAATGACGGCGGGCGAGTGCAGCATGCACGACGACAACATCGTCCACGGCTCGCGCCGGAACGATTCCGACCGCGTCCGCTGCGGCCTTACGATCCGCTTCTCGGCGGGCGACTCGGAGTGCGATACGAGCGTCTGGCCATTCTTCAAAGCGTATTGGGCCCGAGGAGTGGACCGCTGGGGCCACAACCCGATCGGCGAGCCTCCGAAGGGCGTCATGACCGAATTCCAATCGGTGACGCCCCGGACGGGTCAGCGCTAGGCCTTTCGGCAACCGGCCACTGACCGCACCGTGCCGCTTCGTCGGCGAGCTCGGCTTCCGCCTCATCGGAGTAGAGTTCCTGGGCCAGGCGGACGGCCAACCAGATCGCTACCGCCCCGAGAGCCGTCGCGGCGGCGCCCCAGGCGTAGTCGCCGAGTGTTATCTTGAGCAGGCCGAAGAGCGGCCCGTAAATCCCGACGAGCATCACTCCCCAGCACTTTGCGATCGTCCACCCCGAGAGACGCACCGGCAGGCCCAGCCGCTTTCGCACCGGCCCCCAGAAACCGGGCGGCCGGACCCGCGCGTAGAAGCGATCGATGATCTCTCGGTCGGTCGCTGGCGTAGCGAGCGTCAGCGCTAAGGACAGCACGAGCGATCCGACGACGACGAACACCATCCGGTGGCCGAAGTACGCCTCGTGGTCGTCCCACCAGTGGGCCGTGTAGGGCAGGGCCATGCTGATCAGCGATAGCGCAACGCTCCCGATCAATCCCCCTAGTTCCGCCCACGCGTTGATCCGCCACCACACCCAGCGGAGGATCATGACGACCCAGTATCCAGAGGTGAGCGTGAGCACAAAGAGAACGACATCGAGGACCGAGTCTTCTAGCAACGCCAAATAAGCCGACACGACCGCCATGACCAACATGTAGACCTGCGCCGCTCTCACGTAGTGCGACTCGCTCTTGCCCCGCACGAGGAACCGACGGTAGGCATCGTTGATCGCCAACGAAGAGCCCCAGCTCATCAGCGAGGAGTAGGTGCTCATGAAGGCGGCGAGCATCGAGGCCACGAGCACGCCACGGAAGCCAACCGGCAGCATCATCGCGAGGCGCGGGTAGGCCTCTTGCCCGTCGGTTAGGTCCGGCAGGAGCACCCTCGCGGCGATCACGGTAACGATCCAGGGGAGCGGCACGACCGCGAAGAAGCCCACTCCCCAGATCATGGCGGTGTAGACCGCCTGCCGGGGGCTCTTCGAGGCGATAAGCCGCTGTGCGACCTGCTGCCCCATGCCGGCTTGTTCGAGCCACCGGAAGCAAAATAGCGCGACGAGCGTCATCGCCGGCAACGCGTACGGCCCCCCGGACGGGAGGACATTCAGGTCGGCGCCCTGGGGCCAAGTGGCCTTCATCGCGTTGACGCCCGAAACCATCGGCCCGATGCCGCCCGCGAGGTAGAACACGGCGTAGATCGCCAGGATGACCGACCCCACGTAGGTGATCAGAAACTGCAGGGCGCCGGAGCTAGCCACGCCCCACAGGCCCGACACGACGGTGTAGCTAGCCGCAACGGCGACTGTCACGATCACGCACTGCAGCTTGGTCAGGTCGGTGATCGACTGCAGGATCGTGACAATCGAGAGCGTCTGCAAGCACATCCACATGATGCTCGCGAACGCCGCGTAGAACACGCTGTTGAGCAGTCGGACCTTGGGCGCGAGCCGTCCGCTGTATCGGAGTTCGAGGAACTCCACGTCGGTCAGCACGCCAGACCGCTTCCACAATGGCGCGATCAACAGCACGAAGAACGCCGTCCCGATCGCGGGCGCCCAGTAGAGCCACACGCCCTCCAGGCCACGGCGATAGATGATGTCGCCGATCCAGAGCGGCGTGTCGGCGGCGAAGCACGCCACCAACAGCGAAGTCCCGGCGATCCACCATGGGATCTGGCCGCTCCCGGCAAAATAAGCCGCCGCGTCCTTGGTGCCCCGACGGGCGAACCACGCTCCAAGAGCGACGTTGCCGACCAAATAGGCGGCGACGATCCAATAATCGGCGGCGGCCAGGCGTCCGAAGATCGGTAGTTCGGCGACGATCATCGTCGATTGGCGGGCGACCGTTTGTTGGACGACGGCCTCGCCGTCAGAATTGAAGCGTGATGGTCTCGAAGACGTCTTCGCAAGTAAGGCGGTACAGCCGGTCGTCTAATCGCTCGACCCGCGTGCCGGCGTTTGCCGCGCTCACCGATCGGGGCGTCCGCTCGCACCGCAGTTCGGCCCGGTAGAGGGCGGGCTCCTCCATGCGGATAGAAGGCCGCACGGGGCGGTTCAAGCTCGGCAGTGAAGTCGATTGCCGCAAGGGGTTGAACATCGACAGGTGCACGTGAAGGGCGGGCCCCTCGCGTCGGATCAGCGCCTCGCAGTTGAGCGGCGCTCGGACGTCGACTAGCGGCGGCGGCGCCAGCGACCGCACGATCTCGCCGATCAGCTGCCGGTGCTCGGGCAACTCGTACGCGTCGGCGTAGGACCTGTCGAGGCCGAACGGCAGGTACACGCACTCGCCGTCGCCGTATCGGTTGCGGAACTCGGCGTGCCCGATCGCCTCGCACGGCGGGTGGACATTGTGCGAGAAGAAGTGGTCCGGCACGCGTCGCTTGTGGAACGCCTGGCGGAGGACCCCTTCGGCGGACGCTGTCGTGGCGGTAACTCGCAGCGCTTCGCCCTGGCAGAGCACGTTGTATCCGGCATCGATCTGGGCTTCCAAATCACTGAGCCCGCGCTGGTAGTAGCAGTTGTCGCAGGCGATCCTCTCCTCGAACCGGACGCCGTACACGTCCGCGAGGTGAAAGTCGGCCGCCGCCGTGCCGTCTTTCTCAAAAAGGCTGGCGTCGAAGGTCGCGATCAGACGCCCGCCGGACCTCACGTACTCTCGGAGCAGCTCTTGTTCTTCCGTCGACAGGATCGCCGTGTTCGGCAGGAACACGACCGGGAAGCGCGACAGAGACTCTGCCGAGACCGTCTCGTCAAACAGGAAGTCGACCTGAAAGTGGTTTTCAACCAGCGCTTTGTAGGCGCCCATCACCGGAAGGACGAAACCCTCCTGGGACTCTCGCCCGTACCAATCCCGCGTCTTTGCCGAGTAGTAGAGACCAACGTGCGGCAGGAACTCGCCCCCGAATTGCGCCGAGCGTCCCTTGGCCTCCGCGAAGACGGCTGTCATCTGATCGTACGCCGCCGGGTCAAGCCGGCCATCGTGGAAGGGCTGGTCGATGAGCATCACGCTCCCGCCGTGCGCGAGCCCGGTGAAGACTTCCCACCGCAACTGATGCAGCCCTTTCACAGTGAAGTCGGTGATCCTGTTCATCCGCCAGGAGACCATCTCGAATGGCTTGCCCCCTGCGATCGCTCGGACGAAGCGCCCTTCCATGCCCGGGTACATGTCGCCGAACATCGGCGTGTAAGTCTCGCCGGTCGCCATGCTGCTCGGCGCCGCGTGGCGGACCGGCAGCTGCCCCACGCGCCAGTCGAACCCGGGGGCGCCGTGGTAGTTCATCACGACGGGCAGTTCCGGGTCTCGCCGGCGGGCGGCCTCTCTGAGCCGGACCATCAGCCGCTCCACCGAGTCATAGCGGAATTCCAGAAAATCTCGCCACACACGGTCCCAGGTCGCCCGCGTCGGCAGGGGGGAGCGGAAGCGTTCTTGGAACATCCTGCGGCAGTAGTCGCAGTAGCACGAGAGCCCGCCGAAGTCGCAGTTGAACATGTCGAGATGGAAACCGGCAACTTCGTAGTTGTCAGCGATCTCAGCGACAATCGACTCGACATAGTCCGCGTAAGGCGAATTGTGGCAGACGTAACGCCACTTGCCCTGGTCGGACGTCACGGTGTCGGATAACGCCCTGCCATCGGGGGCGAGCATCCGCCATTCCGGGTGCTGCTCCGCGGCGTGATTGTCCCAGATCACACTGCAGTAGATGACGATCGGCAGGCCGTGCTTGCGGCCCTCGTCCAAAACTTCAGCGACGAAGTCGCGCCCGTCCAACGCGGGGTGGGGCTTGCCAATCTGGCTAGGGTAGTAGGTGTTGCCGTAGGTGTCTTTTGCGAAGAAATAGAGCGCGTCCGCGCCGCTGTTGACGACCCGCGCGACGATCTCCTCCGCGTCGAAGCGCGACAAGATCGACTCGTCCCAATCCGGGCAGTGCATGTCTAGATGAACCTTGCACCGCGCCTCTCGCGTCCAGTCGCTAGTCAAGGCTGCCCCCCGCCGTCCACTGGACTCAGCTCGAGCAGCACCGTCTCGCCGTTCTGCAACTCGATGTCCATCGCATCGACCGACCGCCAGACCCGCTCGGGCCCGATCGCGGACCGCACGTCGTGCCTCGCCGGCAGCCGCAGCGTGCGGACGCCCGGACCGTCCGCATGAACGCAGAGGTAACTCTTGTTGACGTAGAGCGTGTCAGCTGAGTCGTTGTAGATGTGCACGCCGGCCGACCGCGCGATCTCGCGCCAGACCCCCGGCGGCATAATAGGAGACGACGCGTAGATAGAACGCCAGCCGGGCATCGTCTTCTCGGCGAGCGTGACGAGACCGGTGGCCGCGTCGTGCGCCAAAGCGGTCGCCTCGTGGTCGGCCACGTAGAATGGCGAATCGTCCCCCGCGTCGCCGACCGCCGGCGGCTCCTGACCCACCACTCCCGCGATCGCGCCCGCTAGGCCAGACTCCGAAGCCGCCCGCGCGAGGGGACGCGGCGTGGGCGCTTCGTGGGCCGTCGCTGCGACGTGGATTCCTGTGAGGTCTCGCATCAGATCCTCGCCCCGCTCATTCCGGTTGAAGTAGCCAGGCGCGTAGCACCAGGCGAGCGTGCGACCGTCCGCTTTCAAACGCCGCTCTATGGCGATCCTCTCACCGTCGGTGACGTTGTAGCAATTCAAGAAGACGACCAACTTGTAACGGGACACGTCGACCCGGTCCAGGTCGCACAGCAGGATGTGGTCCTGTGGCGCGCCGACCTTCAGGAACATGATCGGCGAGTCGAGCATCGAGGAAGCGAGCGACGGGTTGCGGAAGGAGCAATACGCGTTGGAATCCTCATCGGCAACGACGAGGATCTCGCTGACGCTGGAGCGATCGCGCCCGGCAGAACTACGAGCGACGCGGTTCAGCCGCTCCACCTCGGCGAGCAGCTCGGGGTTGTCGTAGTAGCCTCCGTGCAAGTCGAAGTAGCTCGTGTAGGCGCCGTTGCAAATCGAGAAGCCCATTGAGCGGCGGTACATCCACTTGGTGTGCTCGGGGGTCGTTGTGTAGCCCAAGACCTGCAGCTGCCGCTCGACACTCGACTTCCAGCCCTTTTCGTCGCGCTGCAACTTCCTCCCGTACACCTCTGGCGCAAGGAACGAGACGACGTCGTTGTCGTGGTACCACAGCTTCCCGTGCAGGCGGACGGAGTGACCCGGCGCTCTGCTGTAGTCGCCGCCCGTGCCAAACTCTCGGTTGGTGTAGCTGGCCGTGACAAAGATAAAGTCGAGGTTCTTGCTCTCGTTGTACCGCTCGAGGGCGTTGTGTCCGTACTCTGGGTCGCCGCGGAATTCGTACATATAGCCGTAGAAGGCTCCCAGCGCTTTGTTAGGTCCCACCCGCTCCCGGATAACGCCTGCGAAATAGTCGATGGTTTCGGGGATGACCTCGTTGTAGAAGATGTAGAAGTCGATGACCGGCATGTCGGTCGCCGGGTCGCGGAAGCGGCTGCCGCTCTGGCCGACGCGTGCCTCTTTGGACGGGACGTCGGCCGACGAGAAGGTGACCGCCGGGTCACGCCAAGCAGCCCTCAAGGCGTCGACGTCCCCGTAGCGGCCCCGCAGCCAATCACGGAACGCCTGCCGCGTGTGCGAGCTGTACCCGGCTAGCTGCTCGGAGCTGCAACTCCAGTGATACCATTCCTCGGTGTCCATTCCGGCGATCAGGTACCCAAAGATGTGGGGGCCGAACTCGGAATTGTCGACGTGGTCCAGGAACCGACGCAGCGCGGCCGCTTGCGACTCTCGCCACTTCCGAGAAACGATGCTCGGGAAGGCGCGCCCCTTGGGGACCGTGGCGTTGGCGTTTGGCTCACGGTAGTGCCGCGACCCGTCGTGCAGAACCTCGGCCTCGGAGAGATTCTCCTCCATCCACCACGAGGGCGTGCCGAGGTTGATCCGGGGGATGAGCATCGCGTTGGGATTCGCGGCGAGCACGCGCGACGCGCGCTCGTCGAAGTGGGAGTAGTCCCACTCGTCGGGGCCCGGGCGTGTGGGCGGCGAATGCCCGTAGTCGCACGCCGAGACATTCGTGTTGAAGCTGAACAGCTCGACCCCCGCTTCCGCGAATTGCCGGAAGTAGCGCTCGGTGGGCACGTAGGTCTCGAAGCACGGGAGCGTGTACGGCTCGCCGTTGACATGAAAGGTTGGCACACCGTGGATCGGCAGCACTTCGACCTTCGGGCTGCGAAACTCTTCGCCGACGAGCTTCTCGGTGGTCGCCGCGCTCGCGGCGATCAACGCGGCCGCAACAAGCGGCGCTCGAGGGTAGGTCTTCATGAGGTTCAAGGATCCGCCTCCATTGCCAGCATACAGAGTGTGTCGATCTGGGGCGTGCGCATCGTGATCGCCCCGCCCGATGCCCGGAAGGGAACTCTTTCTCCGGTCGCCAGATGACGCACTTCGCGCAGCCGGCGCGGCGGCCTCAGCCGCACGTCGAGGGGCGGCACGGGCACATTCCGGTCGCCGCGTTTGAGAAGAGCCTCCTGGAAGTTGACCAGGGTCAGCAGCAGTCTGCCCCTATCGGGCTGGTCGAACACGGTGGCTTCGACGCATCCGGGGCCGTTCAGAACCAGGGTCGGTTGGGTGTTGAGCGCTGCGATCAGGCGTACGAAAGTGTCGGCCAGCACGTCGCTGTTCTCGATCGGCGCGGCGCTATAGATGCAGACGCCCCTTCCATACGCGTATCTCGTGAGCTCCGGGACGCCGGTCGGCCGCCACGGGGGGTCGCTGTGGATCGACGCGAAGCGCCTCGGATCGCCGCTCTCCCACGGCAGCGTTCGCGTCGCCAGCACGTCGGCGCCGGCTCGTTCGGCGACGGTCATCCCCGGCCCGTTGAAGAAGGCCGGATTGTCGACGTTGTACTCGCCGAAGTGGCCGCCGCCAGCGGCGGTGGGCGCCAAGAACCGCTTCTGGTTTGTCCAGATCGGCTCCCTGGCCGAGACGCCGAACACGTCGGCGAGTTGAAAGTCGTCGTGCCTGCGGCCCGACTTGTCCACGAGCGACGTGTGGCCGGATGCGTACAGCCGACCACCGCCGGCAACCCACTCGCGGATGCGCTGGCATTCCTCGGCGTCCATCATGTTGACGTCCGACAAAACCAAGACCTTCGCACGCTGTAGCTGGTCGAGCGATTCCTTCGTCACGACACCGTAAAGCGTGTGCCGCCCGAGCAACCGCGACGCCGAGTTCATCGCCGCGGTCGTGTGGGAGTCTCCCTCGGGGGGATGGCGGACGTGCCGCCCGTTCTCTGCGAAATCAAACTTCGATTCGAGACTGTAGTACCCAAGCACGTCGACCACACGCTCGCCGCCCAGTTCCTTGTAGCAGGGCATAAGGCCGTCGAACGCGCGTCCCATCTTCTCGTGGGCCGCGTGTCGCACCGACCCGTCTGGGTTGATCGCGTCAATGAAGATGAACGCCGCCGCGTCGGCAACGGCGGCGGCCGCCTTCGCCGTGAGCAGCGACTCGGGCTTGGTGGCCGTGTGGTCTTGGAGGGAGACCGACAGGCTGGTCTCATAGCCGAAGGGCCGATTGGGCGAGAGCCGCTCGAGGAGCTTGCGAACAAACGAGCCCTGCAACGCGCTGCCGTAGAAGTCGCCCTGCAGGAAGTCGTTCCACTTTGCCAACCCACCGACGACGCCGTTGCGCCAGTCGCCGGTGTAAGTCGAAGACTGGTGCTCCACGCTGGCGGATGGTCGCACGGCTTTCACCGCGTTGGTCGCCACGCCGGCGAATTCCTCCAGCCAGCGCGACCTGGCGCGCTGGAACGCGACCCAACGCGGGTCGAGCCAATCGACGATCACCGGGATCTCGCCCCCCACCTCGCTAGCGTAGCGGTCCCGGCAGCGGTCGCAGTAGCACAAGCCGGGCCAGAAGGTCATGTCGAACCGGACGCCGTCGACCTCGTATCGCTCGCACAGCTCGGTGGCGAAGCGGCTCACGTAGTCGGAGTAGCCGGTGTTCGGGCAGCAGAACCCGTGCCGGCCAGACGGCTGCGGTTGGCCGTCCCAACGCGTGATCCGCCACTCGGGGTGCGTGTCGGCGCAATCTCGATCGAAAATAAGACTCACGTAGGCCACGACGGCGACCCCGCGCTCGCGACAGGCGCGGAGCACCTCGCCGAAGGCGTCGCGGCCCTTCCAAGCCGCGTGTTGCCGCCCCACCCGCGTCGGGTAGTTGAAGAGACCGACGTGGGAGTGCGCGTAGCAAACGATCGACTCGGAGCGCGACGCGACCAGCGCATCGGCATACCGCTGGGGGTCGAACTCCGCCAGGAATCCCGGGTCCCAGTCCGGGATGTGCATGTCGATGACCGCGCGACGATACGCGTTGCGGTACCACAGCGGCTCACGCCCTCCGGCAGCGGGCTCGGGGGTTGCCGCCGCGTTGGCCAGAGCCGGCGACAACGCCGCGGGCAGCAGAGCGGTAGACGCGAGAGCCAAGACCTCTCTGCGACTCAGCGCCCCGTCGGCGCGCCGTCGCGCGTCGCGCTCGGAGGGATCGTCGCCGTGTTCTGCGGTCGGCATGCCGTTGGGCGCCCCGGTGGGCTCGGGTCTTCTGGGTAACCACCGCCCGGACAATCCGGGGTCGCTGGTCGGTCCAGGGACCGCAAGCGCGGTACAGGAGATCAGTGATGAGAGAGCCGTTCGGGCTCAAGCGGTGACCCTATCCGGGCCGCCTGCACGCGCCATGGCAGCCCCGTCCGCAAACCTTGCCTTTTTGGTTGTCGCGGTCACAGGGGCGGGACTGAGGCCGCCCCGAGATGACGCCGGACTGTTTGCGGCTGGCAGCGGGGCGCCCTTTTCGGCGGCCCCGTTCGGGGGGCGACAGTCGGTTGCTTGGCTGCTGAACCCGGGGAATGCCGAAGACGGATCGCCAACCCGCCCGAGCGCCGGGGAAGCCGCCAGGCATCGCTTCGACGGAACCCGCAACTAGTCGGGACAGCTCTTCAGTCGAGCTGAAGGCTTCGTCGGAAATCGGTCGGCGTGAAGCCGGTCCGGGCCCGAAACATGCGGCAGAAGTAGGCGGTGCTCGAAAAGCCGAGCTTGTAGCTCACCTGCTCCACCGTGAGCGTCGGGTCGCCTAGCAGCCGCTTCGCCTGGTAGAGCTTGAGCTGGTTCAGGTACTCTTTGATGCCGCACCCGTAAGTCGCGGAGAACACCTTCTTGGCGTTCGTCAGGCTCATGCCGACCTCGCGTGCGATCGACTCGACCGACGGCGAGTCGTAGACGTGATTCAGGAGGACACGGCGTATCCGCTTCGCCGTGTCGAGCCAGTCGTCCGATTGCTGCTCCACTCCTTCTAAGCGGTCGACGGCGAGCCCCAAGAGCTGCCACAGCGTGCTGTTGACGATGATCTGGCTGCACGGCTCCTCGGTCGTCAGCAGGTCCGCCGCCTGCCAGAACGCATGGCGCAAGCCCGGGTCACTCGCCATCGAGAAGAGCTTGGGGGCGTCGACCAGTCTGTTGAGCTTGTCGCAGCACTCTGCGACTCCCGTTCCCTTGGGCCACCTTCCTGGGTTCTCCGCGTCGATCAACAAGCCGATGGTCGCGCCGTAGTCGTCTCCCACGCATTCCCAATGGTGCAGCTCGTTGGCCGGGAGCAAGTACATGTGTCCGGCCTCGAGCGTGCGGCGTCCGTGCTCGGTCTCGAACACGATCGGACCACACAAGCACCCGTGCAGGACGATACAGGGGTGTCGGTGGGGCAGCCCTCTTGCGCCCGCCGGGAAATGCCCCGACGTAAACGACAGCAGCGGCCGGCCTACCGACCGCACGTAGGCGAGGTAGCTGGTGTCGACGTTCGAGTCGATGAGGTCTTGGCGTGGCCAAGTGATAGCGCTCATACCGACAACCTGCGGTGAGTCATACCGCCGTACGCGCCCGCTATGCTCCGGAGCCCCGACGCGGCCGTTGCGTCGTCGGCGGTCGCCGGCCGGCTCGCGACGCGAACGAGCTCCGGCCCGAGAACAAGTTGAGAAGCCCGCGCGAAGGCGCCGCCAACGACCTGGGCCGAAGCTGACGGCGCCTCGCGATCGACACCCCGATCATAATGACACGTCGTGCGGTTTAACAGCCGTTGGCGCACGCTGCGGTCGGCAAGTCGGCTGCCGCTCGCGCTGATCGTCGCGATCGTTGACTTTTTCGCCGAGCGATCGCGGGGGTTAGAGACAAGGCTTTCAGCATTCGGCTACTATGCCCGTCGGCCGTCGCGGCGCCGTTGAAACCGTCTGACTCGAGTTGCTCAGCCCTCGCGGCGGTCCGGCCGGGAAGGCCCAAACCTTTTCAGGCGACGCCCCGGACGAACATCGTGTGCTCGCTTGCAGGGGCCCGAAGCTTCGCGGAACAACAGAACCGCTCCTCCGGAGCGCAGCACGGCTCGGCTTGCCGGCCCGGCGTCGGGTCACCTTAAGAGCGAGAGAACTCACCATGCCCAGCCGCAATGGCGAGACGGCGACAACCAAAGGATGCCGCTTCGGAATCTGGCAAGACCTGCCGTCGGTCGCGGTCGCGCGGTGCCTCTCGAAGTGCGGGTGGGACTTCGTCGTTCTCGACCTGCAGCACGGGCCCATGTCTTGGGAGACCGCTTACGAGTGCGTCCACACCCTGCGGTGCCACTCGGTCGGCGCGTGGATCCGCGTCGGCATCGACTGCCCCGCCGAGGTCCAACGCGCCCTCGACATCGGCGCCGACGCGGTGGTCGCGCCGATGGTCAACTCGGTAAAGATGGCCTCGCTGCTGGCAGACGCCGCGAAGTACCCCCCGCAGGGCGGCCGCTCGCTCGGTGGCGATTGCAGTCTGTACCGCGGCGACGACTACTTCTCCCGCGCCAATCTCGAAACCAAGCTGTTCGTCCAGATCGAGCACATCGAAGCGGCCCGGAACGCCCGAGAGATGCTCGCGATCGAAGGGATCGACGGCTGTTTCCTGGGCCCCACCGACCTCGCGCTCTCCATGGGCCTGCCTCACGACAACTTCAACGGCAACGAAGAGCACCGACGGCTGGTCCGACAGTCGATCGAGGCGTGCAAGGCGAATGGCAAGACGGCGTGTGTGAATTGCTACTCGCGAGAAGAGGCCATGCGTCACGCGGCCGATGGGTTCGACTTCGTAACCCATCAGTCCGAGGTCACTCTGCTGATCAGCGCCGGCAAGGACCTCCTCGCCGATCTGCGGCTCGAGTCTTCCGGCAGCGACGGGCCGCCGAAGCCGAAGCACCCGGCCTTCGCCAGGCAGAAACCGCCCGTCGACGCGCTGGCGGAGTGACTCCGACCCGCATCGTTCGAGGGCGACTCGGCGACCCGGACTGCCGCCTACGAGGCCACCTCAGGACCGAGAGGAACCCGCAGTGGAAGAGCACCAGCTACTGATCGGCGGCGAGTGGATCGAGTCGGAACGAAGGACCGAGGTGGTGAACCCCGCCACCGAACAAGCGTTTGCGACGGTCGCGTCCGCCTCCGCCGAACAGGTCGACAAAGCCGTGGCCGCGGCCGCAAAGGCGTGGCCCGAGTGGGCGAAGCTCCCCGCCGTGGAGCGCGGCGCGTGCCTCCGACGCTGGGCCGACCTAGTCGACCGCGACAGCGACGCCCTCGCCAGGCTGGTCACACAAGAAGTCGGTAAGCCCCTCGCGGAGGCCCACGGCGAGATCCAGTTCGGCAACAGCTGGTTCCGCTATTACGCGGAGTTCGACCGCCGGATCGAGGGGGAGATCCTGCCCGCCGATCGCCCAAACGAGCAGCTCTTCATCTTCCCTCAGCCACTGGGGGTCGTCAGCGCCATCATCCCCTGGAACTACCCCTCGGCGGTCGCGATCCGGAAGATCGCGCCGGCGTTGATCGCCGGCAACACGATCGTGCTCAAGCCGCACGAGCACACGCCGCTGTCGGCTATCGCCCTGGGCCGGCTCGCAATGGAAGCGGGCGTGCCCCCGGGGGTCGTCAACATCGTGACCGGTCCGGGCGAGACCACCGGCGAGGCGCTGGTCGCGAACTCGACACCGCAACTGATCACGTTCACCGGCAGCGTCGCGACGGGCAAACGAATCGCCAAGATGGCGGCCGACAATGTCACGGTCGTGTCGCTGGAGCTCGGCGGCAAGGCGCCCTTCATCGTGATGGACGACTGCAACCTCGACGCGGCCGTCGACGGCGCTGTGTTCGCACGCTTCCTGAACTGCGGCCAAGTCTGCATCTGCAACGAGCGAACCTACGTCCACGAGAAGGTCGCCGAGGAGTTCACCGAAAAGTTCGTCGCCAAGGTGCGTGAGCTCAAGGTGGGCGACCCGCTGCGGGAGGCAACGAAGATCGGCCCCAAGGTGAGCCGATCGGAACTCGAGAAAGTCGACCAGTACGTACAAGAAGCAGTCTCGCAGGGCGCCCGCGCCGCGACGGGCGGCCGGCGGCTGACGGAAGGCGAATTCGCACGTGGCTATTGGTACGAGCCAACCGTGCTGACGGGCGTGTCGCAACAGATGCCGGTCATGCAGAAAGAGATTTTCGGGCCCGTGGCGCCGTTGATGACGTGCTCGGGCTTCGAAGAAGCCATCGCCCTCGCAAACGACTCGCCCTTCGGGCTCGCCGGGTACCTGTACACCAAGGATATCGACCGACTCATGCGAGCGGTAAGAGACATCGAAGTCGGCGAGCTCTACATCAACCGCGGCCCGGGAGAGTCGATCCACGGCTTCCACACCGGCTGGAAACAGAGCGGCATCGGCGGCGACGACGGCAAGCACGGCCTAGATCACTACCTTCGGCGCAAGACCGTTTACTTGCGCTACGACGCCTGAGTACCCCGGTGCCCGAGCAACCAGCCAAGCAGCGCCTGCTGATCGTCGCGGACGATCTGACCGGCGCCGGCGACGCCGCGGGCCCCTTCGCCGCCGGCCGAGTGGTGGAAGTGGCCCGTTCCGGCGAACTGGCGGGGGCTTGCGCGGCGGACGTGTTGTCGGTATCGACCGGCTCGCGACAGCTGCCCCCAGCGGAAGCGGCCGACTCCGTCCGGAACGCCCTCGCGGCTGCTGGGTGGGACCGCTTCGATCGCATCTACAAGAAAATCGACTCGACCATGAAAGGTTCGCCCGGCGCAGAGATCGAGTCGATCCTTCGGGTCACCGGAGCCACCGTGGCGCTAACGACGCCCGCCCATCCTGTGCAAGGGCGCCGAGTGATCGGAGGCCGGTTGTTGGTTCGGCATGAAGGGGGCGACGCTCCGAGTGTGGCCGAGCTCCTCTCTAGCCAAACCAGCCTGCTTGTCCGGCGTACCTCGCTCGACGAACATCGGCTCCCTCCTTCGCCGGAGATCTGGGTCGCCGACGCCGACACGCAGGACGACCTGCGGCAAGTCGTCCGCTTCAGTTCGCGGTTCGCCGCGCGAATGGTGCTGGCGGGCAGCGCCGGATTGAGCCGCGAGCTGGCCGGCTCGATGCGCGTCGGCCAGCAGGGCGAGCCACCGACACAACGCATCGACCGGCTGAGTGGACCATTCGTGGTTGCCGTCGGGTCGAACAACGCCGCAACGCAGACTCAGGTGAAACACTTTTGCCAAGCGGCTAGCGCGGAACACTGCGAGCCGCCGTACGACCCGTCGGTCCTCAATCAGGCACTGGATGCTGGGCGACCCCTCGTGGTGCGTGTCGGGCGCGGCGACGAGGCAGCTGCGCAGCTCGCCGAGGTCGTCGCACTTCTGTCGCGGCGTCGCCCCGGCCACATCGTCGTGACCGGCGGCGACACGGCGGCCGCCCTCTGCGACCGCATGGGCGTGACACGCCTTCGGGTGGCGGCGGAAATCTACGATAGCGTCCCGCTGCTGCTCGCAACGGACGGCAGCCTCCCCGGCTGGCGGCTTGTCACCAAGGCGGGTGGCTTCGGCGACGAGTCCTGCCTCGTCGATCTTTACGAGACACTTGCGGCGCCTCCAGCCGCGCTCAGAGGAAAGCAACACGTTCTATGATCGACCCAACCGAGGCGCCCGTAATCGCCGTTTCTCTCGGGGACCCACTGGGGATCGGCCCGGAGGTCGTCGCAGCCGCCCTTGTCGAAGCCCAGGTGCGCGATCTCGCCGCCTGGGTCATCGTCGGTGATGAGCGTGTCGTACGCCACGCCGCGGCGCGAGTCGGGCTGCCGATCGAGAGGACCTTCACCGGGAGAATCGCCTCCCGACCCACGAGCGGGGTAAGCCTGCTCCACGTGGCCGGCGCGCCGGACCCTCTGCCCGCCGCCCACGGCCCTACGGCCGCGTGCGGGCAGGCTTCGCTGGATTATATCCGGGTGGCCACAGAGCTGTGCCTAGACGGCGTGGCGGACGGGATGGTGACCGGACCGGTCAGCAAAGAGGCGGTGACACTTGCCGGACGGAGCTTTACCGGGCACACCGAGTACCTAGCGGAACTCTGCGGCGCCGACGAGTCGCGGATGCTCCTAGCGAACGACAAGATGCGCGTGGTGCATGTCACGACGCACTGCTCGCTTGTCGAGGCCGCGAACGTGGGCGCCAAGAGGGTCGTCGACACCATCGTGTTGGGGCACGAAGCGATGCGGCGTATGGGCTGGGAGCGACCACGCATCGCCGTGTGTGGCATGAACCCCCACGCGGGGGAGAACGGGCTGTTCGGCGACCAAGAGAGTCGCGTGATCCAACCGGCGGTCGAAGCCGCGCGGGCACGCGGGATCGATTCTGTGGGTCCCCAGCCGGCCGACACGCTTTTCCTCCAAGCCTATCGTGGGCGGTACGACCTGGTCGTCGCGATGTACCACGACCAAGGGCACGTGCCCATGAAGTTGATGGACTTTGAGAACACGGTGAATATCTCCCTCGGGCTGCCCATCGTCCGCACCTCCGTCGACCACGGCACCGCGTACGATATCGCGGGCCAAGGGATCGCCGACCCAACCGACATGAAGGCCGCGATGCGTTTCGCCTTGAGGTTGATCGACGTCCCGGCACAGGCGACCTGAGCCCGCGACGCACGCCGCCGACAACTCGAGCAGCCAGAGCCGAACGTGACGAGCCACGACCAGCAGCCAGCGACGCCCCCGGAGGACACGCCGCCGTTGCGCGTGGGCGTGATCGGTTGCGGACCGGTCGGCGCGATGCACGCCGAAGCGGTCTGGCGGCGGACCGACGCCCGCCTCGTCGGCCTCTGTGCCCCTAGCCCCGCCAACCGGGAACCGCTGGCCCGCCGCTTCGCTACGCCGGGCTACGAGTCAGTCGAGCGGTTGCTCGAAGCGACCAAGCCCGACGTGGTCTGCGTCGCCAGCCCGGACCCGCTTCACGTCGAGCAGGCGATCCAATGCCTGCGTGCCGGAGCGCACGTGTTCTGCGAGAAGCCGCTGGGGTCTTCGCTCGCCGAAGCCGCGGCCGTCGCCCGAGCAGCCGACGAGCACCGACGATTCTGCGGCGTCAACTACAACCGCCGCTACGCCTTCGGGTATCGACGCGCGTTCCAACTCCTCCGTAGCGGGGCGATCGGCGAGCTCCGCCAGGTTTGGCTGCAAGTGACAGACGCCACGCCCCCTGCGAACGTGGCGACCCGCCGCGACGTCGTGTACTGGACCCTGCTGGGCCATCACTTCGACTTGATCCGTCAGGCGGGCGGGTCCGTCCGCTCGGTTTCCGCCATGGAAGCCTCCTCACGGCCCGACAGCCTTGTGACCGACCTGAACGCCCAATTCTTCTTCGCGTCGGGCGCTCTGGGGAGTTTGTCTGTTGCTTATCGCGATGGCCAGACCCGCACGACGGAGCGTTGCGAACTGGTCGGGACGACCGGCGGCATCGTCGTGGACGACGTGACCCGCTCGGTTAGCCATTTCACCGACGACCCAGACCGACTAACAGTCGAGCGGCCCAACCAGTTCCTCTACGGCGACGCCTTCTACAGGTCACTCGACGACCACGTGCGTGACTTCTTCGACCGACTCGCCAAGAGGGAGGCGCCCTCGGTCGGCCCGATCGACGCCGTGGAGTCAACCCGCCTGGCCGAGGCGGCGATCCGTTCCAGCGAAGCCGGCGGTCCTGTCACTATCGAGCGGGCAGACGCCTGACGGCGGCACAAAAAGGCAAAAAGTGACCATCCACGACCTGACCCACCCCCTGTCGCCGAGCACGCCGGTCTACCCCGGCGACGATGGCGTGGCGATCGACGTCGTCGACGTCGCCGCGGAGCCGAGTCCCGACGCCCCGCGGCGGCTCAACAACAGCCGGCTCTCGTTGGGCCTCCACAACGGGACCCACATCGACGCCTGCTTCCACTTCTTCAACGACCGCCCAACGATCGACCGGGCCCCCCTCGGTCAATGCTGCGGCCCGGCAACGGTGCTCGACCTGTCGAGCACCTCCCGGGCGGGCGTGATCGATCTTGGCGACTTGGAAAGCGAGCGACGCGAGATCGTCGGCCGGCGGGTCTTGCTCGTTCACACCGGATGGGACAAGCGGTTCGGCGCCGCCGACTATTTCAGCTTGCACCCCGTGATCACCGGAGAAGCGGCTCGCGCTCTGGTCGAGTGGGGCGTCACGCTAATCGGCGTGGACTTCCCTTCCGTTGATCGGGACCCGTTCGAAGCGCACGTGCAATTCCTCGGGGCCGGCACGCTGATCGTGGAAAACCTCCGAGGTCTCGGCGCCCTCGTGGGGCGTGAGGTCGAGTTCTTCGCGCTGCCCCTCCCCGTGCTGGGACGCGACGCGTCGCCCGTCCGGGCGATCGCGATCGAAAGGGACCGATGACTCGCTGGGGGTCTCCCAGCAGTTTTTCCGCCGATTCCCATGTGGAGATGTCACCAAGTGAGCGGCCCATCTACCGAGTCGTATCTTGTCGACGCCGAGGCGCTAAAGCGCGTCGTTAGCGAGACCTTCTCGCGGATCGGCTCCGACGCCAGCGAGTCGCAGAAGATGGCGCACTACCTCGTCGAGGCGAACCTCGCGGGGCACGACTCGCACGGCGTGATCCGAGTCTCCTACTACGTCGGCTACGTGCAGCGGGGGCTCGTCACCCCCAACCGGCACGCCGGCGTGGTCGCCCAGACCGATAGCCTCATCAGCATCGACGGCGGACAAGGGTTCGGGCAGGTCATCGGTGAAGAATCGATGGGGATGGCCATCCGAGCCGCGAAGCGGTCGGGCGTTTGCGCCATGGCCATCCGGAACTCGGGCCACCTCGGCCGGATCGGCGATTGGCCCCTGATGGCGACAGCCGCTGGCTGCGTTTCATTGCACTTCGTGAACACGAGCGGCTTCGGGCTGCTCGTCGCGCCGTTCGGCGGCATCGACCGCCGGCTGTCCGCTAACCCGATCGCCGCCGGCGTGCCCCGTCGCGACGGACCCCCGATCATCCTCGACATCTCCACCGCGTCGGTCGCGGAGGGCAAGCTCAAGGTCGCACGCAACCGCGGCGACCGTGCGCCCCAGGGGTCGATCATCGACAACCAAGGCCGACCGACCACCGACCCCAACACCTTCTACGCCGATCCGCCGGGCGCGATCCTGCCCTTCGGCGCCCACAAGGGCTATGGGTTGGGCGTGATCGCCGAGCTGTTGGCGGGAGCGGTCGCCGGCAGCGGTTGCAGCCGTGAGGGAGTTGACCGGCTAATCAACGGGATGCTCACGATCGTCATCGATCCGAGCCGTCTGCCGCGGGAGTTCGGGTTCGACGACGAGGTCGAGAACTTCGTCGCATTCCTGAAGAGCTCGCGCCGGGTCGACGCCGAACGAGCGATCCTGTTGCCAGGCGAAATCGAGGCGCTCAATCGCGAAAAGCGACTCGCCGAGGGAATCCCGCTCGACGGCCAAACCCGCGCCGCCCTGCTGCGGACAGGAGAGGAGGTCGGCGTGCCGTGTGGCACACTGGCCTTGCTCGGGTGAGTCAGTCCGACCCGTCTACGGACAGCTCAACGTGCTCGCGGAGCCGGGTGTCACGCGACGATGCGCCGACAGCTTTCGCGAAACGCCCCGGCTCGACAACCCACGCACCAGGCTGGTCGTCGCAATAGGCCAGCGCGTCCTCGCCGAGGGTAAACTCGACCGGGGCCGATTCACCGGGCTTGAGCGATGCCTTCTCGAACGCCTTGAGTCCAAGCTCGGGTCGGACTAGCGACGACGCAACGTCGCCCACGTAGAGCTGAGCCACCTCCCTCGCCGCGTCCACCGCCACCCGCGCCGTGATCGACGCACTGAACTTCCGCCGCTTCCCGCTCATCCGAACACCTCCGGCTGCCTGCTAGCCGGTGGTCAAGGCTTTGGGGTCCACTACAGGGATACGCGGGCTAGGCCCGAAGCACTTTGCGAAGTCAACACGAGTAGTTCGGCCGTAGTCAGGACGGACGACCGCCGCTGGTCGCGGTCGATCGGGGTTGAGTCATTGCAGGGGCGCCGCGCGTCGCTGATCCAAGAGCCAACGCCGAGTGGCGTCTACGCCCAGTTCGCTTATCAATAGCCGGCCGTGCACGACGCCCCGTTCGCCCGGCGCAAGGTCGCCGAAGCTTGGAAAGAGGTGAACGCACGCCCTCTCGTCGCCTGCGTTGACCGACGCCCAAACCGCTTCCTCGAACCAAATCCCTAGCGAGCCGCTGGCGTGGGAGGCCTCGAGCACGATCAGGGACTCGTCGAACACCGCCGAGCTGTTCACCCACCACGCCCAAGCCACCGGCGGCTCGCCGGCCCGCATGACCGCCGTGTGCGGCTCTTCCGGGGTGAGGTCAAGGTCGGCGAAGGCGAATCGTTCGCCACACCGCCACAGCCAAACGCGGCCGAACAGTTCTGCATGCGGCGCAGACCGCTTCGACGGCGAAGGGTCATCCCCGGCGCCGACTGCGGGGGCAAAGAACGAGGGCGCTCGCGTGGTGACGATACACGGATGCACCAGCACCCGCGGCAGCGGCGCGCCCGTACGGTTCTCGACCTCGTACCGCAGAACGACGCAATCGGCGGCGGGCTCAGCCCTGAAGCCGACAACGATCCCCGCGTCATAACGCCATCGGTACGACCACGCACGACCGTCTCGCCGCCACCGCGGCTGTTCCAGCGAATCGGCCGCGGCCAACGCGATCTTGAACAAGCCGAAGTCTCGATCGCCGCTGAGCACGGCCTCGCAGCTACGGAATTCGACGAGGTCATCAGGAAAGGCTTCGCTCCTCAGGCCAAGGCCGGCGGAACTGCTGTCCGCGACGGGGCTCAGGGCGAGCCCGGGGCTTGCGGCATAGGAGAAGCTCGCCGCCGCGAGCGCCAGGCCGGCGGCGACTGCTCGAGCCGCCGCGCGCTGTGGGCTCGCCGGCGTCGGTGTCTCCTGGGGCGGCAGCCGCATTGTGTCTCTCTCTTATCGGGTCCGCGCGTTCTGACGGTCGCGCCGAGTTCGTCGCGAAGGCCCACCCGAAACGCTTACAATTGCAACCGCCGCCGCCACCGCTGACGCCGGCTCGGGCGCCTGAGTCGCCGGCTGTCCGAGACGCGTCACGACCTCGCCGTAGTGCGCTAGCCAGAAATCGTAGTCACCGGCGTCGACTGCCCCGTTGCCGTTCCCATCGGCCGCCAGGGTGGCGCCGGTCTGGCCGAGCGTGTCGCGCCAGAGCGTGTAGTCGGCGGCGTCGACCACTCCATCCGCGTTGTAGTCTGCGGTGCTGATCACCCGCAGCAATACCCGACTCGGGTCCTGAGTCACCGTCCAGACCCTCCCGCCCACGAGGTCGGGCAGGTCGAACTCCGTGAACGCGCCGACGACCTCGCCGCCGGCCAGAGCGGTCACCACCTGGCGGGCGTAGCCGACCTGATAAACGAACCCATTGGGCACAAGCGCCAGCGTGGCCCCCGCCTCGATGCCGACCACGTCTTCTGCGAGCAGGCTGCCGGTCAGGCCGTTGCCGGACACATTGATCGCGAAGGTGCTCCCCTCGCGCAGAGTCAACTGGCCGCGAACCCGCATGGCGCCAGCGGGGTTGCCCGGCCGGAGCGTCGCGCCGGCGACCACGTCGACGTCACCCGCGTGCGTGGCCGTGCCCCCGTACAAACCCTCCTCGACCAACAAATCGCCGCCGACGGACGCGACCGTAACAAGCTGGCCGTCGCCGGACTTTACAATCGCGGGCGCGGTCGTGAGAAGGTTGGAGGCAACGGTCGCTCTCGCCCCATGGCTGACCGCAAACTCGCCCGAGCCGAGCGTCAGCGAGTTTCCGCTGAAGATGTAGTCGCCTTCGACAGAGATCGAGATCACCGACCGCTCGCCCTGGAGATTGACGACCGTCGGCGGAGAAGCCGGAAAGAGCGTGACGGTCAGCGGCCCCGCAAGCCCGACGTCGGGCGCCCCGTTGATCGACCAGTTGTTCGGCGAGGACCAACTGAGCCCGTCGCCCGCCACGCCCGCCGAGGGGTCGTTTCCGTCCCATCGGGCGGTCGCGGCCGTGATCTCGTTGCTCAACGGACCGAAGTTATTCGATGCGTCGAACGCGCGGACCCGGTAGGTGTTGCGAGGATCGAAGTTGTTGAGCTGGTAATACGGCGTGGGGACCGTGTCGACGACGATCCCGTTCTCGAGCAATTGGTATCCGTGCACGCCGAAATTGTCGTGAGGCTCGTCCCACGAGAAAACGCTCCCGCCGACGACGCGTAGGCTGTCGATCGTGGCCGGGGCTTCGGTGTCCGCCTCCGAAATCAGGAACACGTCGGTGTCGATCAAGGAATCGATGCGGATCGTCACCCGCTGCCCGTCCTGGGTGAACGAGAAGCCGTCGTCGAGCGTCACGTAGCCGTCTTTTGTCACGCGCTTCACGCTCGCGATCTGGATCCAGTCGGGCGCCTCGACCTCGACGACGACGTCGTTCAGCACGTCGAAAGCCGGCGAGGAGAAGAACGACTGACGCCCCGTCAAGTTGGCGACCGGCAAGACGACCGCGTGCTCGCTGATGATCGAGCGCGCCGCCGCGGTGATATCAGAGGCCGACTGGTCGATTGGGGCTCCGCCGATTGTCATCGAGGTGTTGTCGAGCGGCTCGCCGTACAGCACGAGATTCCGCACGGTTTGAAACTCGTGGAGGACCTCCTCGATCCGCGCGTGCTGAGCAGGATAGGCCGACTCGTTGTTCTCGAACATGAACCCAATGTTGCCCTTCGCCCCGCCCATGACGGAGCTCCAGAACTGGACGTCGATCCCCCAGTCGGTCGGTTGGTCGCTCCACACGCTCGCCAGCCCCTGGCTCACCCACCACATCCGCAGCGGCTCGACGTTGTTCTTTAGCGAGTCGGCGTACTGGAGAGTCTGGTCGATGTTGCGATTGCCGACGCTGTCCGAAAGCGGGGCGCGCTGCATGTAGCGATCGATCGCGGGATGGTCGGCGATCAGCCCGTACCGCTGGATCTGGCCGTCCTTTACCATGTTGAGAAACGTCGGCTTCTCGCTGTTCCGCCAGTACGTGTCGTTCAATCGCCACATGGCCTGCGGATCCCGTGTCGAACTGTTTTGCTGCAGGTCCGGCTCATCACGAACGTACCAGCCGTAAATCGCCGGGTTGTCCGCCTGCTCCGCGACGAGATCCGGCAGCTCGAAGAGGGGCGCCGAGTGGGCGACGGGGTTACCCGTAGAGAAGTCGATATACTCCACGCGATCGATGTTGAGCGGCTCTGGGCTTTGTGGTTGAGAACCCTGGAAGTCGAGCACATCGATGTGCAAACCCCGGATCGAGAAGTCTTCGTAGCGAGACCCGATCGTGTCTGGAAATCGGCTCGTCGCTCCGTGGATCGAATGGCCGAACTGCCGCCGCGCGTCGCGCATCGCGGCCCCGTCTGTCGACAGGCTCGCCTGCCAGCTGCCGACTGGGGCGATGGGCTCGGTGAGCCGCACCGGGGCCCCGGTGGTGACGGCTTGTCCGTTCTGCGTCCGGGTCGCCTCGACTCGGACCGCGTAGGGGGTTAACAGGTCCTGCGCGACGCCGAAGTCGACCTCAACGATCTTGATGCTATTCGGAGAGATTGTCGTACTCCCGCCCACGATCCGGCTCTGCGACGTAACGTCGTCGTTCAGGTGCAGCGAGTCGATCGTGTAAGGAGAAGAATCGTCGTTCCGGAGGTAGACGAACGCCTTCTTGAGGTCCTGGCTCGGGACGACATTCCCGACACGCAGCTTGGGCGTCGTCAGCGAGAGGTTGCTCTGGACAAGCGTCGCGTTGCCGTCGCTCGCGAGGCCGAGCTGGACCGTTCCCCCCGGCGCGAAGACCCCGCCGTTGCCTTTGAGCGTGACCGTCGCCACCTCGCCGGGCTCGATCGACAGGGGCCAGACCCGCGACCAATCGTGGTTCGCGTAGCTGCTGTCCGGCTGCCCGTTGAGGGTGATGTTCGCGTTCGTGAAAGTCTGCGTCGTACCCGTGTTGTTCCGCACGAAAGCGAACAACGCGCCGCCGGAGTCTTGCGTCCCGACGCCGTAACCGTTGCGCGTCGCCTCGTGATAGACGAAGCCGTCGAGGGTAAGCTGCGCAGCCGCCGAGCCGACCGTGGCCAACACGAGAGCGATCGCGGAGAGGGGCGGTCGCGGCCGGCGCGTCTCTCGCGGCACGCGCTCCACTACATAGAATCTGCACATGCTCGTCGAGGCTCAATCAAGATGGGGGTGGCGCCGTGACGCGGCTGCGACGCCGGGGCGGCGCCCTCCCGGGCCCCCTAGGCCCAGGGGCCTCACGGTAGATCGGTCACGGCGCCGTCAAATCGGTGTGCCAGATTGTTGAGCGTGATGATGTCGACCTCATAGCCGACCGACCGGACCGAACCGTCGGCGAAGCCCGCGTTCACGCCACCCGGGTGAGCCGAACCGATCCGGTAAGCGAACGTCGAGGCGGTGGTCCCGTCGTCGTTGATCTCGTCGGTGTCGGAGTCGGGGCGCAGCTGGCAGGCCGCGCAGCGGACGACGTCCGGGTCCCACCCGTCGCTCCACCCGCGGTCGTCCCAACCGATGTTTCTCGGAGACTCGTATTGACTCGGACGCAGCCGCTTCTCGGTGATCACCATGGTCTTGCTCGTGCCATCGGTGATCTTCGCGACCGTGACCTTCGGCGACCAACCGATGTCGACTTCGATGACCGGGTTTCCCATCCGCCGCGCGTGGTTCGTCCTCACGATCACGCCGAAGAAGCCCTGGCTCGGCCGCGTGTAGTTGACCGGCGAGACGGACGCCGCGTCGATGAAGGTCGGTCCGCCCCAGAACGGCGCTGAGCCGCACCACTGGGGGCTGCTGATCACGTCGCTCCCGGCGAGGAACGGGTTGGACGCGGCGAGCTGCTCGTTCGTTGCGCTGGGGACGGCCGCCGCGTAATCGATCAACCAGCGCGCCACCTCGGCGCCGGTCGACGTTTCCACGCCCTGCGTCGGGCCGCGACGCGACGGGCAGAAGTACGACGAGACGGGCGTCTCTTCCAGCGCCCTCGTGCTGCCGAGGCTGTGGATGTTTTCGCCTTCGATGAACGGCAGGATCTGAAAGGCCCAACTAAGGCCCTGGCGGTGGCCGGTCAGCGGCGAGCCGCCGGGCGAGGAGAGATAGTCCTCCAGGCTGGGGTAGGGCCCAATCCCGCCGGTGGGGAAGAGCCGGTGGGTCGACTCGTGGTTGAGGGCAGCCAGCATGATCTGCTTCAGCTGGTTGCGGCACTGGGTGCGCCGCGCCGCCTCCCGCGCGGACTGCACCGCGGGCAACAACAGCGCGATCAGGATCCCGATGATCGCGATCACCACAAGCAACTCCACAAGGGTGAAGCCGCCCGCGTGGTTCTGAGTGCTTCGACGCTCCACCGGCTATTTCTCCTGACGTTTGCTTCTGGTCGGGGTCCGTCCGGTCCGATGCGATCCGTAAGGCCACGCGCCCCAGCACGCGGACACGCGCGGGGAACTGCGTTTCAACGCCGCCGTCGCCGAGCGATCCGCGAGAGCATCGCCGCCCCGAGCAGCAAGGCCGCGGAGGGCTCGGGCGTGGCGATCGAGCCGGACGCCTGCGCCCCGTACTGGGACACCCAGAAGTCGTAGTCCTCGAGATCGACGAACCCGGGGGTGGCCGCGGCCGGGTTCTCGTTCGGCAGCGTGATGGACTGCCCGAAGCTGTCGCGGAACACGGTGTAGTCCGCCGCGTTGACGAAACCGTCGGCGTTGTAGTCGCCGCCGGTCGGCGAGAGGATCGACACGAGCGAACGCTGACTCAAGAGCTGAATCTCCTCGCTCGTCAGTGCCCGGCTCCACATGGCGAAGTCGTCGAAGTACAAACGAGCGGCGTCGCCGCCGCGATCGCCCGACGTGCTGCCCAGCGTGATCGCGCCGATGATCGCGTCGGCGGCCGTCGACCCGGCCAACCGATTCCAGTTGACGAGCTGACCGTCGATGTAAAGGAACGAGTCCTGCACGCCCGAATCGCCGCCGCCCGTGCCGATCGTGTAGTCCTCGACCAACGCGACATGGCGCCAGTCGCCGTCGACGAGCGCGCCCTCCGAGCCGGGCGTGACGTCGAACAGCGATGGGGTCGTGCTCGATCGCACGTCGACCGCGCCGGCGCGGTAGTGGTGGAAGAGGTCGTCGTTGCTGTCGACCTGCAGAAAGGACCACCGATTACCACCCAGGTGGTCGCCTAGGCTGCTCGGCGGCAAGACCTCCGAGTAGAAGACCGTGTCGGCGCTGGCGAGGCCGATGCCGTTGGGGGTAACCGAGTGGGCGTCCAGGAGCACCTCGCCCTCGCGGATGATCTCGTCCCCCGCGTTGCGGTTGTGGACGTCTTTGCTGTAAGTCGCGTTGTAGGGCATCCGCACGTGGAAGCTGTACGAGAACGCGGTGCTCTGGATTTCGGCGGGGATCCCGAATTCGGTGGTGGCGCCGTTGGTCAGGTTGACGCCCACCATGGCGAAGGGCGAGCCCTGCCAATGGGTTTCGGTCGCGCTGAACGGCGATTCCGGGTCACCGTCGGCGTCCGGCCCGCCGGCCGGCGCGAACGCGCCGCCGAACCGCCCCGGCTGCCAAAAGTACGTGTCGTTCGCCAGCGGGTCGTTCGGCAGGGGATCTCCGTCGACCGTGATGTTCTGTAGGTTGCCGGACCGGTTCACCACCGCGCCAGCGCGGCCGTTGCCCGACGCGTCGGCGGCCGAGAAGCCGCTCGTCTCGTTGAGCGGCAGGTAGACTTCCAAGCCGTCGCTGAGATCGGCCTGGGCAGACGCCGTCGCCAAGCACAGCAACAGGGCGGGACAAGAATTGGAAAGAGCGAGTCGATTAGCAGCCATGGTTGCCTCTTCCTGGGATGCCGTGGGTAGGCGATCACCGGCGGGCCCGGACAGGCCCACCGGCGAAAGCTTCCCCCGGAGTTTATTCCGTCTTCGTTAGCCTCGACTGCGGCCGCTCAGCGGCGACGGCGCGAGGCGCACCCGGCCGTCATGCCCAGAGCGGCCAACATCGCGGCGGCCGGCTCGGGGATCGACGCGAGCGACTGGGCCGACAGCAGGCCGATCTCGGCGGGGCTCAACGCCCGGCTCCACACGGCGTAGTCGTCGTAGAACAGCCGCGAGGCGTCGCCGCCGCGGGTGTTCGGCTGGGCGCCGAGCGTCACGATGCCGAGTACCGCGTCGGCGGCCGTCGAGCCGGCCGTCTGTTGCCAGCCGACCAACGCGCCGTCGACGTACAGGAACGCGTCCTGGATGCCCGAGTCGCCGCCGCCGGGGCCGATCGTGTAGTCCTGGACGATCGCCACGTGGTGCCACTCGCCGTCCTGCAGCAGGCCGTTGACGTCCAGCAGCGGCGGGGTGGTGTCGGAGTTGAGGCCGACGGCGCCGCCGCGGTAGTGATGGAACAGGCTGTCGTCGCCCGCCACCTCGTAGAACGCCCACCGGTTGCCGTTGACGTGTTGCGTGTGGCCGTTGTCGTTGATGTTGAAGTAGTTGGTGTCCGCGCTGGAAAGGCCGATCCCGTCATTGTTCACATCCTGCACGTCGTGCAAGACCTGACCGCTCCGGACGGTCTCCGATCCCGAGCCCCCCGCGCTCGTGTCTTTGGACAGAGTCGCGTTGTACGGCATCTGCACGTGGAACGAGTAGGTGAACGCGTCGCTCACGATGTTCTGGGGAGTGCCGCCGGTCGTGGCGCCGTTGGTCAGGTTGGCCCCGAGCATCCAGAACGGCTGACCCGCGAAGAACGAGCCCGTGCCGAACTGGGGCGCCGCGTCGCCGTCTTGGTCGGGGGCGCCGGCAGGGCCGAAGCCGCCGTTGAAGCGCCCGCTTACCCACGGGCTGTGGCCGGGGTTCGGGTCCTGGGGACCAGCGCCGTTCGTGCCAGGCGCGTTCTGGTTCGACCCGCCTCGGTTGAGCAACAAACCCGCGCGGCCGTTGCCCGATCCGTCCGCGGCCGTGACGCCGGACGTCTCGTCGAGCGGGAAGTAGACCTCGAGCCCGTCAAAAATGTCCGCGTTCGCCGCCTGGCAGGCGGCAACCAGAATCCCGAACGTCAACAGGTGTCTCATCATTAGATCCTCCAGGCGCGTCGCGAACGACGCAAGAAAAGTGACAGGCGACGCCGCGCCGGACGGGCACGCGGCGGTCGCGAACAGGGGTAGCGTCAGCCTTGCAGGGCTCCCGCGCAGCCGCGACGCCCCGCACAGCGGCCTCCGACCACGACAGCGACGATAACCGACACCGCCAGATCGGAACTTGCCTGCATGGGCCGAAATTTGTCCATTTTGGATACTCGGCTCGCGCCCCTCCGGCGACGCGACGCAGCGCAGAGAATTGCACTGGGACTCTGTGTTCGAGTCGCTCGGGTAGCCGTCGACGCAATCGCAGGAGCCGCAGAGGGCTTCGCTCGTAGCAGGCCGGCGCCGAATCGATTGTCGGCGTCGGCAGTTCGCTCTCCGACGCCCAGTAGCCGAAGGCGGGAGAGCGGTGTGTTGGCTTCGACGCACTCTCTCCGGCGCACCGCGGGGCTGTCGGCTCGAGCGTTGCGTCAACGCTCGACGTAGCTTAGCCTCTCGCCACGCCGTGGCTGCCTGTTTCGATTCGTGAAGCGCATAGCGAGGAGGGCCCGCTTGCAACGCGTCCTGATTGATAGCGACTCGGACGTCTATTGCGGTCCGTTCACGCAGCGTGTCGGCGGCCCCGACTCGCCTTGCGAGGTCGGGCTGCGACGCCTCCGGGGCGGCGTGTCGGACGGCGTCGAGGTGCTCTCCATCAAGACGCCGCGGCTGAAGGTAGAGATCCTGCCAACCCGGGGAATGTCGGTGTGGCGGGCCGAAGCGGACGGCATCCCGCTGGGCTGGCGTTCGCCCCTGGGTCGGCCGGTCCACCCGCGGCACGTAAGCACGTCGGAGCCGGGCGGTCTTGGGTTCCTAGATGGCCCCACGGAACTGCTGTTCCGCTGCGGCCTCGGCAACGCCGGAACGCCCGACTTCGACGAGCGCGGTCGATTGCGATACCCCCTGCATGGGCGGATAGCCAATTTGCCAGCCGATTACTTGGCCGTCGAGGCCGACCCCGAAACGCGACTCACCACCGTTGTCGGCAGGGTTGTCGAGCGCCGCTTCCTGCGGCAGAAGCTCGCTCTAACGACACGGATGACCCTGCCGTGGGACGGCGCGGCGTTCGATATTCACGACGAGGTCGTGAACCTCAGCGCCACGCCCGCCACGATGCAGGTTATCTATCACACGAATCTCGGCGAGCCGTTCCTCCGAGAGGGAGCGACGATTCACGCCGCCGCCGAGCGGGTCTGCCCGCGAGACCGCACGGCCGCCGACGCGGGCGTCGAAACTTGGAATCGGATGCCCCCCGCCGACGCGAGCTCTTGGGAGCAGGTCTTCTTCGTCACCGCGCGACCAGCCCCCTCGGGCGAGACCCGAGTCGTCGTCGCCCAGCCGGACGGAGAAGCCGCGGTCGCCCTGAGCTACAACGTCGATCAGCTGCCTTGCTTCACGTTGTGGAGAAACACTCAGGCGTCCGAAGACGGCTACGTCGTCGGGATCGAGCCCGGCACGAATTTTCCCAACCCGTTCTCATTCGAGGAAGCCAGAGAACGCTTGGTGCGGCTAGCGCCGCACGGCGTTTGGGAGACCTCGCTGAGGCTTGAGGGATTCGCCGGACGGGAGCGGGTCGACGAAGCGATCGCCGCGGTGCGCGCCCTGCAGGCGAACCGCGGAGCGCAATTGCTGAAGAGTCCGTGCCCCGAATGGGCGCCCGCCGAGTAGGGCGAGACCCGGCGCTTGCCGAGGAGCCGCCACGCCCCGACCGCCCCCGGCAAGACCGGCGCCAGCTCCGGTCGTTTCTGAGGCGGCTTGCGTCCGGGGCCGCTCGCGTCAGGGGCTCCAACCGTTCAGGTGGGGGTCCACAGCCAGGTCGAGGTCCCTCGCGCCAGCTTCGGGTATGGCGACCATCAACGGCGTACGGACTGGGTGCTCGTAGTCCGGGTTGACCCTCGGCACGCCGTTGTCGCCAGGCATCAAGAACACCATCACCTTGTAGGCGCCCGGCGGCGCGCCCTTGAAACGGTGGGTCTTGCCGCCGGCCACGAGCGCTGTCTCTGCGGCGAACCGGCCGTTGCTATCGATCCTCGCGACGACGTCCTGATCCTCTGCCGTTTTGGCGATTTCGACTCTTGGGTTCTGGGGATCGAACGGGTGAAAACGAAGCATGCCGGGAGTCGACTCCAGCGGCTTGCCGTCGGTCCACGCGACCCGGCCGGACGCCGGCACGAGGCCTTCCGGGGCCGAAACCCCGCAGCCCGACGCGCCGGCGACGAAGAAGGCTGCGACAGTGAAGATCGAAGCTCGCGAATCGGTCATCGGAAAGCGGCGCGGGCGCGGAAGGGCAGGGCGGGTTCTACGCAGAGCTGCGGGCAACTATCGAGCGGCGGGAGTCGGCCCGGCGGTCGCCCGAGCTACGGGTAGCTGACGGGCTCGCCATCGGTGGTCAGTATCAGCCGATCCCACGTGCTGCAGCACTCTTCGAGCGTCTCGATGTCGTCGCCGATCCATTGCACGCTCCCGTCGCAGTACGCCGCGAACACGCCGCCGGCGTGGTTGCTCCTTGTTCCGATCTGTCCCTCGGCGCCGACGCTGCCTTTGCACGGCATGCACTCGTTGTCCAGCATCCCGAACCCGACTTCGAACAGGACCTCGAAGCACCCAGGGAAATCATCGGAGCTCGGCGTGCAGTCGTTCGGGCCGTTGGCGCGGCCCACCGATCCCTTGTGCCAACCGTGCCAGTGGAGAGTGCTCCCCAAGCCGCTCAACGCCCACGAGCCGCGGAGGTCGAGCCGGCTCACCCCGGTGCGGACCTCCGAGAGCATGATCGTGTTGCTCAGCCCGTCGGTGATCTGTTCGAGTCGGGAGCTGCCGTTCGTACCCAGGCGGCCGCTGCCGAACACGCCGCGTCGGTCGTTGCCCGACGACGACGCCCACTCCCATCGCTCGGCGCCGCCCAGGGCCGCGTTGGGCCCGCTGGCCGCGTAGTTGCCCCGCGCCCAGTTGTCGCCGTGCACACCGCCGGTGGCCCCGACGGCCGCGCCGTCGTACGGCGTTTCGTGGTTCTGGTCGCTCGGGCACTCCATGAAAGAGAGCCGCACGCCGCGGGCCCGCCGGTTGTCGGGGTGCGACGACGGCAGGTCGTGGTCGAACGCGTCGAAGGTGGTCTGCTCCTCGGCAAAGGGCAGCACGAGGGTCGCCCAGTTCGCGTAGATCTCGCCCGTGTAGTTGAACTGCTTGTCGAGAACCGTCGGGCCAAACTGGCCAGCGGGCGGCAGGATGTCTTTGGTGTCTTCGTAGTTGAGGATCGACAACGCGAGTTGCTTTAGGTTGTTGCGGCATTCGGTCCGACGCGCCGCCTCGCGCGCCGCCTGAACCGCCGGCAGCAGCAACGCCACCAGGATGCCGATGATCGCGATGACCACGAGCAATTCGACCAGCGTGAAGCCGCTTGCGAGCGAGCGGGCAATGCCGCGTGGGTGGGCCCCGGTCGGCCGGCGATTGGTGTCGCCGTTAGCCCCGCGGCCGTGTTCTTGATCGTCGCAAAAATGCGTTGACAACATGGCGCCACGTTCGATGATGAGAAAAGTCTTGCTTCAGAGCCCGGGGCCGATCGGCCGCTCTCCCGTGCTCGGCACGCGGCCGGCTGCAACCGCCAGCCGCGGCGATATCGACGATAGTGGTTCGATTTCCAACGCCGCAATGCGATCTGATTGGGCCGAGCGGTAATGCCAAGGAATCTGTCCTAAATGAACATGCAGCGGAAATTGCTCGCTCCCCGAGGGCGTGCGGCGGCTGGCTGTGCGAGGAGTCTAACCGCTCTGCTGGCTTGTCTGGCTGGCATGTCTCTGGGCTGCACAAAGCGTCCGGCCGCCTCGGCGCCGCAGCCGCAACGGTTCGTCAACAGCCTCGGCATGGAGTTGGTGCGGCTGGAGCCCGGCGCCTTCCCGATGGGCGCCGCGGCGGACTCCTCCCCGACGGACCCCTCCCCGACGGACCCCCTGGCGGCGCCCCGACACCGGGTCACGCTCACCAAACCCTTTTACATCGGCGCACACGAGGTAACCCAGGGCCAGTATGCCGAGGTCATGGACGTGCGCTTCAACCACCCGATCGAACCGTTCTTCTCAAAGACCGGCGGGGGCCGCGCACTCGTGCAGGACATCGACACCTCGCGCTTGCCCATCGACAACGTGACTTGGAACTTCGCCGAAGAGTTCTGCCGGCGCATCTCGGACCTGCCCGAGGAGCGAGCCGCGAGACGCTCCTACCGGTTGCCTACCGAGGCCGAGTGGGAGTACGCCTGCCGCGGCGGCCGCGACACGAGCTTTGCCTTTGGCGACGAGCTGACGCTGGCCCAGGCGAATTTCAGCTCGTTGGGCGATCCCGAAAACGCCCTGGTGGCGCTCGGCAGGATGTCGGTCGTCGGCTCCTACCCGCCCAACCCCTTCGGCCTGTTCGACATGCACGGCAACACGTGGGAATGGTGCAGCGACGGCCTGCGGAGCTACCACCGCGGCGACGCAACCGACCCGGTCGGCCCACAGAACGTCTACCGGGTGCTGCGGGGCGGGGCCTGGGACACGCCGGCGGCGTTCTGTGCGTCTCATCACCGGGTCGAAGCTCTCGCCGGCTACGTGTTCGCCGGCTTCCGGGTCGTCTGCGAGGTGTCCGACGCCCCACTCGATGCCGCCGACTGATGGCAGGCCCTGTGCCGGCCCGGCGCCAGCGGCGGGCGTCAATCGAGCGGGTCCGCGGGCGCCGCGATCGCTGGGTAATTTGAACTCGTCAGGCCTTCCTTCAGGAAGGCGACCAAGTCGGACTTCTCTTGTTCGGTCAGCGGCACGACGTTCAGCATCGGCATCCGGAACGCGTTCAAGAACCCGCCCTTCTCATAGAACTCGACTACCTCCTCGAGGGTCTCGAAACGGCCGTCGTGCATGTAGGGCGCGGTGCGCGCCACGTCGCGCAGCGAAGGCGTGCGGAAGGCGCCAAGCTGGTACAGCTCGTCGCCCGTAACGGCGGCTCGGCCCTTGTCGGGCGGGTCGCGCTCCATCCCCACGCCGAGGTTGTGGTAATCGCCGTCCGAGAACATCGGTCCGCGGTGGCACATTTGGCAGTTCGCCCGGAACATGAACACGTCGTGCCCGCGGCGGGCGGCCTCCGACAACGCGGCCAGATCGCCCGACCGGTAGCGGTCGACGGGCGCGTCGCCGGCCACGAGCGACCGGACGAACGCGGCCAGCGCCGAGGCGATCGTCTCGGGGCTCGCCGGCTCACCGAAGGCCGATTCGAACTCGGCCGTGTAGCGCTCGGATGCGTTCAGACGCTCGGCCGCCTCGTCGAGCGGCAGGTCCATCTCGTCGGGATGCTCGATCGGCGCGGTGACCGCTTGCTCCAGGCGCGGCGCGCGGCCGTCCCAGAAGTAATCGAAGTGGTACCGCACGTTGACCAGAGACGGCGGATTCCGCGGAGTCAGCGCCCCGCCGATTCCGACAGCCTGCGGCGCGCCGCTCGACCAGCCCTTCCGCGGATCGTGGCACGAAGCGCAGTCGATCGAGCCGTCGCGCGATAGTTGTTTTTCGAAGAAGAGGCGTCGCCCCAACTCGACGCGCTCCGGCGTGTCTTCGGAGGTGTCGGAAGCCGAAAGAAGGGGCAACCCCGGCGGCGCCTGAACCGACGGCGCCGCGGCCCAACGGTCCGCTCCTGCGGCGAGCAGCGCGACCGCCGCCAACAAGGCGGCGGTCCTGCGCGCTGCTGCGGCTCGTCCTTCCTTAACCATCGCGATCCGATCACACCGTTCGAGCGTGTCGACGACGGGCGACTCCAACCGAAGCGGCAATCCCGCCCAATATAGCGACGCCGGTCGGCTCGGGGACGGCCGCCGTTTCAGCAGGTGATTGCCCGTAGTTGGCGACCCACAGGTCGTAGTGCGCGGACCCGATCGGCGTGCCGAGACCGTCGTCGTTCGGCAGGGCCGTGTCGCCGCCCGAATTGTCACGGAAGACCGTGTAATCGGCGGCGTCGACGGCCCCGTCGTCGTTGAAGTCGCCGGGGAGACCGTCCACGGCGGCGGGGTCGATGATCGGCGCGTCGAAGATCGTGTAAGTGCCGTCGAACAGGCCTTGAGCAACCTCCGGGGTCGCGAAGCCCTCCCAGAAAGCCACGTCGTCGATCAGCGAGTCCGGCAAGCGCTCACCGCCCGTCAGCGGGTTGCCGCCGATGGAGAAAATCAGCCCCGGGGGTCCTTCGTGCGTGACCAGCACGTCGGAGATCGAGGGGTTCGGGCTGTTGCCGAACACGCCGTTGCCCTCGGTGCTGTTGCCGTTGACCCCGTCCCAGAATCCCCAGAAGTCGCCGGTCACGTGGTTCCAACTGATCAACAGGTGGTGCCACTGACCATCGCCGTCGACCCCGTCGTACGGACCGAAGTCGACTGGGTTGAAGCCCTCGAACAGGCTGAACTCGGTGTTGAAGCGTTGCGCCGCCCCCAGGGCGCCCAACCCGAAGTGGTTGAAGATCCGAGGGCCGGATCCGGGCCGGCCGACGATGTGCTCGAAGATGTCTTGGCCCGCCCGCGCCGTGCTCGGATCGATCTTCACCCACGCTTGGAGCGTGAACGAAGAGGTGAGCTCCAACTTCTCGTTGTAGAGCGTCTGTGCGCCGAAGCCCATCGAGCTGGTTTGGAGAACGTCGCCACGCTCGGTGTCGGCGACGATCTCAGCGCCGGGCGTGAGCAGGGCGTTCAAGGGCGAGCCGAAGGCGGACTTGTCCATCGCGAAACTGGAACCGGCCTCGCCCTCGAAGTCATACGCGACGACAAGCTGCTGCGCTCCCGCGTCCAACGCAAGCACCAGGACCAGGCCGACCGCCAGAAGAGTAGAGATTCTCATGCCTGCACCGTAGATGATTTGGGGACGACACGCGTCGAGGAGGGACCCGCATGGATTGCGGTCGAAAGCCAGAATAACATCTCATCGGATCGGCGGCTCCCAGCGGCGGCCGCGTTCTCCCTGGCGCCGCGGTCGCGGCGCCAGGGAGCTGACGCGTCCAACGTCCCCCACCGGTAGGGCGCTCCGTGCGGCGTCCTTCACGCCGCGCGCCACCGACGACGGGTCGCGAAGACCACCGCCGGCGTCAGCGCGAGGAGGGCGGCCGACGGCTCGGGGATCGCGAAATCGGCGAGCGACTTGGCGCCGCTGTAGAGCGCCGAGACGTCCGAATCGCTCAGCGCTCCGCGGAACATCGCTACGTCGTCGAGCATCGAGTTGGGGAACGCGTCCCCGTTGTCGAACTGACGGCCGGCGATATCGATCCCGTTGCTGATCGGGTTGAGCCCGGGGATGTCGGTCGGGTTGTTGGCGACGAGCATGCCGTCTTGGTAGCCCTTGATACGCGGATCGAGCGGGTCGGACAGGTCGAGCGACACGGCGACATGATGCCACTCGCCATCGGCGTTGTCGGACGTGCCGGTCCCGAGGAATTGGAACCCGCCGGGGTTGTTCGTCCCGTTGCTGATCGCGATCGGGTACCCGCCGAAGTCGTTGAAGATCCGCTCGGCGAAGGGGCCCCGGCCGACGACCGATTGGAAGTTCGCGCTGTTGGAGTGCTTGACCCAGGCGACGAACGTGAAGCCGTCGGTCCCCGTGTCGAGCCTCGCGTCGTACGGCGAGAAAGCGCCGAGGCCCGTGACGCCGACGCTCAGCACCTGGTTGCCCGCAGCGGCGTTCGGCCGGGTGTTGTCGGCCACGACCGAAGAAGACGGCTGGATGACCGCGTCGAGCGGAGTCGCCAGACCCGACACATCCAACACCGCTGCGCCGGCCGCCGTGCCATTGTTCGTGTCCATGTCGTACCCGGCGAGAAGAGTCGCCGCATCGGCGTGCGCGAAACAGAGCGACACCCCAAAGCACAACGCCGCCATTCGAAATCTCATTAGGTCACCTCAGAGCTGCTAGAAGAGTGGTCCGCCTGGCCTTTACCAGGCTTTGAAAAGCGGCCCGCTGCGGGCGGGCGGCCGGTGGACCGGACGATAGCAGCCGCCCCAGCCGCGCGAGCAGGGCGAGCCGCGACACGGTTTGTCACCGACCACGCCTACGGAGTCTCCGGCCGCCACTCCGCACCCGCAAGCGGAATCCTCTACCGCGCTCGGAAAGGGCAAGGAACGTGGCCGATGCGTTGGACGACATGCCGAACGAGGCAAGCGGCGGGGCCGCCACGACAACGGGCCCCGCTTCGCGCTGCTTGCCGCGGCGCCGGATCCCACGCGGCCTACGAACCGCCTCGCAGGCGGACGTCCATCGTCACCGCGCCGACCAGCACGGCCCCGCGGACGATCAGTTTGACCTCCGGCGCGACGGCCATCAGGGTCAGCCCGTTGAGCAGGCTCGCGATCACGAGGGCGCCGGCGAGCGTCGAGACGACACTCCCCCGCCCGCCGCGGAGGCTCGCGCCGCCGATCACGCACGCGGCGATGGCGTCCAGTTCCATTAGTTCCCCGACCGTCGTCGTCGCGGCGCCGGCGTACGACGTCTGCAGGAAGCCGGTGATCGCGACAAACGCGCCCATCGTCGCGAAGGCCGTGATCACCGCCCGCTCGACCGGCACGCCACACGCGCGCGCGGCCGCCGCGTTGCCGCCGATGGCGTAGAGCCGCCGGCCCAGGACGGTCTCGCTCGTTACAAAGTGGGCCACCGCACAGAGCGCCCCAAGCACCAGAAGCGGGGCGGGGAGCCCGCGGTAGAGGTTGCAAACCAACACGAGCAAGAACAACGCCTGGGCCGCTACCAGCCCCTTGAGCACCGCCGATTCGAGGGGCTCGGTCGGGTAGCCGCTCCGTGCGAGCGACCGCCGACGCCGCAGGGCGAGGCCGCCCCCCAACGCCACAGCCACCGCCGCGAACGCCAGGCTTGCCCCGGGCGACAGGTAGCTGGTCGTCAGCGCCGAGTAGAGGTTGGTCTCGCCCCCGCGACTGACGGGAGTCGCGGAGCTGGAAATCAGGAACCAGAAGCTGCCGCGAAGTATCAACAAACCGCCCAGCGTGATGATGAACGACTGCACCTTGAGCCGCGTGATCGCCACCCCCATCGCGCCCCAGATCGCGACGCCAGCTACTAAAGAAATTGCTAACGCGGCGCCGGCTGGGCAGCCGTGGTGGAAGACCAGCATAGCGGCCAGCCCGCCGAGGAACCCGACTCCCGATCCGGCCGCCAGATCGATGTGCCCCGGCAGGATGATCAGCAGCATCCCCACCGCGAGCGTCGCCGTGACCGACAGCTCGATCGCGAGCATCGACAGGTTGCGCGGCGTTAGAAAGTCATCGACGGCGACAGAGAAGAACACCCAGATCGCCGCCAAGCCAATCGGCAACGCGAGCGTCGACAGCGAGACCTCCGGTCGGCGCGCCGCGTCGGCCGAGCGCAGCCGCTGCGGCGCCCGATCGGTCTCTGCGGACAGGTTCGGCCCGGTCATGCCCCACCGCCCCCTGCGCCGGCTGGCGCATGCGTCGCCCGCGTGGCCGCTAGCAAGACCTCGTCGAGCGAGAACGGCGGCGCGTCGAACGACGCCGCCACGCGGCCGGCCGCGAGCACCATCAAGCGATTGCAAATCTGAAACAGCTCGCCCAGCTCGCTCGACACCAAGAGGATGGCTTTGCCCCGCGTGGCAAGGTCGGAGACCAGCTCCATGATCTGCCGCTTCGCCGCGATGTCCACGCCCCGGAAGGGCTCGTCGAGGAGGATAAGCCGAGGGTCGGTCAGCAGCGCGCGGCCCAGCACGACCTTCTGCTGGTTGCCGCCCGAGAGCTGCCGCACGGGCCGCGGCAGCGCGCCCCGCGAAAGGCACACCGCGTCGCAAACCGACTCGTTTCGGCGGCGCTCGACCGCCCGGTCGACGACGCCGAACCGATCGGCGATCGACCCGAGCGACGACAGCGACAGGTTCCGGCCGCTGCTCTCGTCCAGAGCGAGGCCGAGCCCGCGGCGGTCTTCGGTGATCAGCACCACACCCCGCTCGACCGAACGGATCGGCGTGGGCGCCGGATAATCACGGCCTCCGACGTGAACGGAGCCCGCGACCCGCTTTCCCCATAGGCCGTACAGGTGCATCAGCAGCTCCGATCGGCCCGCCCCCATCAGCCCCGCGACGCCCACCACCTCGCCGGGTCGGACGTCGAAGGAAACGTCGCGGACCGCCCGCCCGCCGCCGGCGCCGTAGGCAGTGAGGTCGCGCACCCGGAGCGCCGGCGCAGCGGCGTTCGCCGGGGGCTGGCGCGGCCTGGCCGCGGCCAGTTGCCGACCGACCATGTGCCGCACGATCGCCGGCTCGTCGAGGTTGGCCGCGTCGTCGGTGGCGACGGTCGACCCGTCGCGCAACACGGACACGCGGTCCGCAAGGCTCAGCACCTCCGCGAGGCGGTGCGAGATATAGACGATCGCGACCCCCTCGCGCCGCAGGCCCCGGAGGATCTCGAACAGGTGGGCGGCGTCGCGCTCGGTGAGCGACGCGGTCGGCTCGTCGAGGATCAGCACCTTCGGCCGCTTCACCAAGCCGCGGGCGACTTCCACCAGCTGCTTCTGCCCGGCGCCCAGGGAGCCCACCGCTTCGTCGGGCGAGAGGCCAAGCCCAACCCGGCGCAGGGCGTCGCGACCCTGGCGTTCGAGCTCCGCCCAATGAACCCGCACCCGGCTGGCGGGATAGCCGTGCAAGAACAAGTTCTCTGCGATCGAGAGCGAATCGATCAGGGCGAGCTCCTGGTGCACCACCACGACGCCGGCCGCTTCGGCGTCGCGCACGCCGGTCCACCGGGCAAGCCTCCCGTCGATCCAGACCTCCCCCTCGTACGACTTCCAAGCGTGCAGCCCGCCCAGCACGCCGACGAGCGTCGACTTGCCGGCGCCGTTCTCGCCGCAGAGCGCGTGGACCTCTCCCGCGCGTGCGTCAAACGTCACGCCGCGGAGCGCGCGCGTGGCGCCGAAGCTCTTCTGGACCTCGGCCGCTCGCAGGATGATCCTTTGGCTCACTCGAGCGCCTCGGCCGGGTGGAAGCCGCTATCGACGACGGTGGATCGGAGGTTCAACCGATCGACGACAACCGCTTCTTCGAGGATGGCCGGGACCCGCTCGAAGCCGTTGTCCACCTGGTCTCGCGCCACGACAGTGCGCCCTCGAGCGAACGCGACGGCCGCGTCGGCCGCCGCGGTGGCGAGCCGCTCCAAGGGCTTGTAAACGGACATCGTCTGGTGACCGCGGGCGATCCGCTGGCACGCGGCGAGGTCGGCGTCCTGCCCCGTCACGACGACCCGGCCGGCGATCCCCTCTTCGAGCAGAGCCTGGACCGCCCCGCCTGCGCAGCCGTCGTTGGTAGCGAGCACGCCGTCGATGGCGTCGCCGTGCTCGGTGATCGCGGCCGCCACGATCTTCTTCGCCTCGTCCGGCCGCCACCCGCTCGCGTAGTCGTCCCGCAGCAAGACGACGGCCCCCGATTCGACCAGCGGCCCGAGCACGCTGTCTTGCCCGCGGCGAAACATCTGGGCCGTGTGGTCGGTCTTCGGGCCGCTGATACGCACGATCCGCGCGCCGGGCGGTGTGTTCTGGACGAGGTACTCCGCCTGCAGCCGACCGACCTCGAAGTTGTTGAAGCTGACATAGAGGTCGACGTCGCAGTCGGTGATCATCCTGTCGTAGCAAACGACCGGGATGCCGCGGGCGCGCGCCGACGCGACCGCCTTGGACATGGCGGCCGGGTCGAAGGCGACGATAACCAGCGCCCCCACGCCGCGGCTGATGAGGGCTTCCACGTCGCGGTTCTGGCGCATGCCGTCGCCGCTGCCCGCCAGGGTCAGCACGTCGGCGCCCAACTCCTCCGCCCGCGCGACGAACAGATCGCGGTCGCGGCGCCAGCGTTCCTCGGCCAGCGTGCCCAGTGAGAGCCCGATCAGCGGCCTCTCACGCCCGCCGACGGGCGTGGGCGCCCCTCGGTCTCCGGACGCCGACACGGCCACCCCGATCGCGACGCTCAGCATCAGCGAGAGGGTCGTCAGCGCCGTGCGTTGCGTCATCAGGGCCGATGGGGTGAAGAGCCACACGCCGCACAACCGGCGCGCCGTTGGTGGCGATGCGTGGCGATGCATCCTACCGGGGGCCTCGGCCCCTCCGCCTGTTGGATCGGGCGAAACTCTTGCCTTTGCCGGCACGGCCTCGCCCGTTGCGTTGACTCGGCGCGGCCGACGCCCACATCATCGGCGTTAGAGGACGGCGATCCCGCTCCGGCCCGGACTCGTGGCGGATGCGACCACGCCCCGCAACCGGGCGGGCCGCCGCCGACAAGCGCGCAACCCCCCCATCAGGCGTCAATCACATGCCCTCAATAGTCGACCGTGTCGAATTCGTCACGCGGGTCGGTGGCTCCGACGGCGAGCCCCTAGCCCGCGGAGTCGCTTTGACCGTCCTGGCCTCGGGCGATCGGGGGGCGCGGGGGCTCACTACCGCACTGGCCGCCTTCTCACCAAACACCGAACTGCCCACGCACGTCCATGCTTGCGGCGAGGCGATGGTCATCGTCGAGGGGGCGGTCGTTGTGCAGGTGGAGAACCGCCGGTACCGGCTCACCAGGCTCGACAGCTTGTTCGTGCCGGCCGGCGTGCCCCACTCGGTGGGCAACGCGTCGAGCGCGGAGGACGCCGTGGTGCACGTCTCCTTCCCGAGCGACGCGCCCGACCGCCAACTCGTCGAACCGCCAACCGACAAGCCCGAGGACCGCTCGGCGCCCCCGGCGGGCGGCCCCGAGTCGATCCGGCGCTTCGCGGACGTGGAGCGATACGAGCTGGCGACCGACGCCGAGTTCACCGACTTGTTCGCGTCGCGTTTCGGTTCTTCCGGCGTGTGCGGCGGCTACGGTCGGTTCCAGCCCGGGTCGTCCCTGCCGTGCCACACGCACCACTACGACGAGTCGATCTCGATTATCGAAGGCGCCGCCGTGTGCCAGGTCGCCGGTCGCGAGCACGAGCTCAGCGGCTGCGACACCGCGTGCGTGCCCGAGGGCGCGCCGCACCGGTTTATCAACCGCAGCGACGCGCCGATGGCGATGATCTGGGTCTATGCGGGCGACGAGCCCGACCGAGAGATCGTCGAAAACGCGCTGTGCGCGGCGCCACGCTAGCTCCCCGCCCCGCCGGCGTCTGACCGCCAGGGGCCTCCCGCGGCCCCCGGATCACGGCTTCGCGTCGCGACCGCGTGGCCAACACCCAGCCCACCGCGCTTCCCGGCGCCCCCCCCGGACGCCGCCGGCTGTGCCGCCCCCCCAAGTAGCAGATCTCGCCACGCCGCGTCGGCGTAGAGCTGGCTCACCCGCTCCAAAGGTCGTCCACCATAGGTCGACAGCGCCGCGTTCATAGTGGCGAGCACCGTCGCCTCGATACCGGCCGCCCAGTGCGGCTCGCGCACGACCGGGTGGAGGCAAGGCAGCGGGGACCGGTCGGGCGGGCAGACGAAGCCCGATCCGATCACCGCGGTTGGCACACCGCGCACCCGAGCGGCCAGCATCGCGGTTGGGCTGTAGTCGGCTAGCAATCGGCTGGGCCGCAGCTCGTCGAGCAACCGGAGCCACCGGCCGACCGCCGCCACAACCCGCTCGGCCGAGGCGTAGCCGCCGTCGTGCAGCACGTCGGCGAACGTGCAGGGGACCCGGAGCCG
The DNA here is from genome assembly GCF_040219535.1 of Botrimarina sp. Taxonomy (NCBI): domain Bacteria; kingdom Pseudomonadati; phylum Planctomycetota; class Planctomycetia; order Pirellulales; family Lacipirellulaceae; genus Botrimarina; species Botrimarina sp. The sequence continues at coordinate 58,019 of NZ_JAVJSH010000009.1, forward strand.
CCGGTCGGCCAGCGGCAGCCGGGGGCAGGGCACGACCTCGGCGGCAGTCCCACCCAGCGCTTGATCGCAGAGCTGCGTGTTTTGCGTTGTGACGCAGACGTCGTGACCCCGGCGACCCAGTTCCTGGGCGATCGCGCGGAGTGGACCAACGTGGCCGAGGCCTCCCCCCATCTCCCATGCGATTTGCGAGCGGTGCATGGGCCGGATTCTACCCGAGGCCCCAGCAGCCTGCGCGGCCAACCGCGGGTGAGGGCGTGACGGAGCTCGCCCCCAGTAACCCAGCCATCCAGGACGCCGGGGAGGGTGGGGTTCACGGGTGCGGTGATGAGCCGCGTGCCTGATTGCGGGTAGGGATGCTCTATCCGTGGAGAGCGACCTCGGGTTTTCGAGGGCACCCCACAATCCAGGACGCCGGGGATCGGCGATGGCCGGGAGCCGGGGTCCCAGACTTGTGGCCTGAGAGCGATTTCAGGTGTTGATCGCGATTACTCTGAAATCGGTCCTGATAGGGCATGGCGTGTAACCTCGCACACGTAGCCATTACCGATCTCGTAGTGGGGGTCTCTCGATTCCCAGAACTTCACCGTGCTTGGCAGTTGCAGTTTCTCTTGGATTGATTCCAGGTGCAACGCTTCCGCGAAAACCACAGCATAAGGACACGCAGTGCCAGCGGGTTCGTCCACCCTCTTCACTTGATTGCCGAGCGATATTTCCAAGTCGTAGATTGGCTGTAAGTCTTTACTCAACACCATAATCGTCTCTGCTACTGCGATAACGGGAACTGACGGACCGGCTCAAGCTTGCTCTCAAAATTGCGAATGAAGAACTGATTCCCACCTCCACTGCCAAACTGTGGATTCGCAAGCACCTGGCTCGAAGGCACTCGTAGCGGTTTAGTAACTCGATAAGCCTGAACACCGGGCCGGTATCCAATGACTGGATGGGGAGCAACTTGCAACGACTCGAACAGCTTCGGAGCATTTAGGCCGCTTGCCCTGACCGTTGCGAAGTCAGTGTAGTAGGCCGATTGCCCTGGCACGCCACCGTATACCAGTGAGCCCTGCTCCAGCGTTGTAAATCGGAAGTTGTCAACACCGCCATAAGGGGCACCGATCTGCGACTCACGAGCAATATGCAGTTCGAAGTTGCTTGATTGCCGTGCCGCCCGGCTCTCCGCAATGTTTGCAAGGACCCTTTGGCGTGTTGCATTTATTGCTGGGGCGAGACTCCCGGTCGACCGCTCGAATACGCCGACGTTCCGGTAAAAGCTGCGTGCCCCGACGCCGATCGCGCGGCCGGCCGCTTCGCCGGCGATGCTGCCGATCGTGTTGAGCGCGAGCGAACCGCCGAGGTCGCGGCCATGATAACCCACGTCGTAGGCCGTGTCGCCGGCGACCTCGATCCCCTGGCGGCCCGCGTAGAGGGCGGCCCCGCCGGCCAGGCGGGCCAGCTTTGATCCGGTCTTGATCTTCCCGCCGACGCCGAACGTGGCGACGTTGATGGCGAAGTTCTTGCCGAACGTGCCGAGCGTCGAGAAGTCGGCCACATCCTGCGCCGTTCCCAAGGCGTTCGTGGCGCCGTACTCGACCGCGGTTTCAGCAGCGGCGAAGCCCCCCTGTGTCGCCAGGTAAGCGCCCGCAGTGACAAGAGCTCCGACCGTAAAGAACGCCCGCCCGTCGGGGTCGACGCGGTTGACCGGATCGCCGCCGGCGTAGACGTACAGGTTGTCCGATCCGCCGGCCGGGCCCAGCGGGTCCTCGCTGAGGAAGCGCTGTGTGGCCGGGTCGTACCAGCGGGCCTGCATGTCGTACAGGCCGGTGAGGGGGTCGAGCTGGTGGCCTGCGTAGTAGACGGGCGTGGCGCCCAGGAAGTCGTCGGCCGTCGCGCCCAGCAGGGTGTCCGACGGCGGGTCGCCCGCCAGGCCGGCGAACGGTGCGTTCGTCTGGCCGACCTCGTCGACGCTCGTGGGCAGGCCGCTGCGGTGGCCAGTGGCTTCGAGCCGAGCGATCGACACGCCGGGCCGCCGTGGCCAAAACGCTCTGGGAAAGGCCTCGCTTGGGCGACAATGCGAGGTTCGTTGCGGCTTGAGGAGGGCCGCTGCCGCGTCGAACTCCGCAGGCGAATTGCGCGAAGCGACGCCGTTTCGTTACACCCAGGGCAGCGCGTAACGCTTCGCTAAACCGTTGTCCGCCAGGCGCTTAACGCCGTTTTGGACACGATCAAGCGTGACACGGCGCTGGCGAGCGTGTCGCGTTTGTAACGAATCAGCGAGGGGATGCACCCACCCGGAGTTGATTGATGGGCAAGCCGCCGAGGGCCACTCCCGGAACGGCCGTCGGCTACGCTGCCATCCGAGCCGGCGAGTGGAGCCCGTGTCGCCCGCGTGGGCTGCCCCGACGCTACTCCGAGAACAAGAGCACCGGGTCGATCAGCACGACATGGTCGTACGCGTCGTCGTACGTCGTTGTTGGGGCGCCGTTCTCGTCGCGGATGCCGGCGTCGGTCGTCACGATCGTCAGGTAGCGATCCTGCTTTCGGAGCGTTGCCGTGAACCGTTGGTCGCCGTCGTCTCGCGCGAAATCGAGGACGCTCTCGCGTAGCTCACCATCGACGAAGATACGCACGTCGGCCGCGAAACGCTTGTTCCAGGCCCACTCCGGCAGTCGCTTCATCGAGTTGTCTAGGTTGCAGACGATCCCTTCAACGCGTGTCGGCGCCTGCCCGCACTCGGCGGCGATGGCCTTCAAGTCGAGCGTGATTCCGACGTTGGAGTGAATCCCCACCATGCCGTACTCGCAGGAGGCGAAGCGTGCAAACACGCCCGCCAGCGTGGCGGTTCCCCAATAGTCGTCGCTGACATTGGCCGGAACCGCGCCGGCGGTTCGCCGGCGGGACCAGATCGGCCCCCAGGTTCGGCCGGTTGTTGGCGGCAGTTCGACCCGGCGCCCCGCCGAATCGATCCGCGTCGGCTGGCTTTCGCTCGGCGGAACGAAGACGCCGTCGACGAACGGATGCCAGTCGGCGGTGCGGTATCCGGCGGGGAGGCAGTAGCCGGGGCCATCGGGCCGCAGCCACGGCTGGCGGTCAGGCAGACCGGTGTCGGGAGCGATCATGCTCGCGATCTCGAGCGAGGCTTTTTCTGCGACGCACAACACGTCGACGAGGCTGACCGGCCCCGAGCCGCTCAGCAGAGGACGGTCGAACGGCTGCTGTCGCCGGAGGTCGTCCGCGAGTTGGGCGGACCGCATTTGGGTTACCGCCCCCCCGCGTGTGACGAACGCGGCCTCGCCTTTGGTCAGCAGGAGTTTCCGCCCTCCCGGCCGGTGGCCGTCCTCGGAGACTAATTCAACCTCGCCGTCGAAGACACAAACGTCGGTGCGGTCGTCGTGCCCGACAGCGACCCCGAACTCGGTGCCCAGGTCGATCACGCGAGCGGTCGGGGTGGTGAGGAGGAAGTTCCCCTGGCTCACGTTGCCCTTGAGCTTGCCGCGTTGCAGCCGGCCCGACGACTCGCCGGTCAACACGAACTCGCAAGGGCCAACCAAGTGCAGCTTGGCCCCCGAGTAGTAGTCTAACTGCACGTAGCCCGCTGCGATGCTCACCAGGTCCCCCCTGCGGAGGCGTAGCAAGAAATCGCCGGCGTCGCGGTTGTTGTTCCACACGACATCCGGCGAGATGCCCGTCACCCGGGCGACGAAGAAGGCCGCCTCGGCCGCCTGCCCTTCCAGCGGGCCCGCTTGGTCCTTTCGGGGTTCGGCCGCGGCGCGTGGCGACTCGGCAGTCGCTACCGCCTGCGGCGCCGGGCCGCGTAGGGCGCCGGGGGCAAGCTCGAACCGCAACGCGAACGTGACCAGCGCGGCGGTCGCCAAGGCCGCACACGCTCCGCCTAAGAGCAGGGCAAGCGGAGCCGATCGGCGCGGCGAGGCGGCGAGCGCCGGCGGTGGGCGCATCGGTTTGGTGGGCGGCGGCGGCGGCTCGTTGTGAGACGCGGCTCCGGCTTGACCCGGGGAGGCCGACGTGGCGTGGTCGACCATCGCCAAGTGCACGTCGAGGTAGTCCGAATACAGCCGCCGCGCGTCGGCGTCGATAAGCAGCCGCTCTTGCAGCCGACGCCGCTGGCCGTCGCTCAGCGTGTCGTTGCAGAGCGCTGAGAGCAGTTCGATTAACTCAGACTCGTCCACGTCGGCTCTGCCTGTCGCGCTTTTCGGGGTCGTGTCGCCGCGCTAATCGAGCGGGGCACGGAGGATTGCCTAGACGGACGTTCTTCGGGGCGGCGACCGGCTTACCGGGTCACCCGTCTTCGACTTGCAGGCTCCTACGCTCCACGCACTGCCACAGCTGGCGTCGGATTCGTGTGAGCCGGTTGTGGATCGTCTGAACCGCCTTGTCGAGTCGTTCAGCGGCTTCCCGAGCCGACGAGCCGTCCTCGTAGACCGAGCGTATCAAGTCACGATCTGTCGCCGAAAGCCGAGTGAGGCATTCCTGAAGCAGATCGAGGCGGCGCCGCCCTCGGTCGGCGCCCGCCAGCCGCTCTTCTGCTATCAGCTGAACCAATTCATCACTGAACACCAGCCGCCCCCGCTTCGCCTGCCGGCGAAAATTCTGCACGGTGTAAAACGCGACGCCACAGGCCCAGGGATAAAACTCCTTCCGCTCGTCGAATTCGCCGAAGCGGCGCCACAAGGTGACGCACGTCTGCTGGAAGACGTCCTCGGCGTCCGCGGTGTTGGGCACGAGCGAGAACACGAACGCGAAAAGCCGGCGACGCTCGAGCGACAAGCAACGCAGGAACAAGTCCTCTCTCGGCCCGGGAGTTGGCTCCTCCGCCGTCCGGGCCGGCTCGCTACCGCATGCCGCGTTGGCGGGCCCCTGCGGCGCGGTGGTCGGCTCCGTCGGATCGTTCATCGAGCAAGCGGTCAGCCGGTGCGGGCAGTAGCCGAAGCGGACCTCGCTTCGGGCACGCTTCCAAAGAGTAATTGTCCGGCCGCCGCTCGTCCTACTGGCTAAATCGCAGAAACCGCCCGGCTTCGCAGAGAATCGCAAGAAATCGATCCGCGGTGCGGAAATTCCCGGTAACCGTGCGGCCGCAGCAGACAACTACTGTCAACGCCCCGCGCCGGCAGCCCGCCGGTTTCGACGGCCCCGCTCCGTCGCGGAAGACTCGTCCCAACTGAACCACGCGTCAGTCGCCGTTCCGCATTTCTCCTGACCGGCGTCGACGCAGCCGAGGCGTCGGACTGGTCGGGTTCTTGTACTAGCCGGCTACGACCGACCGGCGCCCGCGCCGATCCGCAGCGTCTCCTCCTATCCGCAAGAAACGCACCACGTGTCAGCTTACCCCCTTCGGCTTATGGCCCGCCGCATTGTAGCGCGTAGCCAGGAGCACCTTGCCGGCCGCGCTTCTTCGTCGAGAGTCCGGACCGCGCCGCGGGGGTTCACCCTCGTCGAGCTCCTGGTCGTGATAGCGATCATAGGCATCCTGGTCGCGCTGCTACTCCCGGCGGTCCAGGCAGCCAGGGAAGCCGCGCGTCGCGCGCAGTGCGTCTCGAATCTCAAGCAGATCGGCCTCGCCATCCTGAACTTCGAATCGGCCCACGGGACTCTGCCGCCAGGCCGGCACGGCTGCGATGGCGATCCGACCTGCAACCGTGAGAGCGGGGCGGACCCGGCGGACCCGCTCAACGCGGCGAGCGGAATGGTCTTTATTCTGCCGTACCTCGAGGAACAGCCGCTCTTCGATCAGCTCGTGCGATTCCCCGGCGATACAATTGCCGATGGCTTTCAAACCGCCAACTGGCTAGCCCAACCAGGTATGGCCGAAGCGATACGCCAGCGGCCCGCGGTCTACGCGTGCCCGTCGGACGACTCCGAGGCGACGGCCCCGATGACGAGCAAGATCGCGGCGCTGGAAGACGTCTCCGACGCGCCCGTCTGGTCCGTCGCCAGCTACGGGCTGGTCATGGGCAGCGTCTGGGTGGACCAGTTCAACCCGAACAAGTTCGGGAACGACGGGCTGTTCTTCTACCTCACGCGGATCCCACTCCGGCGTGTCACCGACGGCACGACGAAGACGATGCTCGCGGGCGAGAGGATCGCCAACGAACGCAGCCCCCACATCGCCCAGCTCGAGTCGAACCGCCTCAAGGTGGCGACCGAGAACTTCTGGGCGCCCGGGCTGCGGTCACAATGGGGGCTGCACAACGTCCGCTGGCCCATCAACACGCCCGCGCTGATCGGCATGCCGCCGGTCGCGACCAACGGCAGCTACATCACGGGCACCTTCTCGAGCCGGCACCCGCAACAGGCTCACTTCGCCTTCGCCGACGGACGCGTTCAGCCGGTCGACGAGAACATCGAGCTCGAAGTGTACTGGGCGCTCGGCACGCGCGCCGGAGCGCAGGAAGGCGACACCGACAGCTTCCCACCTTGGGGCCGATCGCCCGGTTTCCCCAACGAAGAACGGCACGACTTCAACTGAACCGGCGGCGCCACCTCCTCGACCCACTTCCAGCGTTGCTGCGCCCCATGAGCCACCTCATCGCCCGCCATCGACGGACCATCGGTAGACCGGCCCTTGCGGCGGCGGTGCTGTCGGCTTTCGTCGCGGGGTGCGGTGACGGGAGGCCCGACCGGGTCCGGGTTGCTGGCCGGGTGACAGTCGATGGCCAGCCGGTCCAGTTCGGATTCATCCAGGTCCTGCCCGAGAACGCCCGCGCGGCGTCTGGCCGCATCGAAACCGACGGAAGGTTCACCCTGTCGTGTTTCGAGATCGGCGACGGATGCGTCCCCGGGGACCACCGGGTGATCGTCGACGGGCGGAAAGTCGTCAGCCCATCGAGAACCGAGTGGTACGCTCCGCAGAAGTACGCAAACCCCGGGACCTCCGGCCTGACGGTGGCGATCAACTCCGACACGGACGACCTGCTGATCGAACTCGCTTCGCCTGGCGCCGAGGCGTTCAAGCCCTTCGCAGAGGTCACAGGACGCCAGCCCAAGCGCGCCGCGGCGGGCGCCCCGTCGCAACGGTGAGCGAATCCCAGCCAGCGAGCCCCACTGAACACGCCGCGTTCGCGGCCATCTTGTCGTGTCTCCCTGCGGGGACCGCGCCAGGCCGGACCTCCGCCTTCGAGCCCCGCTGCGACCCCCCCACAGACCCGTCCCTTTTCTTGTGTTCCGTTGCACCTTGGAATCTTGGAGTAAGCTCATGAGCCGCGTATTGGTTACCACAGTCGCTGTCCTCGTCACGGCCTGCGTTGCCGGGCGGCTACACGCGCAGCCCGCCAACATCCAGACCTGGATCGAGTTCCCGCTCAGCGCTGTCTATGACGCCGCCGGGGTGGTGGACCAGGACGCGAGCGACGAGTCGCTCGACGCCGTGAGCAACGGCGGGATCGGGCTAGTCGAGGTGGCCTACGGTGACATCACCGGCAACACGATCGATCGGGCTGCGTTCGCCGCGGCCGTTTCGAACGCCCACGCGGCCGGCTTGGGGGGCGTCCTTACGTTCGACTCGGGCAGCGCGACCTACAGCGGCGTGGACTACCAACACCCGACGGCCGGCGCCATCAACCGCCGCGGCGGCGCGTCGCTGAAGATCGGCGATATCTTCGTCGAGCGAGGCCCCAACTGGTACTTCGAGGGGGGCGCCGTGACGCCCTACCGCGGTCGCGCGACCGGCGATTTCGATGGCACGGGCCCCTCGGGGCCAGACCGATTGAACTTCGACGAGGTCTTCTTTGTCCGCGAGGAGGCCAGTGGAACACTCGGTCAGACCACGTCGTGGGACCTCGACTTCGATCCGGCCGACCAGGTGACCACTGTCGGCTGGACGATGCTCAACTACAACAATTTTCAATCAACGCCCGACGGTATCGCCGCCGGCGGATACCCGCCAGTCCACGGCCGCGCGACCTTCACCAACGGCGTCGACAGCGTGACCCACATGGCGATCGCCCAAGCCGCGCAGGTCGAAGACGGCTTCGACCACTACTTTGGATTTCAGGCGCCAGAGGGCTATTTCCTGGACCGGATCGAGGCGTACCAGATTGGCAACAACTCTCGCGCCTTCCCAGGGCTAGACGACCTCGGCTTCGTCCGCGTGCCCGAACCGGCGGCGATCGGTCTGGCCGCGATGGTAATGGCGACCGCTGCGCTGCGTCGTCGTAGCTGAGGGAACCGCAGATGCGTGGCATGGCGGCGGACTCCGATCGACAAGGCGTCGGGGTCCGTCGCCTGCCCCGCGGGCGGCACGCGCCGGGCGACCCGTGCATGGCGGCATCGCGGAGGTTCTGGTGGCCCTAAGCTGTAGCGTTGTCGGAGGCGGCAGGCCAGTTCTCGGTTTAAAGCTAAACCTGTGCCCGCCCCCGAGCGGCGATCCATACGCCCATCCAAAGCAGCAACGCCACGCCGGACGGTTCGGGCACGCTCACCAACGCGGGCGAAGAATTGTCGCGCCAGAGCGTGTAGTCCGCCGCATCGACACTGCCGTCGAGGCCGCCGTCGGCAGCGAGGCTCGGAGTCAGCCCCGCCGCGGCGTCAAACTCAACGCCGTACGCGTCGCGCCACGCGCCGTAGTCTGCCGAGGTGGCCGCGCCGTCGCGGTTGTAATCGCCCAACGGAAAGACGGCTCGTAGCGCCGCCTCGCCCAGTAGCGCGTGCAGCTCTCGTGTGGGGTGGATCGTGTCCCAGAACACGTAGCCGGCGGCTCGGCCGAGGTCATCGCCAGGGAGCTCGATTCCCGGCGCCGTAGCGTTGGCGAAGCCGAACGACCCCGGGGCCGCGATCACACCGTCGAAGAGTCGCTGCGCGTCGAGGCGGTGGGTCGTCACCTCTGGATTGGCCGCGGCGATCTGATCGAACCCGAGCGACAGCGCGGCGTTGAAAGCGAGCGTCGCCTCGTCGATCTGTGCAGCCTGCTGCGGATCGTTGTTGAAGCGCGGCGTCAGGCCCAGCCGCGGCAGGTTCACCCCCAACAGCTGTCTGGCGCCGGCGTCGACCAATCGCTCTAGCTGCGCGCGGACGACGCCGGCGGGCGTGGCCGGGTCGGTCTGGCCGCCGAGCAGGTCGTTCGCGCCGATGAACACCACGTGCAAGGCCGCCGGATCGATCGTCGCGCCCCCGAGTCGCGCGACGTAGTCGTCGACCTGCTCGACGAGCGAGTCAACGAACAGTCCGGCGAACCCGCCCGGCCCGTCGGTCTCGGCGCCGCCGTACGCGAACGCGTCGCCGCCGGCTCCGCTGCGTGTCAATGGCCCCACGCCCAGCCCGCTCGCAAGCCGTTCCGTGAAGACCCGCCCGTTGCTGAACCGACCGTCGAAGTAGCCAGCGCCCGGCTGAATGCCGAACGTGGCCGCCGACGTGTTGCCGACGTCCGACAGGCTGTCGCCAAACACAACGAGATCGGAGTAGGGACTCGCCTGCGCGGGGCAGACGCCCAGCAGCCCGACGAGCACGATCCATCCGCGGATAGCCATACGATCCATCTTGCGTGCGGCGCCATTAGCAAGGGAGTGGGGGCTGCGTAATTCACTCCAAGCAAAGCAGCTGGCGTCGTTCGACGCAACTCGGCGGTGGCCGGCGTAGCTCGTCAAAGGGCACGCACTCCGTGCGACAGGACGAGCCCGCTCCAGATTGACCCCGGCTGCTGCTCCGCTCGGCTTTTAAAGCGTCTTGTCTCTGCGGGCGCGATACCTAAGGGCCTCGAAGCCGGGCGGTGGGTCTCTGTGAACGTGTGGATTTTGGTTGCTTTGCGGTCGCCGGCACGTTAGTTTCCCGAGGTTCGTTCCGCATTCGTTCTTGCTCGGCAGCACCGGTAGTGTGCGGTGGCCTGCCACGCCCGTAGGAGCCAGCCGCGTTCGCTGCGCCGGCGACGCTCTCCCTGAAGCGCGAGGCTACACGGGATGCCCGACAAGAGTCAGCGGCGTCGGGAGCGAGAGGATCTCGCCGGACGCCTGCGCCGAGCGCCGCGGCGACGCGATCGATCCGGGGCGAGGCGCCTCGGTTTCGAGCCGCTCGAAGAGCGCCAGATGCTGGCGACCTTCACGGTCAACACGCGGTTCGACATCGTCGATCCGGACGACCAGTTGGTCAGCCTGCGTGAAGCGATCGCGATGGCCGACGACGAGGTCGCCCACCCGGGGCCGGACCGGATCGAGTTCGACCCGTCGCTGCGGTTCTCGATCGCCTACGGGAACTATGTCGGGTTCGACGAGGACGGCTTCGGCGTGTTGCCCAGGAACGCCGAGGGCGTGCCGTTCACTCCCGGCCAGTTCGAGATCAACAGCGCGGTGACGATCGACGCCACCGCGGCCGGCGTGTTGCGGATAGGCCAGGAGCGCGGCTTCGCGAACTTCACCCACCGCGTGCTGCAAGTGAACGAGGGGGCGGACGTCGAGATGATCAATGTGATCATCCAGGGGGGCGACTCGAACGGGTTGGACGGCGGCGGCGTGTACAACGCGGGGAGGCTCCGGCTGACGAACTCGGTCGTCGGCAGCAACTACGCGATCGGCGCGTCGGGGGGGCGGCTCAAGGGCGGCGGGATCTACAACGCGCCGACGGGCGACCTCACGCTCGACAACACCCACATCGGAGAGATCGCGCTGGAGTCCGACTTCTTCGCCGGGCTCGGTTTCGACGGCGACTTCTTGGCCGAGAGCGAGCAACGCGAACGCGACGGGCTGGTCTTCCCGTTTGTCGTGCGGCTCCCCGACGAGTTGCGCGACAACAACACCGACGACCTGACGCGCATCGGGGGCAACATCGCGTTTGGCTTCGGCGGCGGCGTCTACAACGACGGGGCGCTGCTCGTCACCGGCGGCAGCGTCATCGAAGCGAACCGCTTCAGCTGGAACGGGGGCGGGATCTACAACGCGGGGGTGGCCTCGATCGTCGACAGCGAGGTCCGCCGCCACGACGCGGTCGACACCTTCTTTGACGGCCCCGTCGGCAACCAGCAAGGCGCCGGCGTGTACAACGCCGAGGGGGCGGTGCTGACGATAAGCGGGAGCCGGTTTGTCGGAAATTCGGGCCACCAGGGGGGCGCGATCGCCAACTTCGGTGAGCTCGCGATCGTCGGCACGCTGTTCTACGACAACGACGTGCAGACCGTGCCGTTCGCCTTCACGGGCGAGATCGGCCGCGGCGGCGCGGTGTACGACGCCGGCACTCGCACGGCGATCGACCGCAGCTTCTTCGGCGACAACCGCGCCGAGGCCACGGGCGGCGCGATCTATAACCTATCGAACCCCGATCTGACCGTCCGGCAGTCGACCTTCCTCAGCAACACGAGCCCGCAGGGAGCGGTCGTGGTGGCCACCGGGGCGGCGGCAGCGATCCGGCGGAGCACGTTCAGCCAGAACGGCGTCGAAACGGGCGGCAGCGTGACGGTCGCCTCGGGCGGGGCACTGGCCATCGGCGGCACGATCTTGGCGGGCAGTGTCTCGACGCCCAGCGGCCTGAGCGCGCCGAGCGACCTGCTGGTCGAAGCCGGCGGGGCGGTGCTGAGCCTCGGGAACAACCTGATAGAACGGGCCGAGGGCCACCCGCTAACCAGCGGCGGCGCCACGGGGACCGACCTGGTCGGCGTCGACGCGCGCCTTGCCGACGCCCCGCCCGTCAGCGAGCTGGTCCGGCCCGGGCTACCGCTTCCGGTCGTCGGCCTGCTCCCGGACAGCCCGTCGATCGACTCCTTCACGCCGATCGCGGCGAGCCGAGCGCCGGCAGACGACCTCGACTTCACGCGGGGCGTGGTCCCGTCCGGCCAGTTTCTCACCGTCGCACTCCTCGGCGGCGCGCTGACCCCCGACGGCTACGCGTTCGGCGCGAACCAGGGCGTGACGCTGACCGTGCCGCCGCTGAGCCCGCGGAATTACACGTTCGAGATCGACTTCTCGTGGGACGCGCTAACGCCGTTCTACAAGAAGGTCCTCGACTTCAAAGCGCTGACAACCGACTTCGGGCTCTACACCCAAGCCGACGCGCTCCGCTTCTACACGGACTCCCCTTCGGCGGGCCGGTTCGTCGCTGGTCAGACCCACCGGGTCACGCTGACACGCGACGGGAATACCGACGTCGTTTCTGGCTACCTCGACGGAAAGAAACTCTGGGAGTTCACCGACACCGAGAGCCGCGCCGCGCTGTTTGGCGGGTTCGATCCGTTGCACCTATTCCAAGACGACAACGCGACGTCGCAATCGGAGGCCGGCAGCGGTGTGCTGAAACGCTTTAGGTACTACACGGCGCCGCTGACCGAGGAAGAGGTCGCGGTCGCGTTCGCCGCCGATGAAACGGCGCCGGCGACCGACCAACGCGGCGAGCCACGCGTCGTCGGCCCGGCGGGCGACCGCGGCGCGTACGAGTCGCTGCCGCTGGGGTCGATGCGTGTCGACACGCTGTCGGGCCTCGCCGACGGGATCTATGGTCAAGGCGAGGTGTCGCTCGCCGACGCGGTCCACTGGGCCAACGCCGTGCCGGGCGCCGACACGATCGCCTTCGACGCGGACGCCTTCGCGAGTTTCGCCGAAGCGACCCCGCAGGGTTCCCCCGCGATCCCCGCGGCGCTGCCGCCGATCACCGACGACCTAACGATCCACGGCCCGGGCGCCGACCGGCTAGAGATCAACGGCGCAGGGATCGAGCGGATCTTGGAGGTTGCCCCGGGCGTGTCGGTCACGGTCGTGGGGCTGACGCTCGCCGGGGGCCGCGCGCCAGCGGACGGCCCGGGCGGCGGCGCCGTCCTCAGTCGGGGCGACCTGACGCTCCGCGAGGTCGTGATCCGCGACAGCCGGTCCGACGACGGCGGCGCGATCGACGGCGGCGCCATCTACAACACGGGGCGCCTGACCGTCATCGACAGCACGCTGCACGACAACCTCGCGGCGGGCCGCGGCGGCGCCGTCTATTCCGACAGCCCGGACGGTTCGCGGTTCGTCAACACGACGATCTCGGGCAACTCGGCCGACCGGGGGGGCGCGCTCTACAACGCGGCGGGCGACGTGGACCTGGTCCACTCTACCTGGGTCTTCAACACCGCGGCCGACACGGGCGGCGGGATCGACGCGCCGGGGGGGCTCGTTCGGCTCAACAACTCGATCGTTGGCAGCAACGCAGCGGGCTCCGGGCCGGCCGACCTGGCGGCGGCGTCGTTCACGACGACGGGCGCCAACCTGTTCGGCGTCGACCCGTTGGTCGGCGTGCTGGCCGACCTGGGTGGGCCGACGCCAACCCACGGCTTGCTGCCGGGCAGCCCGGCGATCGATGCCGGCGTGGCCGGCGCGGCGATGCGCGACCAGCGGGGCGTGCTCCGCCCGGTCGGCGCCGCGGTCGACATCGGCGCGTTCGAGTACGAGCCGCCGGTGTTGTCCAACCCGATCGTCGTCGACACCACGTCGGCCGTGGTCGACGGCTACTTCGCACCGGGTGAGATGTCGCTCGCGGAGGCCGTCCTCTTCACGAACGACGACCCTTCGCTCGACCGGATCGCTTTCGCCTCGCGGCTCTACAACCTCGCAGAAGCCCCCGGCGCCGCAGCGGCGGCGACCAGCTCGACGTTGGGCAGCTCGCCCTCCGGTGCGACCGACGGTTCGGCCGGCACGGCCTGGACTGCCGCCGCTGGCGACACGCTCTCCGCGGGCGGCGAACCCTCTTGGGAGTTGAGCCTGGCAGCGGCGTCGACCCTTCAGAGGGTCGTGCTCACCGGGGTGAGCTTCCCCCGGGGCCGCATCGAGTTCCGCGACGAAGAGGGCATGCTCATCGCCGAGCGCGAGTTCGCGGCCTCCGCCGGGCGGGCCGAACTGACCCTGCGGGGTCTCGGGGGCGTGGCTTCGCTGCGGGTGGTCGTCACCGAGGACGGCCCGGCCGCGCCGTCGATCGCCGAAGTCGAGGTCGTCGGGCCGGCGGCCGAAATCGCGTTGACGGGCGCCGCGCTCCGGATCACAGACGACGTGACGATCGTCGGTCCCGGTGCGGATCGGGTGCGCGTCGCGGCCGGCTTCCAGAGCGGCGTTTTCGAGGTCAACACCAGCGGCTTCTCGACGATCAGCGGTCTGACAATCGCCGAGGGCGACCGGGGCGGCTCCGGCGGCGGGGTCTACAACCAAGGCTTCCTCCGCCTGATCGACGTGTTCTTGGACAACAACCGTGGCGGGCTGTTCAACGCGGCGTCGGCGAACGCGTTCGTTGAGGGCAGCACGATCGCGAACAACTTCGCTACCCGTGGTGCGGGGATCGAGAACTACGGCGCGCTGGAAGTGCTCAACTCGACCCTGTCGAACAACACCGCCAACTTCGAGAACGGCGGCGGCCTTTTCAACAGCGGCACGGCCGACGTGTTCTATTCGACGATCGCGCAAAACTTCGCTCTTTCCGGCGGCGGCGTGTTCAACTCGACCGCCGGACAGATGAGCCTGGGCAACTCCCTGATCGCCGGCAACACCGACGCCAACGCGTCGGGCGACGCCGTAAACGACGGCATCGTGTTCAGCTTCGGTTACAACCTGGTCGGCGACGCGACCTCGTTCACTCTTTTCGCGAACCCGAACGACCAACTCGGCACGGCCGCGGATCCGATCGACCCAATGCTGACCGACCTGGTCGTGGTCGCCAGCACGATGCCGCTGCACGGCCTCCTGCCGGGGAGCCCCGCCATGGACGCCGGAGGAAGCTCCTCCCCGGGGGTCGACCAACGGGGCGTGCCGCGCCCGCAGGTCGGCGGCGCCGATATCGGCGCGTTCGAAGCGGAGCCGGTCGACACGAGTGGCGACTTCGTCGTCGACAACCTGTCGGACGAGCTGAACGCCGACTACTCCGAGGGCGACCTGACCCTCCGCGAGGCGATCCTGCTCGCGAACGTGGCCGAGGCGGTCGAGTCGGCCACCATCCAGCAGATCCGCTTCGACGCCGGCGTGATGGGCGAGGCGCTCGCCGCGGGTGGGGCGAGGATCGTGCTCACGCGCGGCGCGCTCCTGGTGAACGACAAGGTCGCGATCGACCCGCTCGCGCTCTTGCCCGAAGCGGACCGCCGGCAGAAGGACGCGTTGGTCATCGACTCCGGCGGGCAGAGCCGGGTGCTCGAGGTCCGCAACGCGCCCGACCGTCCGAACGCGGCCGCGTTGGTTTACAACACGACGCTCACCGGCGGCTCCGCCGACGGCGACGGCGGGGGCGTCTACAACGAGGGCGACTTGCTGCTCGGGGACTCCGCGGTGGTCGCGAATACGGCGTCGGACGAGGGGGGAGGCGTCTACAACGTCGGCCAGGCTCAGCTCACACGAGCGCTCATCGATAGCAACTCCGCCGGCGAAGGGGGCGGCCTCCACAACGGCCCCGACGCGAGCCTGCGGATCGACCGCTCGACGGTCTCCGGCAACTTGGCGATCGCGGAGGGCTTCGGCGGCGGCGTTTGGAACAGCGGTTCGATCGAGGCCCGGCGGTCGGCGATCGTCAACAACACGGCCGGGGGCAACGGCGGCGGGCTGTTCAATTTCGGTGCGTTCGACGGGGAACTGCTGACTATCTCCGGCAACGGCAAGGCGCGCGGTGGGGTCGAGACCCGCATCGGCGGAGGCGTGGTCACGTCTTCCTTTGACGGCGTCCGATTCGCCTCGACGACGATCACCGACAACCACGCTTCGTTCTTTGTGGGTGGCATCGCCGTCGAAGCCGAAGCCGAATTCGTGGGCTCCCTCATTGCAGGCAACACCGACGCCAGTGGCCGAGCGCCCGACGCCGACCGACCCGCGGGCACGGTTACGGCTTCCTACACGCTGATCGGCGACAACTCGGGCGCCGGCCCGGGCTTCCTCTCGCCGGGCAACGGCAACCTGATCAACGCCGACCCCTTGCTCGGCCCCTTGGCCGACAACGGCGGCGACACGCTCACCCACCTGCTGCAACCGCTCAGCCCCGCGATCGACGCGGGCGACCCGATGGCGATGCGGCTGACCGACCAACGGGGCCGCCCGCTGGTCGACCAGGCCGGCGTCGGCGCGGCGATCGCCGACATCGGCGCGTACGAGGTCCAGGGCATCCTCACCAGCAACTGGCGTTACGAGGCGCTCGACAAGAGCCAGTTCGGCCCGGGCGACGCGCTCGTCTACGGGTTCGGCTTCGACGAGGGGGTCGCCAGCAGCTCGGTCTCGCCCGACCCGTACTTCCTCGGCTTCGAGTTCGACACGGGACCGCTCAAGTACGGCGGCATCGAGGACGGCCCCTTCGGCTCGAAGTTCGGCGGCCAGCTCAACGCGGACTTCGCCGGGAAGTTCGGCTTCGACGTCGGCTTTTACGTGAACTCCGGCTCGGTCGATGTCACCTACGACGGCGCCGTGAACTACGTGGTCGACGCCGACCCGTCGGGCGCCACGGCGAGCGTGTCGGCGTTCGTCGACGTCCGCGACGGGGGGCTCTACACGGTGTCGCCCAAGGTCGGCGCGTACGCCGACCTGGTCCTCCAACTCGACGTGTCGGCGTCCGCCACGGGCTGCTTGGTCGGCTGCGTGACCGCGCCGCTGCTGGACATCCGCTTCGACCACACCGAGGAGATGTTCGCGCTGAACCGGCAGCTCTCCGACGCCGACGGCCGACCGGTGTTCCTCGACTCGCAGGGCGAGGGGGTCGCCCGCGACCGGCGGACCGGGCAGTTCTACGACCTCGACGGCCAGCCGATCGACGACCCCGGACCGGTCGTTCCCCTGTTCGACGGCGACATCCGCTACTTCTCGATCCCGATCGAAGAGATCGCCCAGGGCGTGGTCAAGGCCGCGCAGACGGTCCGTGAGAAGCTCGAGGACCGCAAGGCGACACGCGACGTCGAGGACGCCAACCGCGATTTCACCCGCGCAACCAACGACCTCGATCGCAACAACCAGCGGCTCGAGGACGCCGAAGCGCGGATGACGAACCCCGCGTCCGGCGCCGACTTCCTGGCCGCTCGCGACGAGGTCACCGAGCTGGCCGGCAAGGACTACGCCGACGCGGTCACGACCGGCGCCGAGCGCCCGGCGAAGGGGGGCAAGATCGCCGAGGCCGAGGACGCCACGATCGCCGCCAAGCGGCGCCGCGACGCGGCCGAGGAGAACGTCTCCAAACGCGACGCGGACAAGAAGCAGAAGCTCAAGCCCCCCTCCTCGTTCGTGACGGTCTCCGTGGGCGAGGCCGAGGGAAGCCTCTTGGGCGCGCAGGTCGACCTCGGGATCGGTGCGTCGGCTGGCTTCTTGAGCGCCGATCGGAACGTCGGCTCGCTGCAAGTCACTCTGCCCGACGTGAACCTCCGCGACACAAGCGTCGCGTCCGGCGGCAAGCTCTCGGCCACGACCGACGCGTTCCCGGCCAGCTCCGAACTCGACGCCAAGCGGCAGATCGCCAAGGCGCAGGTCGACTTGGCCTCGCTGCTGCCGGTCTTCCCCGGCGGCAAGTACAACCTCTCGGCCGGCCCTCTGTCGCTCGACATCACGACGGTCTCTTACAACCTGGGGCCGCAGCTCAACGTCACGCAAGACGTCGCGGCCGAGCCAATCGTCGTCGACCAAGGGATCGAGTACCGCTTCTACGACCCCACGCTCTACGACCCGCTGGACCCGGCGCTCGGTACGCTGGCGCTGACGGTCGACGTCAACGGCGTCGCGTACGAGGGGGGCGCAGCGGTCCAGTCGGTCGTGTTCGGGCAGGGCGACCAGGTCACGATCGGCGGCGTCGACCTCACGGGCGACGGCGCCAACGACCCGATCCTCGTCATGCCGTCCATGACGCTCGACGCCCGGTTCTCCAACGACATCGGCCTCGACATCGATCTGGACGGCGTGTTCGAGGCGTTCGCCCTCTCGCTGTCGGCTTTCGGCGTGTCGATCGTCGACATCGGCCCGCTGATCCGCCACGCGCACACGCTCGCCTCGTTCGACGCGGGCAGCGTGTTCGACCGCACGTTCGACCTCGGCCAGGCGACCGTGCCGCTGCGCCCGTTCACGCTGTTCGACCAGGTGATGGACGGCCGCACGGCCGCCACGGCGATGACGACCAAGCCGACGGGCGTCGGGAACGAGTCGCGGCTCGACGCGGTGGCGGTCGCCCCCGGGCCGCCCGTGTGGTTCGCGTCGGAGTTGGTCGACCCGACCGCGCCGGGCGAGTTCTACACGACGCTTGAGGTGGTCGTCGGCGGCGCCGAAGTGGCCGACCTGATGGTCATCGACGACGGCGTCACGGTGACCCAGACCGCGCCGGGCGAGTACCGCCTCAGTGGGTACGACGCCTCGCTGCTCGGCGAACGGGGGTCGGCGTTGTTCGCGATCGAGTTCGCCACCGCCGGCGAGGCGACGATCACCGCCACCCGGTCCGGCATGGTCGGCCTCGATCAGCCGCCAGAGGCCACTCCCAACTTAGGGGGCGTCACGCCCCAGGCGTTCGAGCTGGCCGGCGTGTCGGCCGTGCTCACCAGCGACATCGACGGCGACGGCCTCGCCTCGCCGTTGACCGACGGCGTGCTGCTGATCCGCTACCTCGACGGCGTCCGCGGGCCCGACCTGGTCGACGGCGCCCTGGGCGCGAGCGCGACGCGCACCGACCCCGGCGAAGTGGCCGACTACCTCGGACGCGTCATCCAGCGGCAGGTCCTCCAGCGCAGCGGCGGCGCGATCGCGTCGCGCGACACGCTCGACCTCGACGCCGATGGCGCCGCCGAGGGCTCGGTCGACGGCGCCTTGCTCGCTCGCTACTTGGCCGGTTTCCGCTCCGACGCGCTCACCACGGGCCTCACGTCGGCCGACGCCGCGGCGATCGCGCGGTTCATCGAGTCGGGACGGTCGTCCGCCAGCGAGGTCGCCGCCGAACAGTTTGATCAGGCGATCGACCGCCTCGGGTTGGACGTGCTCGGCCTCGAAGGCATCGCCGACGCCGACCGGGCCGACGGCTCGTCGGCCGCCGCCGCCCAAAGCGCCGGCTCGGCCGTCGCACGCGCGACCCGTTCCGGCAGCGCGGCGGCGCTCGAGACGCTCCTGTTCGAGCTCGCCAGCTACGGACGCGAAGCCCGCTTCGAGGAGATTTACGTCGACGACGAGCTGGTTTCGCGTTCGGCCGAGGGCAGCCCGATCAACTTCGGCGACCGATCCAGGTCCGACCTGATCGAATCGGGCGTGGCGCCCGAGCGGGTCACCCGGCAGTCGGTCCTCGCCACGCTAGGCGTGGAAGAACCCCTGTTCGTCCGAGCGCCCGACGCGGCCGGGTACGAGTACACGGCGGTCGGCGGGTACGAGTTCGAGGGTGTCGTGATCGACCCGCGCGTCGGCGGCAATCTACTACTGCCCGACGCGTTCGACCTCTTTCTTTTCGACGCCGCGGCCAACGGCGGGGCCGGGCAGTGGCGGTTCGAGAAGCTCCTCACGTCGGAGGACGCCGCCCAGGTCGGCCTCACGGGGCTGCTCACCCACACGTTCGACACGCCGGTCGAGCGGTTCCGCTTGTTCAGCCACGGCCTACCGAACCGCGAGCTGCACGACAACCAAAACCTGTCGGCGCCCGAGTTCTCTGTCACCGCGGGCTTCTTGCTCTCGGCCGCCGACCCCGGCGCGGAGCCGGCGCCCCTGGTCGAGATGCAGCAGCTGGCGGAGCGGGGGCTCTACGCAACGCCCGATCCCGTGGAGTCCGATACGCCGGTCTTTGCGACCGACGCGGCCGCGCGGACCAACACGCTCACGCTGCGTCGGCGTGGGGCCGACGCGGTCGCCACGGTCAACGGCGGCGCCGAGCGGGTCATCGCGATGGCCTCCGCCACGGAGATCCGCTTCGTCGGCCAAGACAACGCGGAGGACACGCTCGTCGTCGATTCCGGCGGTGGCCCGCTGCGTGCGCCGATTGTTTTCGTCGGCGGCTTCCGAAGCGACGCTTTGGTCATCGACGGGGGGGGCGTTCTGATCGACTTGGCCGGCGCCGACTCGTTGTCCGAAGTCGAGGTGGTCGACCTCCGCGGCTCCGGCGCGAACACGCTGCGGGCGGACCGAGACGCGGTGATCGAGAACGACCCGTTCAACCACCGGCTGGTCGTCCTGGCTGGGGCGGACGATGCCGTGCTGCTCGACACGGGCTGGGAACTGGTCGGCGTTGAAGCGGTCGACGGCGCCGAGCTGAACCGCTACGAGTCGGGCGGCGCGACCCTGCTGGTTTCGCCCGACGCCACGGTCGAGGTCGCCGCGCCCGCGGCAGAGGCAACCGCCACCGGGGCCGCGCAGCTAAGCCTCGCGGCCACCGCGCCGCGTGTCGCCCCAACGGCGCCGATCAACCTGGCCGCTCCGCGGGCGTCCGCCGAACCGGCGGCGCCGTTCGCCGAAGCCGGCCAAGTGCCCCGCTCCGGCGCCCTGACGGCGCCCTCCCAGCAGATCGCCGCCAGCGCGGCCCGTGCCTACCGGCCCGACGGCGTGGGCTTCCTGGTCGACATCGATTACCGCCTCGTGGGCGACGCGTCGGCACGCGCGACGGGCCTGCACCTGCGGATGCATTACGATTCATCGCAATTGACGCTCGATTCGGTCGACGGGGTGCTCCCCGAAGGCTTCTCGGTCGGCGACGTCCAACTCGAGCCGCTTGTCGGCGACCTGGACAACGACCCCGCGACCGACGCGTTCGTCAACCTGCTGTGGATCGACCCGTCTGGCCAGTGGCCCGCCGCGGCGCCGTCCGATCTGTTCGCCGCCTCGTTCACCGCCACCGAGGACTACGGCGGCGCCACGCGGATCAATTTCACCGGCTCCGCCGCCGGCGGGTTTGCCCTCCGCAGCCCGTCGGTCGGGCTCCTCGAGCTACCCGGCGACTACAACCGCGACCGCTCTGTCGATCAGACCGACTTCCAGCTGTGGCGGGCTTCCTACGGCGAGACCGTCGCCCCCGGCCAAGGCGCTGACGCCAACTTCAACGGCCGGGTCGATGCGGGCGACTACACGATATGGCGCGACAACCTGGGCCGTTCCCTTGGGGCGCCCGGCGACTACGACCGGGACGGGTCGGTCGACCAAGGCGACTACGACCTTTGGCGCGGCGCCTACGGTGGAGCGGTCGCCCCCGGCCAGGGCGCCGACGGCGACTTCAGCGGCCGGATCGACGCGGGCGACTACACGGTGTGGCGCGACCTTCTCAACACCATGGACGCCGCCCTCGCGGAGTCGGTTGAACCGATAGGCGCCGAGGCGGACGACCCGTCGCCCACGACGATCCCGCCGGACCGAGTCCTCGCTTACCTGATTCAAACGGCCCCCGAACGTTCCAGCCCCTCGCCGGGGACTGCGGCTGAAGAAGGGCCGGTCACGCAAGGCAGCGTCAGAATCCGGCGCGAGCTTATGCTCGTCGCCGCCGAGTCGGCCGGCGGCGACTATGGCGCCCAACACGGGACGACGGGGCCGTTCGACTTCCTCAACTCCGAAGCCGAAGGGACCGAGTCGGTCGATGAGGCGTTTGCGGATGGCTTTGCGCAGGAGTTCGTCTGGGCTGAGTAAAGCGGAACTCCCAAACGAAGATGCGGGTCGCCTCGAAGCTCGCTTCCGACGGCAGATCGGGGCCTTCTATCGCCTAACGCGGCGCCAGCGGGCGACGCGGCCGATGGCGGCTCTTGCGTTTAGCGCGGCGGCGCCTGTTGCTTCGAAAAAAGTCCGGCGGCCGATCCCAATTCGTTTGAAACAAACGCGGCGCGCCCGCGAGCGCGTCGTCACGCTTGAACGTGTCCAAAACGGCGTTAAGCGCCTGCACGACAACGACTTAGCGAGACGTTACAGCCCCCCGAGGTGTAACGAAACGGCGACGTTCCGCGCAACGGCCTGCGGCGTTCGATGCGGCGCCGACGCTCGTCGTGCCGCATCGAACCCGGCATTGTCGCCCAAGCGGCGCGACGGCACGCTCGTTTTGGCCATACGGGAGCGGGCCTCAGCGGCTTCGCCCGCCGAGGTGATGTCCAGCTGGTCACTCCGCCTCCTCCAGACCCGCGCCCACAGCGAGCCGATCTACGAGGACCGCTGCGAGCTGATCCAGAGCGACTGGGCGTTCGCGGTCGCGGCTGTCATCGCCCACGACGAGCTGGTCGCGCGGCGGTACACACGGGGGGTCCGCGGCGTCGGCAAGGCGCACGTGCTGCTCGAGCACCAAGATCCACGCCGCGGTGAACGCCGCCGGCCGGCCGGTACGGCTGCGTCTCTCCGCCGGCCAGCGTCACGACATGGACCAAGCCGAGCAGCTGCTCGACGGCTTGGAGCCCGGCCACGTCGTCGCCGACAAGGGATACGACAGCGATCCCTTGCGCGAGGCGATCCGCCGGAGCGGCGCCAAGCCGGTGATCCCCGCCCGCAAGGGCATCCGGCGACGACGCTACGACCGAACGCGTTACCGACTCCGCAACCGGGTTGAGCGGTTCTTCAATCGGGTCAAGCACCATCGCCGAGTCGCCACCCGCTACGAGAAGACCGATCGCAACTACCTCGGCTTCCTCTGCCTCGCTTCGCTCTTCGTCAGCCTCGCCTAATTTCAACACGACCTAGCTCCTGTACCCCGGAACGACATCGCCACGCATCAGCGTGAACTTGCTGATTCCTCTTCCATCTAGCTCGTACTCGAAGTGGGCTGACAGGTCAGGTTCCGTATAGTCGAAGCGATCCCAGGCTCCACACTCACCGATGATCGGATCACGCATCTTCTCCCCGCTTCTCGACGGGGTGCCGAGGTGAGCCAAGACTTGCTCTCGGGAAGAAGCAAGCGAGAAGTCAAGCAGGGACTCGTCGAAGCCGCCGTGCTTCTCCGAGTACATGAATATGGCTCGCACGCGGTCGTCTCCATCGCACTGCACTTCCAATCCGGAGTCCTCGAAGACGTACTGAACTAATCGCTCCTCAAAGTCATCCTCGACGATTCTTTGGACGGGCCAGCTTTTAAACGGCTCGATCTCCAGCATCTTGGAGATTGGCTGGCCTAAATATTCGGTCATCGCCATTTGCTGTGGTCCCCTATCTATTCCCCATTGCCTCATCAAAAACCCTGCGATCTCTCAAGGCTGCGGCACCGAGATCAGCAGAGTCCTCTGCGATCCGCGCCGGCGTATTCCGCCCTCCATATGTTGGGCTGGTCTGCTGGTGGATGGTCCGCGGTGAAGCCACCGCCGGAGTATTGTTCTTCAACGCTTTGAGTTCGTCGACATCCAACTGACGCCCGAGGCGATCTTCCAGAGCTTTCCGCTGAGCCGCGAGCGATGGCTGGTGATCGATGTCCAAAGCTTCTGTCTCACCGGCTCGACGCTTGCGGCTCTTGAGATCGCCGAACGTGCCGGAATCCCCAGGCTTAACTGGAGCATGGTGGCCGAGCTTGCGGACTGTCGCGAAAGAGCCAGCGGATGCCAAAACCGTCCCGACGAGACGTCCGGCTCCCTCCTTGTACGCGGCGGCGCGGTCGACCGGGTTATCAAGATCGTGCCCCACGATGCCGTAAGCGATGTGGTTCGTGCCGACAGTTTGGCCGATCCCCAGGGCGACCCCGTGCCGTTCACCCACGTCGACCGCTTCTCCCAAGTCGCGGAGCCCTGCACTGGCCGTTCCCGGCAGGTCAACCGCCCCCGCCAGCACCTCGCCACCCACCCGGACGAGATGACCGAAGAACCCTCCGACCGCCGCAAGCGTGCTGCTGCCGCCACTCGTGCGGCGCTCGATCGCCTCGGCGACTGCGCTAGCCGCGCCCCGGGCGTTGTTGCCCGCCTCGCGTAGCACCAACCCCGCAAAGGCGTAGTTGTCGCCGCGGGCCGCCCGTGCGGCGAGCTGGTCGCTGCTCACCTCGGTCCCCGCTCGTGAGATCCGTTGGCCGACGGAGCTGGCGCCGGCGTTGCGCGACGCTAGTTGCGAGGGGAGCTGGGTAGTCGCGGCGGATCGAGCTGCTTCGTGCCGCAGGTTCGTCGAAGGCGAGGCACAAGGCGTGTTCCCGAAATCGGCTGTGTCACGGCGATCCCGTGGCGTGGCTCGAGGCCGTGATCAGGCCGCGGATTACTTCTCGCCCAGCGGCACGTCGCGGAACCGCTCGTGGCACGCGGCGCAGCGCGCGGAGATCCTGTCGGCCGCCCGCCCGACCCCGTCCGGCGGCGCCGCTTCGGCGCCCCGGGCGGACCACGCGCGGAGGGCGTGTTCGAGCTGCTGGGCGGCCTCTTCGGACTCTCGGAGCAGCCGCAAGAACTCCTCCGGCTCTTGCGCGACCTCGTCGGTGCGCAGCAGCTCGGTGAAGTGCTCGCGCATCAGCAGGGCTTCGTGCGCCGGGTCGAGATCGGGGTGCTCCGGCGGCGACCGCCAGCCCGCTTTGGCGACGAGCTTCAGGTGGTCGTGCGTGTGGCCGATAGCGACCATCGCCTCGGCCATCGGCGGGACGCTGGCCGCCTCGGGAAAGTCGGCCGCGAGCTGGTCGAGCAGAGCGGCGTCGAGTGGCTTCGCCTCCCGCGCCGACTCGTACAGGCCGCGGTAGTTGGGGCTGGTCCCGGCAAACTCGAGGATCGCCACGCTCCGGGACTCGGGGACCATGCCGGCCGCCACACACGCGACGCTCGCCGCGGCTGGGCTGCGGTGCTTCCCGTGGTGGCAGTGGATATAGATCGGCCCGTCTAGCTCACGCACGGCTTTCGCTAGTTCCTTCGCACGACGCTGCGGCACGCCGTCGTAGCCGTGCGGCAGGTGCACGTAGCGGAGGCCGTATCTGCGGGCGGTCGCGACGTCGGGCCTCATGCCGTCGACGCTGATCACCGTCTTCACCCCGAGCGCCTGCAGCTCGCGGAACGCGTCGTCCCCGTCGGGCAAGCCGCCGGAGATGACCTTCGGGTGGACCCGCACGGGATTGGGCAGGTGCTTGGCTTCGATCCGGTGGGGCGGCTGGTCGCTCGATCGGGCCGGCTCGACCGCGGCGGGTGTCGGACCTCGCTCCGAGGCAAGCGTCGGGCTTTCGCCGACGCCACCAAGCGGCAGCAGCAGAAGCGACGCGGCAATCAACGCGAACCGAACTCGGCGCATGCTGCTCGTTGGTGTGTAGCGGGTTCGGGGTTGCGGTGGGCGTCGCGGGGATCGCTCGCTGCGACACGAACGAGGTCGCTTGGATTGGTTGTTGCGGAACAGAGCGCTGCCTCTCTGTCAGTCAACGCCGAGCTCAACTTCCTGGATCGTCGCCATCGCCGCCAGCAGTCGCGGCTCGATCTCGGCCCCGATGACCCGGACCGAGCCGTCCGCCGCGACGGAGTGGAGTATACCCCCTTGGCTGCTTCCCCACCCCCGGCGGAATCGGCGACAATCGCGGGCCAGGCGGTTCGCGTCCGGCGCAACCAAGCCGATGCGGATGGCCAAGGCTGTCGCGGGTCTGGTTGATCGACAGCCCGAACCGCTGTATGCAACAGGTCGCTCACAGCAGCGACAGCGGCGCCGCTGGCCCGGGCGATCGGCCCAGAGCGCGCGACGCCCGGGAACAGAAAGACCCGAGAAGCCCCGACGCCAGCGCCCCGGCGGACGTGTGGAGCGCGTTCGCGATCGACGCGTCCTGTAACCGAGCTACGAAGGCGTCGGCACGGTCCTGAAGCATGAACGCGAGCCGCGAGGAAATCGCCCACGCCATCGACTCGGCGTACCGGACCGAGTCGCGGAGGGTCTTCGCAACGCTGGTCAGGCTGCTGGGCGATTTCGACCTCGCCGAGGAAGCCCTCCAAGAGGCGTTCGCCGCCGCCGTGCGGCAATGGCCCGATGCGGGCGTGCCGGAGAACCCTCGTCGGTGGCTCGTTTCGGCTGGCCGGTTCAAGGCGATCGACGCCGTCCGCCGGCGGTCACTCGGCGCGGGCGCCAACCCGGAAGTGGCGGCGCGGCTCCAGCGGCTCGAGCGGGCCAACGCCTCGCGCAGCGAACAAGAGATCGAGGACGACGCGCTCCGCCTGATCTTCACCTGCTGCCACCCGGCGATCGACCCGAAAGTCCGCGTGCCGCTCACGCTGCGCGAGGTGTGCGGCATGACCACCGACGAGATCGCGCGGGCGTTTCTTGTCTCGACCGCGACCATGGCGCAGCGGATCGTGCGGGGCAAGACCAAGATCCGCGCGTCGGGTATCCCGTTCGTCGTGCCGTCGGTCGCGGAGCTGCCCGAGCGCTTGGCGGCGGTCTTGTCGGTCATCTACCTGGTGTTCAACGAGGGGTACTCCGCGTCGCACGGCGACCAAGCGACCCGCCCCGACCTGTCCGGCGAGGCGATCCGCTTGGCGGAACTCGTCCTCGGCTTGTTGCCCGAGCCGGAGGTGATGGGCCTGCTCGCCTTGATGCTGCTGCACGAGTCGCGCCTCCCGGCGCGGGTGTCGGCCGGTGGCGACATCGTGTTGCTGGAGGAGCAGGACCGCTCCCGCTGGGACCGAGCGCTCGTCCGCCGCGGCCGCTCGTTGGTCGAGCAAGCGTTGGCCACGCGTCGGTTCGGCGTGTACACGGTTCAGGCGGCGATCTCCGCGGTCCATTCCGAGGCCGCGACGGCTGCGGATACCGATTGGGCGCAGATCGTCTCGTTGTACGACGTGCTCCTCCGGGCCGACCCCTCGCCGGTGGTCGAGCTCAACCGCGCCGTGGCGCTCGCGATGCGCGACGGCCCCGATTGCGGAGTCGAAGCGATCGACGGCCTGCTGAGCCGCGGCGAACTACACGACTACCACCTCGCCCACGCGGCTCGCGCCGACCTCTGTCGACGGGCGGGGCGCATCGCGGAGGCCTTGGCGTCGTACCGCCGAGCGCTGGAGCTGACAGAACAAGCGGCCGAGCGGCGCTTCCTTCGGCGTCGGATCGCGCAGCTGTCGGGCCAGTAAGTCCAGCCGGCGCAAAGGCTTCAGGCGGGCGCCCGCGGCCCGGCGCCGCGTCTCGGCGATTTTTTCTGAGGTGGTGTCGATTCGCCGCGCGGGCGTTCGACTACTGGGTGTTGAGCGGTCACCGTGCCCCGTCGGCGGCGACCCCGGAAGAGGCCGCCTCGACCGCTGTCGGCGCCATCGAGGGCGCGCCCCGATCGCGCGCCCCCATAGAGTCACCCATCTCGCCCCACCCAACCGGAGTCCCCGAGGGCCGAAGCCATGCGATTCGTTTGTTTGGGATACGCGGACCATGCGCGGTTTGAGTCGATGAGCGAGGCCGAGCTCGAGAAGCTGATGAACGAGTGCTTCGACTACGACGACGTGCTCCGCGACGGGGGCCACTTCGTCGGCGGCGAGGCGCTCGGCCTCGCGTCGAGCGCGGTCACGCTGCGTCCGATCGGCGGCCGCGTCGAGGCGACCGACGGCCCCTACGCGGAAACGAAAGAACAACTCGGCGGGATTTTGCTCCTCGAAGCCGACGACATGGACCACGCCGTCGAGCTGATGACGCGACACCCCGGCGTGCGGGTCGGCCCCTTTGAAATCCGGCCGGCCGACGAAGCGACCAACGCCCTCATCGCGGCCCGCGACCAGCGGCGCCGCGCGGCGGGCCGGTGACCTGTGGCCGCCGCAGTTCTTCAAGCAACCACCCACCACCAACAACTACCGAGGACGCTATGAGAGTCATGGTCATCGTCCACGCGACCGAGTCGTCCGAGGCGGGCCAGCCGCCCAGCGCCGAGCTCTTTGAAGCGATGGACCGCTACAACCAAGAGTTGGTCGCGGCGCGTGTGATGCTCGCGGGCGAGGGGCTGAAGCCGAGTTCCGAGGGCGTGCGGGTGCGCTTCAGCGGCGACCAGCGCACCGTCATCGACGGGCCCTTCGCAGAGACCAAGGAGCTCGTCGCCGGCTACTGGATCTGGGAGGTGGCCTCGGTGGACGACGCGGTCGCCTGGCTGAAGCGGTGCCCCAACCCGATGCCGGAGGATTCGGAAGTCGAGATCCGGCCGATCTACGCGGCCGACGACTTCGCCGAGCTCGACCCGACCGGCGAGTTCGCCCGCCGAGAAGAAGCCTCACGCAAGGCGATCGCGATGCGGCAGGCGGCCGTCCACAGCTACCTGTTCTTCAACGGCCGCTGCGAGGAGGCGCTCGACTTCTACCGCTCGGCCGCCGGCGCCGTGGTGGGGGTGGTGATGCGGTTCAACGAGAGCCCCGACCCGGCCACGAAGGACATGGTCCCGCCCGACTACCAAGACAAGATCATGCACTGCGACTTCACCATCGGGCAGACGATGGTGATGGCGTCCGACGGCTGTGGCGGCGGAGAGCCCTTCGGCGGCTTCCGCTTGGCGATCACGGCGCCGACCGAAGCGGATTGCGACCGGGTGTTCGACGCGCTGGCCGAAGGGGGCGCCGTCGACATGCCGCTGCAACAGACCTTCTGGTCGCCGCGGTACGGGATGCTCACCGACAAGTTCGGCGTCGGGTGGATGGTGATGGTCCCCGGCCAGCCGTAGCCGCGCCCCCGCCGAACTCGACCCGCCCGACTACATCTAATCCACGAGGAGGTGCGATGAAGTACATGCTGCTGATCTACAGCCAGGAATCGAGCTGGAACGACGAGCAACGGACCGAGTGCATGCTGCAGTCGATGCGGCTATCGGACGAGCTGCGTGCGGAGGGCAAGCTGTCCGCGTCGGCGCCGCTGCACTCGGTCGACACGGCCACCTGCGTGCGGGTCCGCGACGGCCAGCGCCAAGTGACCGACGGCCCCTACGCCGAGACGACCGAGCAGCTCGGCGGGTACTACCTGATCGACGTCGAGGACGTCGACGCGGCGATCGCCATTGCAGAACGATTGCCGCCGGCGAGCAAGGGAACGGTCGAGATCCGGCCGCTCCTCCCGTTGCCCGACGGTTTGTCGCTGCCCGAGGCAGACAACAGCGACCCGTCCGCAATCGACCCGGAGCCAACCAGGGACTACCTGCTCCTCATGTACTCCGAAGAGGGCGCCTGGCCACCCCACGAGTTCGCGCCCGCGCTCGCCGAATCGATAGAGATCTGCCATCAACTGCACGCCAGCGGGCAGTTCCTTTCAGCGGCCCCCTTGCAGCCGCCGGGCGCCGCGACCTGCGTGCGTGTACGGAACGAGAATCGCGAGGTCACCGACGGCCCCTTCCCGGAGACCAAAGAACAACTGGCCGGATACTTCCTGATCCGCGTCGCGAACCTCGACGAGGCCATCGCCATCGCCGCCCAGATCCCCGGCTCACGCCGCGGGACGGCCGAGATCCGCCCTCTCGCGCCGCTCCCGGATCGGTCGCTGTTACAGAACTAAACGCGCGGCAGCGACGACCGTGCGTTGTCCGTGTCGCCCAGCGACTGATACAGCGAAAGCCTTTCGCAAGCCGTTGCCTCCGAAAAGGTCCCATTATGCATTTCCAGAACAAGATCACCCCGTTCCTCGGATTCGAGTCCGAGGCCGAGGACGCCGCCAACTATTACGTGTCGGTGCTGCCCGACTCTCGGGTTCTCCGCGTGGTAAGGCATCCGGAGACCGAGGCCGTTCTGACGGTCGAGTTCCGGCTCGCCGGGATGACCTTCGTCGCCCTGAACACGGGCCGAGCGAACTGGAGGTTCACCGAAGCGTTCTCGCTGGCGGTCGCTTGCGACACGCAGGAAGAGATCGACGAACTCTGGAGCAAGTTGCTCGTAGGGGGCCAGGAATTGGCGTGCGGCTGGGTGAAGGACAAGTTCGGCCTCTGCTGGCAGATCGTTCCCAGGGCCATCGGGCAGATGATCGGCGACCCGGACCCTGCCCGCGCCAAGCGGGTGTTCGACGCGATGTCGCAGATGATCAAGATGGACCTAGCGAAACTCAACGCAGCCTACGACGGGTAACGGGCGCGGGGACCGCTCTCACGCCGTTTGCGACGCCGGCGTACGCGATGAGTGTCGCCGCCGAGTGCCGAGGACTCGCTCGACGGGTTCGTCCTGTTGGACAACCTCGTGGTGAGCGACCAGCGCCAGCCATTTTTGGCGCCAAGTCGGGCCGCGCGTGCTCGCTGGCCCAGCCCGAAGACGGCCGGGTGTCGTCGGCTTGTCGGATACCTCTACGGGGTATACGAATCGGGCTGACGACCGTGTCAGCTCGTTCCGACACTCGTGAGGGGCATGATGGCCTCGGCGACCGACCCGATTTGTGGAATGGAAGTGGATCCCGCCCACGCGCTCTCCGCCGAACGGGACGGCGAGACCTATTACTTCTGCAGCAAGGGCTGCCAGACGCGGTTCACCGCGGACAAAACCGCGGGTCAATCGCCGGGCGAGGGCCGGTCGGCCGCTGGCGATAATTCCGCGGCGAGTCGCCACCACGACCGACCGGCTGCCGAAGCACCAACGGCGACGCGGTCACAGCCGGGCCGCGTGTACACCTGCCCGATGCACCCCGAGGTCGAGCAGATCGGCCCGGGGAGCTGTCCGATTTGCGGCATGGACTTGGAGCCCAAGTCGGCCTCTCTCGAGGACGACGACTCCGCCGAGCGCGACATGGCGCGCCGTTTCTGGGTCGGGGTAGCGCTGAGCCTGCCGCTGCTCTTGCTGGCGATGGGGCCGATGGTCGGCTTGCCGATCGGGAGCCGGCTGCCCGATGGCGCCGGCGCGTGGGTTCAGCTGGCCCTCGCCACGCCGGTCGTGTTCTGGAGCGGTTGGCCCCTGCTGGTCCGCGGCTGGCGTTCGGTTCAGAACGCCAGCCCGAACATGTTCACGCTGATCGCGATCGGCACGCTGACGGCTTATTTTTTTAGCTTCGCCGCGACGCTCGTTCCCTCTTTCATCCCCGCGGCGTTCTACGAGGAGGGGCGGCCGCCCCTCTACTTCGAGGCAGCCGCCGTGATCATCACGCTGGTGCTGCTAGGCCAAGTCCTCGAGATGCGCGCCAGGAAGCGCACCAGCGGCGCCATCCGAGAGCTGCTGCAGCTCGCCCCCGAGACGGCCCACCGCATCACCGCCGATGGCGAAGAAGACGTCGCGTTGGACCGGGTCCAAATCGGCGACAGGCTACGCGTGCGTCCCGGCGAGAAGATGCCCGTCGACGGCGCCGTCGTTGAGGGGCGGAGCAGCGTCGACGAGTCGATGCTCACGGGCGAGCCGACGCCGGTCGAAAAGGCGCCGGGCGACGGCATCTCGGCCGGCACGCTCAACCAGACCGGCTCGCTGGTCGTCGAGGCGACGCAAGTCGGATCCGACACGGTGCTCAGCCGGATCGTCGACATGGTCGCGGCGGCCCAGCGCAGCCGCGCGCCGATCCAGTCGCTCGTCGACGCGGTCGCCGCGTGGTTCGTCCCCGCGGTGATCGTGGCGGCCGTGCTCGCCTTCGTCGCATGGGCCCTGTTTGGTCCGGAGCCCCGGCTACCGCACGCGCTCGTGGCGGCGATCTCTGTGCTGATCATCGCCTGCCCCTGCGCGCTCGGCCTGGCCACGCCGATGTCGATCATGGTCGGCGTGGGCCGCGGGGCGAAGCAGGGCGTGTTGGTCCGCGACGCGCAAGCGTTGGAGACGCTCGAGAAGGTCGACACGGTCGTCATCGACAAGACGGGGACCCTCACCGAAGGCCGGCCGCGCGTCGTCGGCGCCGAAACCGAGGGCGATCTCGGAGAGGACGAGCTCCTCTCGCTCGCCGCCGCGGTCGAAGCGGCCAGCGAGCACCCGCTGGCGCGGGCCATCGTCGAAGCGGCGCGGGACCGCGGCCTCGCCACACAGGCCGCCGAGGACTTCCAGAGCACGACCGGCGGCGGGGTCACCGCCCGCGTCGGCGGCCGCGACGTGAGCGTCGGCAAGACGGGCTTCCTCGCCGGCCTTGGGGCCCCGCCGAGCGAAGGGTTGTCGAGCCGGTCCGGCGCCGCCCAAGCGCAGGGGCAAACGACCGTGTTCGTCGCGGTCGACGGGCGAACGCGCGGCTTCCTTACCATCGCCGACCCGATCAAAGAATCGACGCCCGCCACCGTCCGCCGGCTGCACGAGTTGGGGCTGCGGGTCATCATGCTGACCGGCGACTCGGAGGCGACCGCCAACGCCGTCGCCAAGCAGCTCGGCATCGACGAGGTCCACGCCGGGGTGTCCCCCGAGCAGAAGCACGACTTCGTCAAGTCGCGCAGCAGCGAGGGGCGAGTCGTGGCGATGGCGGGCGACGGCATCAACGACGCCCCGGCCCTCGCCGCGGCGGACGTGGGCGTCGCGATGGGCACGGGCAGCGACGTGGCGATCGAATCGGCGGACGTCACCCTGTTGGGCGGCGACCTGGCGGGCGTCGTGAAAGCGGCCGCCCTCAGCCGCGCGACAATGCGCAACATCCGCCAGAACCTCGTGTTCGCCTTCGGATACAACGCGTTAGGGATCCCGATCGCCGCGGGCGTGCTGTACCCGGTCTTCGGCTGGCTTCTGAGCCCGATGATCGCCGCCGCGGCGATGAGCCTCAGCAGCGTGTCGGTGATCGCCAACGCGTTGCGGCTGCGCTCCGCCAAGCTCGGGTGAATCGGCCCGAGCGGCCAGCGACGAAGTGCGCCCCCAGCGTCACGCTGTCGATCGCTACCGCAGGCCTGTCGTGGCCGGCGGCCGGGTTCGCCGGAGAGAAGCGTCTCCCCGCCTTGGCGGCGGAACGACAGGCAGCCCCCGGAGAGAGCGCCCGATCCGGAAGATTGGGCGGCCCGCGCGGTTCTGCTAAACTCCCGGGACCGGTCAGCAGTCCGGGCCTCCCCCCGCAGCGGGCTTCTGCCGTGCTCACCGACGAAGAGAAATCCAAGCTCAAGAATCGCCTGCGCCGCGTCTCGGGCCAGGTGGCGGCCGTCGAACGCATGGTCGACGAAGGCGCCTACTGCATCGACACGCTCACGCAGATCGCCGCCGCGACGGGCGCATTGGGCAAGGTGGGGCAGTTGGTGCTCGAATCGCACATCCGTTCGTGCGTGGCCGAAGCGGCGTCGAGCGACAACCCGGCCGAGCGCGACGAGAAGCTCGAGGAGCTGATCCGACTGTTCCGCAAGTACGCCAGCCTCAGCGACTGAGCCCGCCGATACGAAAAAGGGCGGGGGCGACGGGGCGCTCCGGCCGGCGGGCCAGCCTCGGCGCGTCGCCGCCCCCGCGGTCTGGGTTCGCTCATCGGACGACGGGCGGCTCCACTCCTCGCGCGGCCATGTCCTTCAGGTACGCCTGGGGCTCGGCGGCGATCTTCTTCGCGCACCCCGGGCAACAGATGTAGACCGCCTTGCCGTCGGCGTGCACCTTGTACGGCCCGCCCATCCCGTCGAGCGGCTCGTCCATCACCGGGCAGGTCTTCTGCGCCGCGATGTACGGCTCGTCCGCGGCCGACACCTTGAACACATCGGCGCGGACCTCTTCGGTCCCGGGCGGGACCGAGCCGGTGGCGCCGCGGGCCGGCGCGAGGTACTTGGCCGGTTCGGCTCGGACCGGCGCGACGCAGCCTTGGCAGCACACGTACACCATCTGGTCGCCGACGGTGACCGCGATCGGCTCGCCCATCGAGCCGAGGGCCTCGCCGCTGACCGGGCAGACCTTCTGCGCGGCGATCGCCGCGGCCGCGCGTTGCTCGTCGGTCATCGGCACGCTCACCTGCGCGACCGTGCGGACCGGCTCCCGCCCCGCGCCGGGCAGGCCGGCGAGTTGCACCTCGACGCCGACCGACGCGCCGGCGATCCGCCGGAGGTCGACCGCGACGGCCAGCGAGCTGGCGGCGCCGTCGCGCGCTGTGTCGGGGTAGAGGTCGTACCGGTAGCGCTTCGGGTCGCCCTCGACGCGAAGCACGGCGGCGCCGCGGGCCGCCTGCGTGTCGAGCGGTTTGCCTTGTTTGTCGTAGGCGAACACACGTATCCCCGTGGGGTCGACGACGACCTCGAGCAGCAGCTCGCCCACCGACCGCAGCGAGCCGCCGTGGGGGCCCTCCGGGTCGGCCGCGATCGGCTGCGTCGCGGCGGGCGGCGCGGGTTCTCTCTCCGCGGGTTGGTGCGCCGCGTGCTGCGCGAGCAGCGGCGCCGCCCACAACAGGGCGACGCCCAGCGCGGTTATTGACTTATTCATGTCTGGTCTCCGTAGTTAAGGATTCAGTCGGTTCGGCGGCGCGTGATTACGTGGCCGTTGCGAGTTGCTCGAGGCTCGGGGCCGCGTCGACGCCTTCCCAGTGGCGGTCGGCGAGGCCGAGTTGCATCTTCGTTTCCTTGTAGCCGCAGTAGACGACCGGCACGACGAACAGCGTGATCAGCTCCACGACCATCCCGCCAAACACGGGCAACGCCATCGCGCGGGCCACGTCGGCGCCCCGCCCGGTAGAGAGCAGCACCGGCAACAGCGCGAGCACCGTCGTGGCGGTGGTCATCAGGCACGGCCGGATACGCCGCTTGCCCGCTTCGATCGTCGCGGTGCGGATGTCTTCGACGGACTCGAGCTTCAGCCTCGTGAAGACCTGGTCGAGGTAGGTGGCGATCACCACGCCGTCGTCCACGGCGATGCCGAACAGCGCGATGAAGCCGACCCACACGGCCGTGTTCATCTCGGCGCCGTACAGGGCCAGCGCGATCATGCCGCCGGCGAACGCGACCGGGATGCCGGCGAAGACCGCCAGCGTGATCGGCACGTGGCGGAACTGCAGGTAGATCACCAGCAGGTTGATGACGACCACCAGCGGCACCAGCCAGACGAGCCGCCGGTTGGCCTCGATCTGGTTGCGGAAGCTGCCCACCGTTTCGAGCGAGTAACCGGCCGGCAGCTCTAGCCGCTGCTCGGATCCAGGCGGCCCCGCCATCGCCGTGCGGAGCGCGTCTTCCACGGCGGCGATCGACTCCAGGTCGCCCGCCACGCCCGAAGTGGCGAACGCCACGTGCGCCACCAGGCGGGCGTTCTCGCTGTTGATCGCGCCGGGGCCCCAAGTCGTTTCGAGCTTGGCGAGCTCCTCGAGCGGCACGACCTCCCCCCCGTGGGTGACGACCGGCAGCCGGGCCAGCTGGTCGATCTGCTCCCGCAGGTCGCGGCGGTAGCGGACCCGCACCGGGTAACGCTCTCGCCCCTCGACGGTCTTGATCAGGTTCATGCCCCCGAGCGCCGACTCGACCACCTGGTTGACCATCTGCACCGACATGCCGTACCGGGCGGCCGCCTCGCGGTCGACGGTGAATTCCAGGTAAGGCTTGCCGAGCACGATGTCGGGGTTCACGGTCGCCGGGTTGATGTAGGGCGACTCCTTCAGACGGGCCGCGACGGCCAGCGCCGCGTCGGCCAGCTCGGAGAGCTCGTCGCCGTAGATGCGGATCGCCATCGGCGCCTTGATGCCGCTCTGCAGCATCACGACGCGCCCCTCGATCGGCTGCAGCGGGCTGGCCGGCGTGACGCCCGGGAGCGTGGCGGCCGCGTTGATCTGGTCCCAGACGTCGCGGGCCGTGACGCCCTCACGCCACTGGTCCTCGGGCTTGAGCATCACGTAGGTCTCGACCATCGCGGCCGGCGCGGGGTCGAGCGCGGACTCGACGCGGCCGATCTTGCCGAGCACGTCGCGGACCTCGGGGATCGCCTTGATGAGCACGTCCTGTGTCTGGAGGACCTGCATCGCCTGGCTGAAGCTGGCGGCCGGGTAGAGCGTGGGCATGTAGAACCAGCTCCCCTCGTCCAGCGCGATCCAGTCGTCGGTCTCCAGGCCGGTGAACGTGTGCTTTAGGTCGACGTACCCCGGCAATTCGTTGGGCCGCACGCCGAGCCAGCCGACCGCCCGCTCCAACGGCGCCAGCACGCGCGGCAGACCGAACCACGCGCCGAAGCCGACGACGACGATCAGTGCCGGCACGAGCAGGAACGCGCCCTTGAATCGCAGGAAGAGCGCCAGCGTGGGCACGTACGCGCGGACGATCAGCCGGCTGACGAGGCTCTCTTCGATCGGCTGGACCCGCTCGCGGCTCAGCAGCCACCCGCCCACCGCGCCGAGCGCCGCGGCGACCGGCGTGGCCACGGCCGCCGGGACCCCGTACTCCGCCGCGAGCCAATCGGCCCAGACGGAGTGCGTGAGCAGCCCCAACAGCACCGCGCCGGCCAGCGCGGCCACGGCGGCCGCCCACCGCGGCGCGTGGGCGCTCTTGAGGAGGATCCGCGCGAGCGCAGGCACCAGCGTGATCGCGACCACCAGCGCGGCGGCGATGGCGAACGTCTTGGTCCAGGCGAGCGGGCTGAAGAGCTTGTAGTCGCGCCCCGTGAGGAAGAACACCGGGAGGAAGCTGACGATCGTCGTGGTGACGGCCGTCATCACCGCCGGGGCGACCTCGGCGGCCGCGTCGGCGATGACGTCGCTCCGCCGCTTGGCGCCGCCGGGCGCGCCGTCGGCCTCCCACTCGGCCAGGTGCTGGTAGATGTTCTCCGACACGATGATGGCCATGTCGACCATCGTGCCGATCGCGATCGCGATCCCGGCGAGCGACATGATGTTCGCGTCGACGCCGAAGGTCTGCATGCACACGAACGCCAGCAGCACCGCCACCGGCAGCGTCGAAGCCACCAGGAAGCTGCTGCGCACGTGCAGCAAGAAGAGCAGGATCACCACGCCGGTGATGACGATCTCTTCGCGCAGCGCGGTGGTGAGCGTGCCGATGGTCTCGTCGATGAGGCCGGTGCGGTCGTACACGCCGTGGATCGTGACGCCGCCGAGCGAGGGGGTGATCTCTTCGATCCGCTCCTTCACCCGGTCGATGACCTCCCGGGGGTTCTCGCCGTAGCGCATCACCACCACGCCGCCGACGGCCTCGGCGCCGTTGTAATCGAGCGCGCCGCGTCGGAAGTCCGGGCCGAGCTGCACGCGGGCCACGTCCTCCACCCGCAACGGCGCCCCCTCTTGTTGGCGCACGACCGTCTTCTCGATGTCGCTTATCGCCTTGCCGGAGTCGCCCCCTGTGCCGAGGAAACCCTTCCCGCGCACGATGAACTCCATGCCGGAGGACTCGACCGTCTTCGCCCCGACGTCGGCGTTCGACCCGCGCACCGCCTGCACCACCTGGTCGAGCGGGACCTTGTGGAACCGCAGCAGGTCGGGGTCGATCTCGATCTGGTACTGCCGCACGTAGCCGCCGATCGACGCGACCTCGCTCACCCCCTCGACGGCCTGCAGCTCGTACTTGACGACGAAGTCTTGCAGCGACCGCAGCTCGGCGAGGCTCATCCCCTCGGGCGGCGGCTGGAGCACGTAGTAGTACACCTGCCCGAGCCCCGTGGCGTCCGGCCCGAGCTGCGGAGTCACGCCGTCGGGCAACTGCGCGGCGGCCGAGCCGAGCTGCTCGGACACGCGGCTCCGCGCCCAGTAGAAGTCGACCGAGTCCTTGAACGTGACCTGCACGAACGAGTAGCCGAACATGCTCTTGCCGCGCACGCTCTCGGCGCCCGGCACGGCGAGCAGCGACACGCTGAGCGGGTAGGTGACCTGGTCCTCGATGTCTTTGGGCGAGCGGCCGGGCCACGGCGTGAGCACGATGACCTGGTTCTCGCCGATGTTGGGGATCGCGTCGATCGGCACGGACCGGTAGCACCACCAGCCGTACGCGGTCAGCCCAACCGCCAGCAGCACGACGAGCCACGCCTCCTTCACGCAGAACCGCACGAGCCTAGTGAGCATGGGGGGCCTCCTGCGTGGCGCCGGCCGCGCCGCCGGCGGCCTCGCTCTTTTCGCCCCGCGTGGGGTCGAGCAGCGACGGCTTGCCCGCCAACTGCATCTGCGAGTCGATGAGGAACGCGCCGTCGGTCGCGACGGTCTCCCCCTCGGACAGCCCCTCCAGTACGACCGCCTGAGAGCCGGTCAACGCCGCCACGGTCACCTCGCGCAGCTCGAACTCGCCCGGCGCGGTCTCGGCGTACACGACCGAGTTGTCGCCCGCGGTGAGCACCGCGGAGCGGGGCACGACCAGTTGGCCGTCGCCGGCCAG
This sequence comes from Botrimarina sp., assembly GCF_040219535.1. NCBI lineage: Bacteria > Pseudomonadati > Planctomycetota > Planctomycetia > Pirellulales > Lacipirellulaceae > Botrimarina > Botrimarina sp. Next base: position 95,828 of record NZ_JAVJSH010000009.1, read on the forward strand.
GGGCTTTCCGGCGTAGCCATACCTGGCGGTCGGCACGAGCGCCCTGCCGCAGATCGGGCACTCGCCAGCCTCGCTACGCACGATCTGCGGGTGCATGGGAGCGATCCACTTGCCGGCGAGCGCCGGGTCGTAGACCACTTCGCCCGGCACGGCCGGCGCGGAGATCTTGGCGGTCGCGTAGTCGCCCGGTTTCAGGCGGCCGTCGGAGTTCGACATCTCGACACGCACGGCCACGGTGCGTGTGGTCGGGTCGACCATCGGGTCGATGAACGCCACGCGCCCCGTGTAGACCTCTCCGGGCAGCGACTTCACCTCGGCCTGGACCTCCTGGCCGAAGCGGACGGCCGCCGCGTCGCTCGGGAAGAGGTCGAGCATGAGCCACACGCTCGACAAGTCGGCGACCCGGTAGATCGGCTCGCCGGTCTTCACGTAGTCCCCCTCGACCTTCAGCCGCTCGGTGACCGTGCCGCCGAGGGGCGACGCAACCCGCAGCCGTTTCTGTGGCTCCTTGGTCGTCAGCAAGCGGTCGATCTGTTGGGGCGTCATCCCCAGTTCGCGGAGGTTGTCGATGGCGATCTCGCTCAGCCGCTCGCCGCCGCCGAGCGAATCGAGGGCCGGCGTTTGTTGGCTCGCGAGCAGCTCGACCTGCGCCGAATAGAGCTCCGGGCTGTAGAGCACGGCCAGGTCGTCCCCTTTAGCGACGACGACCCCCTCGTACTCGGCGAACATCTCCTCGATCCGCCCGTCGACATACGCCGAGATCGTGGCGACACGCTCTTGGTCGTAAGCGATCTCGCCGACGGTGCGGATCGATCGCTGCACGCGCTCGCGGGTCGCGGTCGCGGTCCGGATGCCGGCGATCCGCCGCGCGACCGCGTCGATGACCACGCTCCGATCGCCCCCGCCCGCGCCGGCATCGGCCCTCACGAGGTCCATCTCGCAGACCGGACACTTGCCCGGCACGCCCTGCGGCGGGGTGCACATCATCGGGCAGATGTAGCGCTCCTCGCCGGGTGGTGGTCTGTCGCCCGAAGTGTCGTTAGCCGCGGCCTCGGCGGGCTTCCCAGCCACCTCCACGAGCGTCATCCCGCAGATCGGGCACTTGCCGGGCGTGTCCTGGCGGATCTCCGGGTGCATCGGGCAGGTGTACTCGACCGGTCCCGACGGGGCGGCCTCCGCAGCGGGTGGCGCGTGCGCGGCGGACAGCCAGCCGACACGCTGCGCAACGCCCAGCAGCGCGATGCCGCCAATCAGCGTGGCCAGCAGCACGGCGGCTTGCAGCGCGACACGCAGCAGCCAGCCGCGGTTGAGTCGTGGCGAGGTCGGCTTGGATTGGTGCTGAGTTGGCATGAGAGGCAATCGCGCAAGCGCGCTGCGGGGTGGCCTTTGCTCCCGGGTCAACGACCGGGGGCCTGAGGCAGCAACCGAACGCGAACGACACAGACGCGTCGCCCGCCGATACCGGAACAGCCCTCGGATACCGAACAGAGAGCCGGGGCGCTAAGCGCGCACCGGTAGCGCCGGCGTCAAATACGCCACACGCAGAGCCGCCGCTGAGAGTCGCGGGGCGTCGAGAGATAGAAGCCGGGCGGGTCGGCCGCGTGGTCGAGGCCGGCCCGATCGCGCCGCGGCGTCGGCAGCGTGGTCACGCAAACCGCCGAGGCCAGCTCGCGCAGCACGCGCTCGACCGACGGCGCAGGCGCCGCCGGCGCGGCCGGCGACTTCGGCGCCGCGCACAGGCACGCACCGGGACGCTCGGTCTCCGGGGAGCTGGGAACGGGCTCGCGCTCGCGCCGTGCAGCCGCGGCAAGCTGCTTGTGGGTCGCCGGCGAGTGGGCCCGGCGCGCGTCGTCGCCGCAGTGAGAGGGCGCCGCCGGCCGGCGCGTCTGGCAGCAGCCACAAAATTCTTTTTGCGCGTCGATCCGGCAGTGGTCGCAGCCCGCGCACGCGACCCGGGCGCCAGCGGTTTGGTCGCAGGCTTGCCCGAAAGCGATCGCTCCCGCTTGGACCGGCGTCAGGAGTGACGCGGTCAGGCAGAGATTGACGGCGGTTCGGAGCGTCCGGGACCTGAGCACGGTAGCAGTCGATACTGTCGGAGTACGTATACCTTCTGGGGGTATTGTCGGCGATGCGGCCTACCCGAGCAAGTTTAGTTCAAGCAGAGGACCCAGGCCAAAGCGGCCGCGGGGCGGCTCCGCTGGGCCTCGTGTTGGGCGTGCTCGCCGCGTTTGCGGCCTTTTCGGGGTGCCGGACGGCGGGCCAGAAGATTGCTGACTCGGCCCTCTCCGGCAAACCGGCCTGCGAAACCGCCGCCCTGCAGGCCCCCGACGCAGGCGCCGTCCGGCCGGCCGAGTTCACCACACCCGCCGGCTCCGAGGGCGCCGCCGCCCCGGGGGCCGAGTCCCCAGACGGCCCCCTCCGCCTGCCCGACCCGGCGGAGCGCGGCGAGGTCGTCGATGCTCCGCCGCCGCGCCGCCTCGGGGTCGAGGCGCTCGTCGCGGAGGCGATCGCCAGCCACCCGCGGGTCGGCGCCGCGCGAGCGCGCTACGCGGCTGCGAGTTGGCGCCCCGTTCAAGCGCGGTCCCTCGAAGACCCTCTGCTCTCGAACAACTTCTTTCCTATCTCGGACCACGCGCTGCAGACCGCGGGGGGGCGTGCAGGGAACACGCTGAGCGTTTCGCAGAAGTACCCCTGGCCGGAGAAGCGCGACACGCGCGCGGCGATCGCTTCGCGCGAGGCCCAGATGGCGGCCGCTCGGCTGCGTGCGGTCGAGCTAGAGATCGAGGAGCTCGTCCGCTTGGCTTACTACGAGCTGTGGTTCGCCGACCGGGCGATCCGCATCGGCGAGCGCAACCGAGAGATCGCCGCCGAACTGGTCCACTTGGCCGAAGCACGCAACGCGGCCGGCGGCAGCCGGCAAGACGTGCTCCGCGCGGCCGTTCAGGTCGACAACCTCGACAACCGGCTGATCGAGCTCCGGCAGCAGAAGGCGCTCGCCCAAGCCGACCTCGCGGCGCTGCTGCGGCGCCCGGACGCGGCCGGGATCGAGCCGAGCGAGTCGGTCGACTGCGACGCGGCGATCGCCGACCGCGACGCCCTCTTCGCCGCAGCGGTCGGGTGCAACCCCGAGCTCATCGAGGCGCGTTGGGCCGCTTCTCGGGACCGACAGCAGCAGCGCCTCGCCTGCTTGGCGAAGCGTCCCGACTTCGTCGTCGGCGCCGCTTGGCAGACGATCACCGAGAGCGACGCCGTGTCGCCGGTCGCCAACGGGCACGACAACGTGAGCCTCTCGGTCGGGGTGACGCTCCCCATCTGGCGCGACCGCATCGACGCGGGCATCCGCGAGGCGTCGGCCAGCGCCGCCGCGTCGTCCCGCGATTACCACGCCAAACGCGACGACGCGCTGCGAGAGATCCGGCGCATCGACGAGCAGATCGAAGCCGCCAAGGAGCAGCTCCGCTTGTACGAAGAGCGCTTCGCCCCCCGCGCGAAGCAGGCGCTCGAGCTCGCCGCGGCCGACTACCGGGGCCGGCTCGTCGGCTTCGGAGAAGTCACCGACGGGTTCTCCGAGGTGCTCCTCGTCGAGCTGCAAGCCGCCCGGGTCGAGGCGACCCTCTGTGGCTTGGTGGCCCAACTGCGGCGGGCCGTCGGGTGCGACCTGCTCCCTCCCGCGGAGGGCGAACGCGGATCGATGTGAAGCTCGGCTGAACGCGATCCGCCCCCCCCGTAGGTAGGGGCCTGGAAGGCGCGCCATCGACAGCGGCGTTGTTCTATTCCCTGGACCGGGATGATAAGATCTTCCGATTAAGCCACCGAGGCCCGACCCGCCGTCCGCCCCCGCCGCTGGGAAGAACCGTGAGCGCGCCCCTTCGCAACCTGACCCGCCGCGTGGCCGTTATGGCCGCTGCGTTGGTGCTGGTCGGCGCGTTGCAGCAGACGCAGTCGCTGTGCCGGCTGTTTGGCTGCGGTGGGCATTGCGGCCACGTCGCGCACTCAACTGACGGCCAGTGCGCATCGCACTGCTGTGACGCGGCCCGCGCCGAGCCGAGCGAGGAGCAATCCCACTGCCGCGGCGAATCCCACTGCGCTGGCGAATCCCATTGCAAAGGCGAGTCACGCTGCCCCGGCGAGGAGGCCCCCGCCGCTCCGTGCGACGAGAGTTGCTGGTGCTTCGCCGCCGAGCAGCCTTACGAGCAAGTCGTCAAGGTCCAAGCGGAGCTGGGTCTCTCTGTCGCCTGCCTACCGCCGGCGCCTCCGACGGTTTGTTCGTCAGCCGCTGACCAGCTCGTCGGCGTGTCGCGATCCAGCGGCCCACCGCTGAGGGCGCTGGAACGCTGTGTGTTGCTGTCGCGTTTCTTGGCGTGATTCTCGCGCCCCGCGGCGACCTGCTTCGCCGCTGCTAGTTCGTGAGCTGTCGGAGCCCGCGGCGTCGCTGCGCGGCGAACGCCCGACGCTCGATCTGACTCGGCCTGTCCCTTCGGCCCGCCAGCGGCGTCGGACAAGCGGTCACGCCAACGCGGGGGCTAGGGAGGCAGCGCTTGCGCCGACTTCTCAGCACCACGTCAACTAGGCCGATTGTGCGAACGGGCCACCGGCCCCTGAGCGTTTCCGGGCCCGCCGGGACCCTGGCCGTCCAGTGGCGCGACGCCAACCAGCAACCGACTCCCAACGCCAACCTGCGTCCTCTCGGAGGAATCAACCGATGAAGCTTCGAATCTCACTAACGCTTGTTGCGGCCGCCGCCGTCCCGTTCGCGACGGGCTGCGGCTCCGCTTCCAACGCTTCGACACAGTCGGCTAAGCCGGCCGCTTCGATCGACGGCGACCAGTTTCTCCTCGCCGACGAGCCCGGCGGCGCCGTCGGCGTGATCGAAGCGAGGGAGAACACGTCCGACGGGGACGAGGTCGTGCTCGTCGGCCGCATCGGCGGCGCGGCCGACCCGTGGATCGAGGGCCGCGCCGCGTTCACGCTCCTCGACCCGTCGATGGCCGTCGTCGACGAGAGCGCCGGGATGGGCGAGGGCCAGCTCTGCACCGCCGACTGCTGCGCCACCGAGCGCCAGGCGTGCACCGCGCTGGTGAAGTTCGTCGACGGGTCGGGCGCCCTCGTGAGGGTCGGCGCGCGCGAGCTGCTCGGCGTCGAGCAAGGCGACATGGTCGTCGTGCGGGGAACGGCCAAGCGCGACGACAGCGGCAACTTCCAACTCTTGGCCACGGGCCTCCACGCCCGCAACTGAACCCGGGAGCTCGGCGCAGCGTCATGCTCGGTCAACGACTTCTGCCGTGGGACTACGGCGTCCGCAACCTCTTCCGCCGTCCGTCGCGCAGCCTGCTGACGCTCGGCGGGCTGGCGGTGGTGGTGCTGCTGGTGCTGGTCGTCGTGGGCTTCATCCGCGGTTTGGAGAAGTCGCTCGCGGCGAGCGGCAGCCCGAGTGTCGTGCTCGTCTACTCGCTGGCCTCGGCGGCGGACATCGAGAACTCGTCGATCCCGGCCTCCACGGCCGCGCTGCTCTCCGCCAGTGTCGAGGGGGTGCGGCGGTCGTTCGGCGAGGAGCACGTGTCCCCAGAGCTGTACCTCGGCACGCGGGTGAAGGCCGCCTCGATGGCCCAGCCCGGGTTGGGGCTCGTCCGGGGCGTGACGACCTCCGCGCCGCTGGTCCGCGGCAGCGTGCAGCTGATCGAGGGGAGCTGGCCCGCCACCGGCGAGGTCATGGTGGGACGGCTCGCCTACTCGAAGCTCGGCGCGCCGCACGCCGACCTCGCCGTCGGCGAGTCCGTCGAGTTCGACGGGCGCAGCTGGCGGATCAGCGGCCGCTTCGCGGCGGCGGGCTCCGCGTTCGAGTCGGAGATCTGGGCGCCGCTGCCCGACCTGCAGACGGCCCTGCGTCGACAGGACCTGAGCCTCGTGGCCGTCGGCATGCAGAGCCCGGACCGGGTGGCCGACGTCGATCTCTTCTGCCGAGAACGCGTCGACCTCGAGCTCAAGGCGGTCGCCGAGAGCGCGTACTACGCGTCGCTCCAGCGGCACTACCGCCCCGTGCGGATGCTCGGGTGGGCCGTGGTCGCCCTGGTCGCGGGGTCGGGCGTGTTCGCCGGTCTCAACACGATGTACGGCGCCGTCGTGGGGCGGGTGCGCGAGCTCGCCACGCTTCAGGCGCTCGGCTTCCGGCGCCGCGCGCTGCTGCTCACGCTCGTCCAAGAGGCGACCCTCCTGGCATGCGGCGCGGGGCTCGTGGCTTGCGTGGCCGGGCTGGTGCTCGTGGACGGCATGGCGGTCCGGTTCACGATGGGCGCGTTCGCCCTGCGGGTCGACAGCGTCGCGATCGCGATCGGCTGCGTCGTGGCGGCGCTGCTGGGCGTCGTCGGCGCCATCCCCCCGGCGATCAAGGCGATGCGTCTGCCCGTGGTCGACGCCATCAAAGCGGTTTAAGAGCCATACAACTCCAGAGCCCCAATGGCAGACGCCAACCCACAACTCGACCTCAGCCAACTGGCGGTCCAGCGCACGGCGGCCGCCGAAAGCGTCGCAAGGCCCTCGCGCTGGCTCACCCGCTACGCCGCGCCGGCGGCTGTTGTGCTGTCGTTTATCGGGCTGTTTGCCTGGTCGGCGCGCAGCAGCTTGCTGCCGGCCCGGCGCGTGACGGTGACGCCGGTCGTCGTGAGTCGGGCGGAGTTCGAGCGCGAGGGGACCCCGCTCTTCCAAGCCGCCGGGTGGGTCGAACCCCGGCCCACGCGCGTGGTGGCCTCGGCGCTGACGGGCGGGGTGATCGACCAGGTGCACGTGATCGAGGGGCAGCACGTCGCCCGCGGCGAGCCGGTCGCGACCCTGATCGACACCGACGCGCGCCTGGCGTTGGCCGAGGCCCGGGCGACCCTCGACCTGCAACAAGCCGAGGTGCGGCGCGCCGAAGCGACCCTCCAAGCGGCGCGGGCGAACCTCTCGCAGCCGGTGCGGCTGCAAGCGGAACTCGCCAACGCCGAGGCCGACCTCCGCGGAGCGCAGCTCGAGCTGCACCGCCTGCCCTTCGAGACCGACAAGGCCCGCACCGAGCGCGACCTGGCGGCCGAGAACCTGCGCCGCCGACAGCAAGCCAGCGACGCGGTAGCCGGGCGCCTGCTGCGCGAGTCGCAGGCCGAGCTGGCGGCCGCCGAGAGCACCCTCGCCGAAACCGTCGGAAGAGAGCCGCGGCTCCGCAGCCAAACCGAGTCGCTCGCGAAGCGTCGCGACGCACTGGAGGCCCGCCTCCGGCTGATGACCGACGAGACCCGCGCGGTGGGCGAGGCCGAGGCCAACCTCGCTGCCGCACGCGCGCGCCTGGATCAGTCCCGGCTGCGGGTCGACATGGCGGAGTTGCGGCTCGAGCGGATGGAAGTCCGCTCTCCGATCGACGGCTGCGTGATGAGCGTTCTGGCTCAGCCCGGGCAGTGGCTAGCCGGCGCCGTCGACTCGGCCGGCCACGGAGGAGCGGTCGCCGAGCTCTACGACCCCAAGATGCTCCAGGTCCGCGTCGACGTGCGCCTGGAGGACGTGCCGCACGTGGTCGTCGGCCAGCCCGCCCAGATCGAGACAGCCGCCCTCGCCGAGCCGATCAGCGGCGAGGTCATCTCGATCACGACCTTCGCCGACATCCAGAAGAACACGCTGCAAGTGAAGGTCGCCGTGCTCGACCCGCCGGCCGTCCTCAAGCCAGAGATGCTGGCCAAGGTGACCTTCCTGGCGCCGCCGTCGGCTGCGGCCAGCGAAGCGGACGAAGAGCCGCCGCTGCGCCTGTTCATCCCCGAGCAACTGGCCTCCGAGGGCGCATCGGGCGCCGCGGTCTGGGCGGCCGACCTCGCGTCGCGTACGGCGGTGCGGAAGCCGATCTCACTCGGCGGCCCGACCGCCGGTGGCCTCGTCGAGGTGACATCCGGCCTCACCCCCACCGACAAGCTCATCGTCGCCGGCCGCGAGTCGCTCACCGACGGCGCCCGGGTGGTCGTCGTCGGCGAAGACACCACGCTCGGCGGCCGCGAACCCCGGGCGGCCCTGCGGACCGCGCAAGCCGACTCGCCCTGACCGAATCCTCCGCCGCACAAAATCAGCCATGCCCCTCGTTGAAGTGAACGACGTCACCAAGCAATACGCCAGCGGCGAGGAGACGATCCGCCCGCTCGACGGCGTCAGCCTGTCCGTCGAGAAGGGGGACTTTGTCTCGCTGATGGGGGCGAGCGGGTCGGGCAAGAGCACGTTGCTCAACCTGATCGCCGGCATCGACCGCGTCACGTCGGGCCAGATAGTCGTCGACGGGGTGGACACCACCAAGCTCTCGCGCGGGAAGCTCGCCGACTGGCGGGCCGAGCACATCGGCTACGTGTTCCAGACGCACAACCTCGTGCCGGTGCTCACCGCCTACGAGAACGTCGAGCTGCCGCTGCTGCTGCTGCCGATGTCCGCCGCCGAGCGGCGCAAGCGCGTCGGGATCGCCCTCGAGGCGGTCGACCTGACGCCGCGGGCGTCGCACTACCCCCGGCAGATGTCGGGCGGGCAGGAGCAGCGGGTCGGCATCGCCCGCGCGATCGTCGCCAACCCGACGCTGATCGTCGCGGACGAGCCGACCGGGAGCCTCGACGACGAGACAACCGAGCAGATCCTCTCGCTGCTGGAGCGCGTCAACAGCGAGCTCGGGATGACGCTGTTGCTGGTCACCCACGACGCCCAAGCCGGCGCCCGGGCCCGCCGCCGCGTCCGGCTCGAACGGGGCCGGCTCGTCGAGAACCGCACGCAAGCCCCCGCGCCGCTGAGGACCGCCTGACGTGAGAAAGTTCGCCCCGTACGTGCTGAAGAGCCTCTGGCGCCACCGCGCCCGGACCGTGCTGACGGTCTCCGGCACGGCCGTCGCGCTGCTCGTGTTTTGCTTCATCGGCTCGGTGCAACGCGGCCTCGCGCGGCTCACGTCCAGCGAAGAGGCCGACCGCACCCTGATCGTGTTCCAAGAGAGCCGGTTCTGCCCCCAGAGCAGCAGGCTGCCCCAAGACTACGCCCGCACGATCGCCGACACGCCCGGCGTGAGCGACGTGATCCCGATCAAGGTCTTCACGAACAACTGCCGCGCGAGCCTCGACGCGATCGTGTTCCAGGGAATGGCCGCCCACAAACTCGAGGCCTGGCGCGACCTCACCCTCACGAGCGGCGATTGGTCGGCCTACGAAGGGCAAGACGACGCGGCCCTGGTCGGCGAAGCGGTCGCCAACCGACGCGGCCTCGCGGCCGGCGACAAGTTCACGATCGGCGGGGTCTCGGTGGTGGTCCGCGGTGTCTTCCACTCGCCGGTGGCCGCGGACAACAACCTGATTTACACGCACCTCGACTTCTTGCAACGCGCCCGCGGCGCCGACGGCGTCGGCACGGTGACGCTGCACGAGGTCAAACTCACCGACGGCGCGGACCCCGACGCGGTCGCCAAACGGCTCGATCAAGCGTTCGAGTCGGGCCCCGTCGCCACGACGACCCGCACCAAGGGGATGTACCAGGCCGACACGCTCGCCGACCTGGCGGAGCTGATCGGCTTCGTGCACTGGCTCGGCTACGCGTGCGTGGGGCTGGTGCTCTCGCTCGTCGCGACGACGACCGTCATGTCGGTCCAGGACCGCATCAAAGAGCACGCCGTGTTGCAGACGCTCGGCCTCCGGCCGCAACGGGTCTTCTCGCTGGTGGTGCTAGAGAGCCTGGTCCTCAGCACGCTGGGCGGCGTGCTGGGCGTCGCTGCCAGCGCGCTGCTGCTGGCGGGCGCGGGCATGTCGATCGCCGCCGAGGGTGTCACGATCGCCTTCGAGCCGTCGGCGATGCTCGCGCTGCAAGGGCTGCTGGTCGCCGTCGCCGTCGGCCTGGTCGCCGGCCTGGCGCCCGGCTGGCAAGCGGCGCGGATGGAGATCGTTGCGGCGCTGCGCCACGCTTAGAGCGTCGACCCGCCGACGCGGCTCGCGGCGTGGATCGGCGGCCAAGAGGTCCTCGTGCCGCCGTAGGCGGGTAACCGCGCGGCCGCTTGGCGTGGCCAATATTGCCCGGCGCGGGTCCGGATCGGGTCGGGGACAATACGGGGCGCGATCCGTCCGCCTGTCCTACGCCCCCCGAGGTGCGCGATGCCCCGCAAGTCGAAGCTCACCGCCCGGCGCCGTGAGCTGCTGCTCCGCCGTGTGGACCTTGGCCAAACGGTCTCCGAAGCCGCCGAGGCGCTCGGCTTCAGCCGTTCCGCCGTTTACCGGACCGCTCAACGAACCCCCGCCTTCGCGAAGCGGTTCGAAGCCGCGCGCGAGGCGCAATCCGCGCGCCGCCAACGGCCCCGCGGCCATTATCCGGTCGCGAGCCACCTCGCCGAGCTCCACCGCCGGCTGCAGGCGAGGTGGTGTAACGAATGCGCAACCCCCGACGCAGAAACAACCTAACGGCCCAATCGCACGCGGATATCGGGCACTGGCTGATTGGTCGGTTGCTGGGAGTTTTTTCCGAGCGGGCTCAATCCGAATCAGGCGGGAACGAAATGTTCCGTGGCGTCGCATCCGTGTAGTAGATGCCCATGCGTTCGAGACGCCAAAGGATGGCGTTGACTTCGCCTATCTTTTCGCCCCATAGCTCAATCTGGTCCGCTTCGTGCTCGGCCAGAGTCTCTGGCGAGTGCTCGGGCGGGTGGTCAAGGTAGCTCTTGCCGAAGTCGATCACGTAGGGCGGAGAAACCAGCGTAATCTCCAGCACGAGTAGCTCGTCGCAGAGTACTTGTTTACCGCCCGTCATCCCACGAGCGTTAGCGGGGTGACGGTGCGTCGGGCGTTGGCGAGCCAGCCGACCGGGTCGATCGCTTGTTGGGCGAGGGTGACCAGCACGGTGGCGAGGGTCGCCTGGGCGGCGGC
>NZ_JAVJSH010000010.1:0-5342 GCF_040219535.1 Botrimarina sp.
CCGACGACGTCGAGCAACTCAACGACGCGGTTCACGAATCGCTCAACGATCAGGCACGCGACCACCGCCTCAAACTCTCCTTCTTCAAGACCGCTCAACTCAGACTGTAAAGGAGCTCGTTGGCGGCGCGAGGGGCAATAGGTCGTTGGGGTTGATGGGGAATTGGTCGTGGAAGAGGGCTTGGAGGGTTTGGGGGGTGGGGTTTTCGGCGAAGCGGGCCAGGGCGGCGCGGGCCAGCGCGGCGTGTTGGGTGTCGCGCTGGGCCTGCAACGCTTCCAACCGATCGCACCACCCCATCAACGCATCCACCTTCGCCACAATCCGCTTCTGCTCGGCAAGCGGCGGGAGGGCAAACTCAATCGCTTTTATTTGCTTGCCTGAAATGTGCTTTACTGTTGTGAATGTTGTGTTTCGGTGAATCTCATCTAAATGCTCTTGCATTGCAAGAAAAAGAAATCCCGTATCGATTCTTGGATCTGGCTCTAGCAGCCGGCAGACTCGCTGATTAAGCAAGGCATCCTGCCCCTTCCACCTGTGAATATTAAAGTTACCATCCATTCCAATTAGCAGGTCACCTTTGCTAACTATGAATTCCTCGCGATACTCCCCGCTGTAGTAAACTTGAGTTTCTTGCTGAGCTATGTCGCGTATTCGTATCAGTGGCATGCCGGCTTGGACTTCATTAAAAAAACTCGACTTGAAGGCAAATCCATTTTGAACTTGTACCAAGTCATCTACGGCAACAATCTCCCAAGTCTCGGTATCACCCTGTGAGAAGCCGCCACTAACTGCTTTTTGCCGGATTAGATAGCGAAGCGAATCAATAGCCCCCGGCATAACCGCGAACGTCTCGAACTTCTCAAAGAATTCCTCGGGCGACATTCAGACCGCCCCCGCCGTTTTTTGTAGCGCGCTTTGCAGTTCGTTCTTCAGCGCGGCGCGGGTCTCGGCGATCTGCGTTAGCAGCTTTTCGTATTCGGGCAGCAGTTCATCGACATCGCCGGGGCCTTCGTCGGCGTTGTGCGGGTTCTTGAGGTCGAGGTTGTAGCCGTTGTCGATGATGTCCTGAGCCGAGACGCGCCAGGCGTGCTCGTTCTCTTTCCTTTTCTGGAACCCGTTCGACTCCGTGCCCCACCACTTCTTGATCGGGTCGAACTCTTCCAGCGCGATGGGCTTGGTCTTGTTGTAGCTCTTCACGCCCTCGGGGTAGGTGTGTTCGTAGTACCACACGTCCTTGGTCGGGGTGTCGGTCCGGGTGAAGAACAGGAGGTTGGTGCGGATGGAGGTGTAGGGGGCGAAGACGCCGTTGGGCAGGCGGACGATGGTGTGGAGGTTGAACTCTTTGAGGAGTTTTTCCTTGATGCGGGTCTTGACGCCCTCGCCGAAGAGCGTGCCATCGGGCAGGACCAGCCCGGCCCGGCCGCCGGGCTTGAGGAGGCGCATGAGCAGGACCAGGAAGAGGTCGGCGGTCTCGCGGGTCCTAAACTCGGCGGGGAAGTTGGTCTCGATGCCATCCTCTTCCATGCCGCCGAAGGGCGGGTTGGTGACGATGCAGTCGACGCGGTCCTTGGGGCCCCAGTCCTTGAGCGGGCGGGCGAGCGTGTTGTCGTGCTTGACGGTGCTGGGCACGTCGATGCCGTGCAATAGCAGGTTAGTCATGCAGAGGATGTGGGGCAGGTGCTTCTTCTCGATGCCGCTGAAGCTTTTCTGGAGGGTCTGTTCATCCTCGGCGGTCTTGCACTGGTCGCGGAGGTGGTCGATGGTGCAGGTGAGGAAGCCGCCGGTGCCGCAGGCGGGGTCGAGGACGGTTTCGCCGAGGCGCGGGTTGACCTGCTGGACGATGAAGCGGGTGACGGCCCGGGGGGTATAGAACTCCCCGGCGTTGCCGGCGGACTGGAGGTCGCGGAGCAGTTTTTCGTAGATGTCGCCGAAGGTGTGGCGGTCGTCGGAGGCGTTGAAGTCGATGCCGTTGATCTTGTTGATGACCTGGCGCATCAACGTGCCGTTCTTCATGTAGTTGTTGGCGTCCTGGAAGACTTCGCGGATGAGGCCGCCGATTTTGCCCCCAGAACCGTTCAAGGCCTTGAGCTTGACGAGGAGCGTGTTGTTGACAAAGTCGAGGAGGGCCTCGCCGGTCATGCCTTCTTCGTCATTAGCCCAAGTGGACCAGCGCAGGTGTTTGGGCAGGGGCGACTTGTAGTCGTCGCGGATGATTTCGAGTTCCTGTTCGCGGTCATCGAAAATCTTGAGGAAGAGCATCCAGCCAAGCTGCTCCAGACGCTGCGCGTCGCCGTACGTGCCGGCGTCCTTGCGCATGATGTCCTGCATCGACTTCACGAGACTCGAAACGTTCGCCATCGCCTAAGCCGCTCCTGCGTAGATCGCGGATTCCAATTCCCGAATGGCCTTCTCGTATCCCTCTCGGTCGCCGAACAGGCGGAGGATCTCGACCGGGGTGCCGAAGTCGCGGAAGGGGGAGACCTTGAGGATCTCGAGCGACTCGACGCTGCGGAGCCCGTCGTCGGCGTACTTCTCGAGCAGCGCCTCGAGCACCTCGCGGGCCTTGCCCTCGTACTTGCCGAACACGTCCCGCTTCCGCACGTTGTCCGCCCGCTCCCGGCGCGTGAGCGGCGGCCGGTCGAAGGCCACGTGGCAGACCAGGTCGAACGGGTCGTAGTCGCGTCCGACCTGCTCGGCCAGTTCGTCGAGGAAGACCCCCTTCTCGCGCAGCGTGGCGACGATCGCTTCCTTCCGCTCGGCCTCGTTCCAGTCACCGAGGAATTCGTCGAGCGTGGCGTACGACTCGAGCAGCGACCGCCGGGTGTAGTCGGTCAGCGACTCGGTGATCAGCTTGCCGTCGGCGTCGAGGTACTGCACCCGCTCGACCGCGACCGCGACCTCGACGTCGTTGACGTAGTACCGGGTCGGCTTGCCGCCGTCCGAGCCGCCGCCGAACGTGACGTCGCCGTCCGAGCCGGGGTCGCTCCTGGTGTCGACCGGGCAGTCGCTCGCGTGCTCGCCGCTCTCTGCCGGCTCGTCGTCGAAGTGGGTCTCATCGGGCGGGACAGGCGGGTCGCCCTCTTTCGGCTCGTAGATCTGGACCGGGTCGCCGTCGAAGTCGGGGTCGGCGAACAACGCGGTCGCCCGCCGGAAGTCCATGATCGTGAAGTAGAGCTTCCCGTAATCCTCGTTGATACGGGTGCCGCGGCCGATGATCTGCTTGAATTCGGTCATCGACTTGATCGTCTGGTCGAGAACGATCAGGTGGCACGTCTGGGCGTCGACGCCGGTGGTCATCAGCTTCGACGTCGTGGCGATGACCGGGTAGGTCGCCTCGGGGTCGATGAAGTTGTCGAGCTGGGCCTTGCCCTCGTCGTTGTCGCCCGTGATCCGCATGACGTACTTCGAGTTGGCGGCCGCCAGATCAGCGTTAGCGTTCACCAGCGCCTGCCGCATCCGTTCGGCGTGGTCGATGTTCTCGCAGAAAACGATCGCCTTGTGGAAGCGATTGGTGGCCTTGAGGAACTCGGTGACCTTGGCGGCGACGAGCTCGGTCCGCTTCTCGAGGATCAGGTGCCGGTCGTAGTCGGACGCGTTGTACTCGCGGTCCTCGATCTCGTGGCCGTGCTTGTCGAGCTGGCCCGCCTCGGGGCGCCAGCCGTCGAGGTCCTTGTCGAGGCCGATACGCACGACTTTGTAGGGGGCGAGGAAGCCGTCGGCGATGCCCTGGCGGAGCGAGTACGTGTAGACCGGGTCGCCGAAGTACTCGATGTTCGAGACCTCCTTGGTCTCCTTCGGCGTGGCGGTGAGGCCGATCTGGGTGGCGGACGAGAAGTACTCGAGCACCTGCCGCCAAGCCGCGTCGTCGGCCGCGCTGCCGCGGTGGCATTCGTCGACGACCACCAGGTCGAAGAAGTCGGGCGAGAACTGCTTGTAGATGTTCTTCGACTCGTCCTGCCCGGTCACCGCTTGGTAGAGGCAGAGGTAGATCTCGAACGACTTGTCGACGGTGCGGTTCTTGATCTTGGTCATCGCCGCGCCGAATGGCTTGAAGTCGTTGGTCTTCGTCTGGTCGGCGAGGATGTTGCGGTCGACGAGGAAGAGGATCCGCTTCTTGGCGCCCGACTTCCACAGCCGCCAGATGATTTGGAACGCGGTGTAGGTCTTGCCGGTGCCGGTGGCCATGACCAGCAGCACGCGGTCCTGCCCGCTGGCGATGGCGCCCACGGTGCGGTTGATCGCGTTGAGCTGGTAGTACCGAGGCGACTTCTGGGAGCCGTCGGAGTAATAGTCCTGGGTGACGATCTCGGTCTGCTCGTCGGAGAGCCCCTTCCAGCGGCGGTACCGCATCCAAAGCTCGTCGGGCGACGGAAACTCACTGAGCGCGAGTTCTCGCTCGGGGCGATCGGAGAGGCCGGTTCGGTCGTGCTCAAGGAAGCCCTCGCCGTTGGAGCTGTACGCGAAGGGCACGTCGAGCGTTTCGGCATACTCGAGCGCCTGCTGCATCCCGTCGCCCAAGGCGTGGTCGCCGTCCTTCGCTTCGACGACGGCGATCGGCAGGTTCGGCTTGTAGCAGAGCAGGTAGTCGGCCTTCATCGCCTTGCCGCGGGCGACCGACTTGCCCCGCACGACGACACGGCCCTTGGTGAAGTAGACCTCTTCCCGCATCTGGGTGAGCAGGTCCCAGCCCGCCCCCTCCGGCCCCACGATGGCCGGGGTGATGAACTTCGAGCGGATGTCGGTCTCCGAGAGTCGCCCTAAATCCACGCCGACGCCCTCCAGTGCGATTGCGTAAGCGGCAACGCAGCTAGCACGCGGTGAAGTCTGGGGGACGGTGGTGCGTCGCGATAGCGGCAGAAATCTTGCCACGCCACGGGCGCGGATCGAGTCGCGTGACGCTTGCGGGCCGGACGGCTCGGGATCATCGATCGGATCGCTGCAAGAGGGGGGGGCTCGGCGCCGGCGGCCATAGTAACCGGAGGGCCGGCGGTTTTGCAGAGATCCTGGGCAGACGGCGGGCGGGCAAATCTTCCCGTTGATCTCCCGCTTAATTGCTTGATGTGCTTCGGCGAGAGTTTCCGCTTTGCCCTGACATCGCAGTAGAAACGGTGCTTAGCCGTCAAGACCATAGGAGGGCGACCGAAACAAACGGCGCGAGACGGATCGTCGACGCCTACGCCGGCCGCGCGGGCGACACCGTGCAGCACCGGCTGCTCGAGAAGCAGGTGAGCAAGCTCGAGCAGGTCAACGCCGGCATCCGCAACGTGGAGCGGGCCATCGAACGCGGGGCCGCCCTGTCGTGAGCGAGCAAGAGCTACGCGAGGCCCTCGAGCGGATCCGGG
>NZ_JAVJSH010000011.1:0-93888 GCF_040219535.1 Botrimarina sp.
CCGACGACGTCGAGCAACTCAACGACGCGGTTCACGAATCGCTCAACGATCAGGCACGCGACCACCGCCTCAAACTCTCCTTCTTCAAGACCGCTCAACTCAGACTGTAAAGGAGCTCGTTGGCGGCGCGAGGGGCAATAGAACTCATCGGGGGCGGCGCCGGCGCGGGTGGCACGGGCAGTCGGCCGCGTAAGGCTCAGTGAGCGAGTGTCGCGCTTCGGCCTACTGTCGGCGCTGCCCAGGTGAGAAGGCGCACGGCTCGGGGTGGCCAAAACGGGCCTGGCGACGCGCCGCCTGGGCGACAATGCCGGGTTCGCTGCGGCGCGACGAGGGCCGTTGCGGCGTCGTACGCCGCAGGCCCGTTGCGCAGAGCGACGCCGTTTCGTTACACCCCGGGGGGCTGTAACGCTTCGCTAAGTCGTTGGCGGCCAGGCGCTTAACGCCGTTTTCGACACGTTCAAGCGTGACAACGCGCTCGCGGGCGCGCCGCGTTTGTTTCAAACGAACTCGAATCGGAAGTTTCCCGAAGAGACATCAAGCCGGCCGCAGCGGGCTGAAGGCCAGCACGAAGCGCTTCTCGCCGTGGTCGGCGAAGTGCACGGTCGCTCGGCGGCCTTTGCCTTGGCCGCTGAGGGTGACCACCTCGCCGCGGCCTAGCTCCGGGTGCTCCACCGCCATGCCGACGCGGAACGCGTCGGGCGACACACGCGGGCCGCCTGCGGCGCCGCCGAGCAGGGTCGATGCGGTGGTGACCGCGGCGCGCTCGACGAGCGCCGGGTCGACGCCTGTCGGCTTCTGCTCTTGGGCGTAGACGAACTCCTCGGGCGACCAGTCGGGCGAGAATTCGGCGTCGGGGTCGAGGCCCAGCGCGTCGGTTTCGGCCAGTTGATCGACGGCCATCGCCTCGGCCGGCAACTCCATCAAGAAGCTGCTGGGGATCGCGATCCGCCGCTGGCCGCGGAAGTCGCGCCGCAGCGCGTGGCTGAGCTGCAGCTCGCGCTCCGCGCGGGTGATGCCGACGAACGCGAGGCGGCGTTCCTCTTCGAGCTGCGCGGGGTCTTCGGCGGACCGCTCGTGCGGCAGGATGCCGTCCTCCACCGCCAGCAGGAACACGACCGGGAACTCCAGCCCCTTGGCGGCGTGGAGCGTCATCATGGTGACCTTGTCGGTGTCGTCCTCCCAGCCGTCGGTCTCGTTGACGAGCCACGTGCGTTCGAGGTACGCCTCGAGGCTCGACTCGGCCGCGGTCTCTTCGTCGGCGCCGAACGCCTCGTCGAACTGCCGCGCGTCGGTCAGCAGTTCTTCGATGTTCGCCAGGCGGTTGAGGTCCTCCTCGCTGTCGCTCTGGCCGAGGTGCTCTCGGTAGCCCGACTCGTAGAGCACGGCGCCGAGGGCCTCCTCGGCAGGACCGGCGATGTAAGCGTCCAGCCGGTCCATGATCGCGACAAACTTGCCGACCATCGTGGCCGCGCGCTTGCTGAGGCCATCGACCTGCGGCGCGTCGCGGGCCGCTTCGAGCATCGACAGCCCGTGCCGCAGCGCGTACTCGCCGAGCCGCTGGACCGTCTTCGCGCCGACGCCGCGGGGCGGGCTGTTGACGGTCCGCTCGAACGCCAGGTCGTCCTTCGGGTTGTTCATCAGCTGGCAGTAGGCCAGCACGTCCTTGATCTCCTTGCGTTGGTAGAACTCCTGGCCGCGCACCATCTGGAACGGGACGGCCTCGCGCCGGAAGACCCGCTCCACCGCGCGCGACAGCGCGTTAACGCGGTAAAAGACGGCGAAGTCGCTCCAGCGCCGCTCGCCGGCGGCGACCGCCGCCTTGATCGCCGCGGCCACGCCGCGGGCCTCGTCGTCGCCGTCGGCGTAGGTGACCAGTCGGACCGGCGGGCCGTCCGGGTTCTCGGTGAACAGCGACTTGGGCTTGCGCCGCTGGTTGTGCGCGATCAGCGTGTCGGCCACCGCCAAGATGGCCGGCGTGCTGCGGTAGTTCTGCTCCAGCCGGACGATCTTCACGCCCGGGTAGTCCGACTCGAACTCGAGGATGTTGTTCAGGTCGGCGCCGCGCCAGCCGTAGATCGACTGGTCCGGGTCGCCGGTCGCGGCGAGGTTCGGGTGGTCGACCGACAGCGCGCGCAGCAGCACGTACTGCGCGCGGTTGGTGTCTTGGTACTCGTCGACCATCACGTACTGGAAGCGCTCGTCGAGTTCGGCGCGGAGTTGCGGGTCGTCGTGCAGCAGGCGGGCCACGTGCAGCAGCAGGTCGTCGAAGTCGACCGCGCTGGAGGCCAACAGCCGCTGCTGGTACGCCGGGTAGACCGCCGCGACGATCTCGCTGAGCGGCACGCCGGTCCGCGGGCGGTACTCGTCGGGGCCGATCAGCCGGTTCTTCGCTTTGCTGATCGCGGCGGCGATGCGGTCGGGCGTGTAGCCCATGACGGGGATCTTCAGCGACTCGACGACCCGCTTCAAAGTCTGCCGCGCGTCGCCGGCGTCGTAGATCGTGTAGTTCGGGTCGAGGCCGACGCGGTCCGCGTACCGCCGGAGCATCTTCGCGCCGAAGCGGTGGAACGTGCTGACCCACACCCGCTGCCCGGGGGCGAGGCGCTCGACCCTAGCGCGCATCTCGGCGGCCGCTTTGTTCGTGAAGGTCAGCGCAAGGATCCGCCACGCGGGCACGCCCTGCGAGATCAGGTAGGCGATCCGGTGCGTGACGACGCGCGTCTTGCCGCTGCCCGGCCCCGCGAGGATCAGCAGCGGGCCGTCGACGTGCTCGACGGCTTCACGCTGCGCGCTGTTGAGAGTTGTCAGATCGATCAATCTTGGCCTTCCCTGTCACGCCCACCGCGGAGGGCGGAGGGCTGCTAGCACCGCGGCGCCGAGATTCGCGAATTTTTCGCAGAAACCGGGGTTGCCCGGCGGCGGTTCGTGGTAATTTTTGCGGCTTCTGAAAGCGGCTCGGAGGGAGCTGACCGCTTGTCGCGGCCGGCGTGCCGAGCGGCGGCGATCTGGGCCAAGCCCAGAGCGGCGCCTCACCGCCAACATACGAGGGAGGGACCCCGCTATGAAGACACGCGTTCCGCTCGACCGCGTCCAGGCCGCCAGCGACGATCTGCAACGGCGGCTCGAAATGAGCACCGCCGAGATCGGATTGGCGGTCCGCACGACCAACTGCCTCGAGGAAAAGGGCGTCTTCACCGTCAACGACTTGCTGCACTGCTCTCCCGAGGACCTGCTGAGCATCTCGAACTTTGGCGAGAAGACCCTCGAGGAGGTCTACAAGGCGCTCGAGAGTTTTGGCTTCTACCGCCCCGCTCGCGACGCGGCGCCGATCGCTTCGGCTGCGGGCAATCCTCCGATCGAGCCGTCGCTGGCCCGGCGGGCCAAGTAGCCCGACACGCCCATCCGATCGGCGGGCCGCGCCGCTGAAGGATCCGCTCGGGGCCGGCCAAGTCGCGATCCTCCGCACGCCGGCGTTGGCAGCTTAGACTAGGGGGCGGGGCGCCCGCGGCAGTCGCCGGCGCCCCGCCCGACTGGTTCGACCCGCTCGCGATGCGCCGCCGTTTCCCATTGCTGCTGAAGAAGCGCGGCCGCCGCCGCACGGGCTCGCCGTTTTGGGCGCGGGTCGGCGAGGCGCTCTACCACGCGCTGTTCGCCGCGGCGGGGGTGATCGGCCTCTGGTGGCTGTTTTCTGACGTGCTGTTGCCCGAGTGGCGGCTCACCGAGGAGGCCCGCAGCTTCACCGAGACGACCTGCCGCGTGGTCGGCAAGCGCGTGGCGCCGCGGCCCGGCCTGGCCGGCGACGAGTACTGCCCCGAACTGCGTGTCGAGTACACGTCGGCCGGCGGCGAGTCGATCGAAGTCTGGACCCGACACGGCGTCGGCCGCGACACACCGAGCTTCGCCGAGGCGTCCGCGCCGCTCGAAGAGTTCCGGATCGGCGAGACCCGAGCCTGCTGGTATGACCCGGCAGACAACCGGCGAGTGCTGCTGAGCGTCAACCGGCGCTGGTGGCCGTGGCTCGTGGTGTCGATACCGCTCACGCTGCTGGTCGCGGGCGTTGTCGGGCTGGTTCGCACGCTGGTCACGTCGCGGAGCACGCCGGAACAACGTTCGGCGATGCTGGCGAGTGGCTTGGAGGTCGGCGCCCTGGAGAGCGACCGGCCCCGCCCCGCGATCGCGTCGGGGCTCCCGCCGCTAGACGAGCTCGACGACAGCCCCGGCGTGCGGCGCGCCTACCGGCTACCGGCCGACACGGCGCCCGGTTGGCGGGTGGCGGGCATGGCGATCTTGTGCGCGGTCTGGAACGTGCTCGTCGCGCTGTTCGCCTACCAGATCGGCTCGGGCTACTTGTCGTCGATGACCCGCTTCGGACTCGCCGCGCTGGTCGCCGCGCCGCTGGCGATCATCAGCGTGCGGCTCACGATGGCCGTCTGGCGCGACGCGGTCGGCGCGGGCTCGGCGGCGCCCACCCGGATCGAAGTGGACCGGCAGCCGATCCGCCTCGGCGAGGAAGTCAGCGCGACGCTCTTGCAGTTCGGGCAGGGCCGGCTCCGCGAGCTCGCGGCCACGCTCGTGTGCGAGGAGTTGGCCACCTACCGCCAAGGGACCGACGCGCGCACGGCCATCGTCGAAGCGTTGCGGTTGAAGCTGCTCGACGAGCGCCGCGTCACGCCCAGCGGCGACGAGCCGCTCACCCGCGAGCTGGCGTTCCGGGTCCCGGCCGACGCCCCGCACTCGTTCGCGTCGCCGAACAACGAGATCCGCTGGTCCCTGGAGGTGACGGTCACGCCGGCCGGCCGCGCGGCCACGGTGCGGCGGTTCCCGCTGATCGTCTACCCCGCGGTCGGGGCGTCCGACGCCGGCCCTGTGCCACAAACGGCGCCGGGGGTCATCGCATGAACGACGCCCCACCCGATGAGCCCGGCGCGCAGGTGTGGCTCGACCGCGGCGGCCGAAGGTACGCACCGGGCGAGGAGCTCACCGGCGGCTACCGGGTGGGCGACTGGCGCGACGAGCCGCTCACGGCCGTCGAGCTCTCGATCCTGTGGTACACGTCCGGGCAAGGCGAGGAGGACTTGTACGTGCACCACTTCGAGCGGCGCCGCGAACCGTCGATGCCGTCGCGCGCCGAGGAGACGCCCTACGAGTTCGCCGTCCGGCTGCCCGAGAGCCCCCTCAGCTACGACGGCGTGATCGTCAAGGTATGTTGGGCGGTGCGTGTGCGTGGCTGCTTCCGATCCGGTCGCACCCGCTTGGTCGAACTCCCGTTCTGGCTCTCCAATCACCACGCATGACCAGGCCGCCCGCCCCGCCGAGCCGCTCGACGAACCCCTTCGCCACCTGCTGGACCGCGCCCGGCCGCTTGCCGTGGATCGACTCGGCGGGCGCCAGCGTGACCGCCGTGCTGCGTGCGGCCGAGGGGTCTGCCGGCGGCGCGGCGATCGTCGGCCCGCACGGCGCGGGGAAGTCGTCGTTGCTGCGTGCGCTCGCCGAGCCGATCCGCCGACTCGGCCGTCACACCGCGACCATCGACGCCGCCCGCGACGAACCGCCAGCCGGCCCCGCCGGAGTGTTGTTGGTCGAAGGGTTCGAGCGGCTCACCTACGGGCAGCGGCGGCGCCGCTTGCGTCGCTGGCGCAGCCGGGGATTGCTCCCGATCGTCACCCTGCATCGCCCCGCGGTGGCGTGGTTGCACGGGCTCCCAATCGCGACCCGGGTCGCGCCGGACGCGAGCCTCGTCGCCGAGCTGTTCGAGCGCTTGACCTTGGACAGACCCACGCCGGTCGTGCTGTCGGACGCGCTGCACAGCCATGCCCGGCACGGTCCCGATTTGCGCTCGGTCTGGTTCGACCTCTACTACCTGCACGAGCTGCGACGCCGGTCCGAGCGAACCCCGGCTTCACACGCCGCGTAAGGTTCAACGGCAGGGGACCGTCGGGCCAATGGACCGACGAGCCCGCGGGGGGGCGTCCACTGCTGGCGCCACGCATGCGGCGCCGCGCGGGTCGACGCCGGGGCGTCGCAATCGGCAAGGTCGCTGCGACCGGAAAGGCCGGCCAAATTGCGGGTTTGTTCAAGCCGAGAGTTGCCTTCGGCGGGGCCCGCGAGGTAGATAAACAAGACGGCTCGAAGCCACAACCAGCTCCCAGGTGTAACCCCGATGCTCCGCGCTCTCACCCTCGTACTGCTCGCCGCGACGACCGCCACGGCCTTTGGTCAAGGCGCCTGTTGCGCCCCGGCGCCGCAACCGATGGTCGCCTTCTCGCCCGTCGTGGCGGCGCCCGCGCCGGCCGTTGTTCAAACGACAACCGTCTCCTCGGGCTGGTACCCAGGTAAGTACCTCTCTGATTTCACGCGGAATCTGTTCGGCGTGAACGACACGACGACGACGGTCGTCACCCCCGCGACATTCGCCCCCGCGACCGTCTCCGCCGGGTACGCGCCAACCTACACGGCCGGCTTCACCCCGTCGGTGGCGTACCGCCCGACCTACCCGGCCAGCTTCGGCCCCGTGACGCAAACGGTCAGCCGACCCGTCGTGCTCTCGCCGGTTGCCTCCTCGCCGGTGATGGCAGCCTCGGGTTGCGACGCTTGCAGCACATGCGGCGTGGAGCAGGCTTACTACTCCAGCAACGCAGGCTACTCCAACGACCCGGGCGGGTGCAGCGCCTGCAGCGCCGGCTCGAGCTACGTCGCCCCCGCGGCGACGCCCGAGTACGCAGCCCCCTCTTCGGGCGACAGCTACCCGTCGGGCGGCGGCTACGACAGCCTTGACAACCGCCCCGGCTTGCCTAGCGACGCCAACGTGCCAGACGAGCGGAGCAACCTGAAGCCCGAGCCAGCCGACGGCGAGCTGTTCGACGACGAGCAGACCGACCCGTCCGCCGCGAGCGATTACTTCTCGCCGCCGCCGCTGTTCGCCCCTCCGAGCAACAACAACGTGGCCCGTCGCACCCACCCGGCGCCCGTCCGCACAGCGGTCTACCGCCAGCAAGCGGACGCTAGCCGCACCGCCTTCCGGCCGGCCTCGGGCGCCGACGCGAGTCGCCCGCAGCCGGTCCAGCGGCTCGGCGCCGACGGCTGGCGTTCGGCGACCGACTGACGCGGCCCTCTGCCCGACGGACCGAGCGGCGCGCTCGCCTTGACCCGCTAGCCCCCCGGCTGCTACTACGCCCAGCGTCCGTAGCGTCCGACCAGAGGCGGCGTAAGTGTCAGTGGCAAGCGAACGACGTCGGGGCGTCAGCCTAATCGGATTGCTCAGCGCCGCCGCGCTGTTCTTGCCGGCCCGCCACGCCGCAGCGCAGCGCGTGCAGATCCCGGCGTCGGGCCCGATCGCCCCCGAAGCGCCGGTGTGGGGCGCGCCGCCGGTTGGGCCGGCCGCGACTTTCGCGCCGCCGGCCGACCCGTTCGGGGTGGCGCCCCCGGCGTTCGACGCGTATTCGACGGCCGCGCCGTCGATCATGGGGCCGCCGCCGGCTTCGGTTCCCTACACGTACGTGCCGCCCGCCGGCGGCTACGCGCCGCCGGCCGCCAGCGCGCCGGCCTACGCGTTCGACGCCCCGCCACCCAGCGCCGGCTTGTACCCGGAAGGCTCGGGCCTCGGATGGCAGTCCGGGACCTACGGCTTCCAGCAGCCCGACGGCACGGTGACCCGCTTCAGGAAATTCCTGGCCCGGTTGCGGGTAGAGCACACGCTCCTTCTGGGCGACGACACCAACGACTCGCTGACGATCAACCGGACGGAGCTGGCTTCGACCTTCGCTCTGCCGGTGGCCGGCTCGGTCGACACGCCGCTGCTCATCACGCCGGGATTCGCGTTCAACTGGTTCGACGGCCCGGTCAGCCCGCCAGACGCCATGCCGCGCGGGCCCGACATGCCCCCGCGCGTGTACGACGCTTACCTCGACTTCGCGATGAACCCCCGCTGGACGCCCGAGCTCGGCGCGGAGCTCGGCGTGCGGGTGGGCGTTTACTCCGACTTCGAGCAGTTCAACGGCGACACGATCCGCGTGCTCGGCCGCGGGCTCGGCGTGATCACGATCACGCCGCAGTTCGAGTTGTTGCTCGGCGCCGTCTACCTCGACCGGCTGCGGACAAAGATCCTGCCCGCGGGCGGCATCCGCTGGCGCCCCACGCCCGAGTGGGACCTCTACCTCGTGTTCCCCAACCCCAAGATCCGCCGGACGCTCTTCTCGACCGGCTCGGCCGATTGGTGGTGGTACCTGTCGAGCGAGTACGGCGGGGGCTCCTACACGATCGAGCGCCCCGGCCTCGGGGACCGGATCGACTACAACGACCTGCGCGTCGCGTTGGGAATCGAATGGCAAACCCCCGCCCAGGCGACCGGCCACCTCGAGGTGGGCTACGTGTTCGACCGGGAGTTGATCTTCCAGAGCGGGATGCCCGCCAACTTCGACCTCGACGACGCGGTCATGTTCCGCGCCGGGATCGGCTGGTGAACCCAAGCTAGGAGCGCGTGTGGCGACAGGGACGTACTTTCGTGGCTGGGCGATCGCGGCGATCCTGATCGCCGCTGGGGCGGCGCCGGCGCAGCCGCGTCGGGCGTATGGGGTCGTCGGCCGCATGCCGCCGGCCCTGGAGGGCGAGGCGGAGTGGCTCGTGAACGTGCCGAACGTCGAAGGCGTGCGTCTGGCTCAGAGCACCGAAGCGGTGTCGCGGCCCGACACGAACGTGGGCGCCGACCCGGTCCTCCGCACTCCACCCGAACGGGGTCTGCTGCAATCGATCGACTTGCTGGCCGACTGGGCGCCACGGCTGGAGGACGACAGCGTAGGCCGGTCGACGTTCTCCGCCTCGGTCGGGTTGGGCGTGCCGCCTCACCTGTTGGGGATCCCGCTGCTGTTGACGCCCCGCGCGGCGATCCACCTGGTTGACGGCCCGGCCGACGCCGACGCGCCGCCACGGCTGTACGACCTCGACTTGTCGGTCGGCACGTTCAAGCAACTGGGGCCACGCTGGTCAGCCCGCGGCAGCGTCACGACGGGCGTCTACGGCGACGACTACTCGCTGGGTGAGAGCGACGCGCTCCGCGTGAGCGGCTTCGGGATCGCCCTGTGGGACGCGGCGCCCGGCTGGCAATGGGTCATCGGGGCGGCTTACCTGAACCGCGACGACATCGCTGTCGTGCCCGCCATCGGCGTGATCCACGACCGGGGCGACTACCGCTACGAGATCACCGCGCCCCGCGGCCGCGTGGTGCGGCGGCTGCCGCAGTCGCCCTACGGTGAACAACGGGCGCTGTACTTCGCGGCCGAGCTTGGCGGCGGCGCGTGGGCCGTGCGGCGGGCCGACGGCCAGACCGACACGCTCAACCTGTCGCGTTGGGGTGTCTTGTTGGGCTACGAGTCGGGCCCGGCAGCCGGCGGCTCGCCGTCCGCAGCCGGGGCGTGGAAGCGGCGGTACGAGATCGGCTACCTGTTCGGCCGCGAGCTCGAGTTCGCCGACACCGAAGAAGAGTTCTCCCTCGACGACACGCTGATCGTCCGCGGGGGATGGAGCTATTGAGAGCGGCGAGGAGCGAGATGAGCCAGCTCCCTCACGCCTCACGCCTCACGCCTCACCCCTCCTCTGCTATCTCTTCGTTCACCGAAAGTCGCGCGACCTCATCCGCAGCTTGCCTAGTCGATCGGTCATTGAGTCGATCCGCCACACGACCAGGTGGATCACCCCTTCGGCATGCTGCAGCTCGCCTTGGGCGATCCAAGCCGGCGAGCGCTTCGCGGTGCGGTAGTAGCGTTCCCACGTTCGGGCGTGGATGATCAGGTTGGCGGCGCCGGTCTCGTCTTCGAGGGTGACAAACGTGACCCCTTTCGCCGTGCCGGGGCGTTGCCGCAGCAGCACAAGGCCCGCCACGGCGACCCGCTGGCCGCCCGCCAAGTCTTGGAGCTGCTCCGTCGGCGTGACGCCCAGCCGGTCGAGCCGCTCGCGGTGAAAAGCGACCGGGTGGCTGCGGAGCGACAGCCCGAGCGATCGGTAGTCGGCGAACACCTGCTCCTCGCCCGCCTCGTCGGGCAGCGCGTCCGCCGGCGGCTCGTCGTCGGCCAGGCCGTCGAACAACGGGCGCGGGGCTCGGCTCTGCTCGCGCCCCATCGCCAGCCACAGGGCCTGCCGCCGCCCCGCGCCGAGCGAGGCGAACGCGTCGGCGTCGGCCAGGGCCTCGGCGTCGCGCTTGGCGAGCCGCGTGCGGCGGTGGAAGTCCTCCAGCGAGGCGAACGGCGCGTGCCGCCGCTCGACGACGATCCGGCTCGCCGCTTCCTGGCTCAAGGCGTTGACCATCCTCATGCCCAGCCGCAACGCGAAGCGGCCTTCGCCGTCGGCGCCGCCGACCGGCTCCAGTGTGCAGTCCCAATCGCTACGCGCCACGTCGACCGTCAGCGTGCCCACGCCGTGCTGCCGCGCGTCGCGGACCAGTTGCGAGGGCGAGTAGAAGCCAAGCGGCTGGCTGTTGAGCATCGCCGCACAGAACGCCGCCGGGTGGTGGTGCTTCAGCCAGCACGAAGCGTACACCAGCAGCGCGAAGCTGGCCGCGTGCGACTCCGGGAAACCGTACTCACCGAACCCCTGCAGCTGCTTGTAGCACCGCTCGGCGAAGCCCTCGTCGAGCCCCCGCGCCCGCATCCCCTCGAGCAATCGCTGGCGGTACTTCTCGATCTTGCCGGGGGTGCGCCAAGCGGCCATCGCGCGGCGGAGCTCGTCGGCTTCGCCGGGGGTGAAGCCCGCGGCGACCTCGGCGAGCTTCATCGCTTGCTCTTGAAAGATCGGCACGCCGAGCGTTCGTTCGAGCACACGCTTGATCGCCGCGCTGGGGTACGAGACCGGCTCGTCGCCGCGGCGCCGCTTCAGGTAAGGGTGGACCATGTCCCCCTGGATCGGCCCGGGGCGGACGATCGCGACCTCGATCACCAGGTCGTAGTAACAACGTGGCCGCAGCCGCGGGAGCATCGACATCTGTGCACGGCTCTCGATCTGGAACACGCCGAGCGTGTCGGCGCGGCAGATCATGTCGTACACGCCCTCGTCGCCCGGCGGCAACGAGGCGAGCGTCCACCGCTGGCCGGTGTGCCGCTCGACGAGCTCGAAGCACTTGCGTATCGCGGTGAGCATGCCCAGCGCGAGGCAGTCCACCTTGAGGATGCCCAGCGCCTCGAGGTCGTCTTTGTCCCACTGCACGACGGTGCGGTCGGCCATCGCGGCGTTCTCGATAGGGACCATCTCGCAGAGGGGCCCGCGTGTCATGACCATGCCGCCCACGTGCTGCGACAGGTGACGCGGGAAGCCGAGCAGCTCGGCGACGACCCGCAGCAGACGCTGGCCGACCGGCGAGCGCGGGTCGACGCCAGCCTCGGCGAGCCGCAGGGGGAGCTTGTCGTCGGTCCGCCAGCCGTCGACCTGCTTCGCCGCCGCGTCGACGCGGTCGAGCGACAGGCCGAGCGCCTTGCCCGCGTCGCGCAGCGCGGACCTCAAGCGGTAGGTGATCACGGTAGCGGCCAGGCCGGCGCGCTCGCGGCCGTACTTCTGGTAGAGGTACTGCAGCACCTCTTCGCGGCGCTCGTGCTCGAAGTCGATATCGATGTCGGGCGGCTCGCCCCGCTCCTCGCTGATGAACCGCTCGAACAGCAAGTCGCTCTGCTCCGGGTCGACGGACGTCACTCCCAGGCAGTAGCAGACCGCCGAGTTGGCCGCCGACCCCCTGCCCTGGCACAAGATGCCGCGCGACCGGGCGAACCGAACCAGGTCCCACACGGTGAGGAAATAAGCCTCGTAGCGCAGCTTGGCGATCAGCCGCAGCTCGTGCTCGAGCTGCCCCCGGACCTTGGCGCTGACCCCCTCCGGGTACCGCTGTCGGGCGCCGTCCAGGGTGAGCTCGGCGAGCCAGCCCAGCGGTGTGCGGCCGTCGGGCGCGAGTTCGTCGGGGTACTCGTAACGCAGCTCATCGAGCGAGAACCGGCAGAGCCCGGTGATCTCGACTGTGCGACGCAGGGCCGACGGGTAGTCGGCAAACAACCGACCCAGGTCGCGGCGCGAACGCAAGCAACGCTCACCGTTGGGGAAGAGCTCTTGGCCGTCGGATCGCTCGACCGTTTCGCCGCGCCGCACCGCGGTCAGCACGTCGTGCAGCAGGCGGCGCTCGGGCGTGTGGTAGTGGACATCGCCGGCGGCGGCCATCGGCAGGCCGGTGCGGACCGACAGGTCGGCGAAAGCCGCGAGCCGCGCGCGGTCGTCGCCGCCGCGGTGCGCGTCGGCCAGCAGCCAGCAGCGGTCGCCCAGCAGCTCGCGGTGCGGCGCCAGGCGCGTCGGGTCGGTGCGCGGCTCGTCGAGCGCGACGCCCGCCAGCAGCCCCTCACAGTGGTTCACCAGGTCGTCCCAATAGAGCCGGCAATCGCCCTTCTCGGTGCGCCGCAATCCGAGGGTGAGCAGCCGGCACAGCCGCCCGTAGGAAGCGCGGTCGGTCGCCCACACGACCGTGGTCGGCGCGTCGCAGAACGTCAGCTCGGCGCCGATCACCAGGGGGAGCCCCGCCTGCTTGGCCGCCACGTGCGCGCGCACCACCCCGGCCAGGCTGTTTCGGTCGGTCACCGCCAGCGCGGAGTAGCCCAGCTCGGCGGCGCGGGCCACCAGCTCGTCCGGGTGCGACGCGCCGCGGAGAAAGGAGAAGTTGGTCCGGCAGCGTAGCTCCGCGTAGGGCGGCGCGTCGGGGTCGTCGGTCGGCGTGGCCACGCGCGGCGGCGCCGTCGGCCGGCGTTTCGCGAAGGGGGGCTGGTCGGGCACGGCGAGACTCCTCCTAGGAACGCCCCGAGTAGCGCCACTGGCCCGACGCCAGGTCGCACACGAGCCACAGCCGCGCGCCGCCGGCGAGCTCGACCCAGTACGCGTCGCGTCGCACCGAGGCGCCGCGCCACCAACCGGTCTCGATCCGTTCGGGTCCCCAGCACCGCGTGACGCGCCGCCAGCCGCCGTGCTCGACCCGGACCGGCGCGCCGTGCGGGTCCGACTCGACCCGAGCCGGCTCACCGGCCGCGTCCAGCAGCAGCGGCCGGCGGCGGGTTCGCTCACGCAGCGCGTCGGCGAGCGGGAACTCTCGGCCCGGTTCGTCGACAGCCGGCGACAAGCCGTAGGCACGCTCGGGGAGAACGCTGCGCCGCTTCAAGACGCGCGTCACCCGCTGGGCGCCGCAGCGAGTCGCCAAGCGGTTGACCAGCAGAGCCAACTCGTGGGGGTCGTCTCGGGGGTCGTCGTGGAATAGCCGGCGCTGGCGCCGCTCGACTGGCGCCGTCGAGCCGATCACCACGCCGACCGCGTCGACCGCCCCGCGGGGCCTCAGACCCCCGGCGTTAAGAGCGACGAGCTCCGAGAGTTCTCTCGCCGAGTTTGTCGGGCGGAACAGACGCAGCACGATCCTCTGGTGCTCGCCGCCGTCGGCGAACTCGTAGACCACGAGCCCCCGCAACGCGCCGCAACGCCGACGCCGCATGACGGCGCACAACCGAGCGATCAGCTCATCGACCGCCCGTCGCAACGGCTCGTAGCTGGAGACCGCGGTCTCGAACGGCCACCGAGCGGCCAACGGTGGAGCGGAACGGAACGACACGAGCGGCTCGTCTGCCTCGCCGGTAAGCTGCGCGAGCCGCTTGCTCAACAAGCGACCGAACCGGGCCGGCAGGCCGTCGCTCGGCAAAACGAGCAATTGGCTTAGCTGACGCACGCCCAACGCGTCGAGGCGCTCCAGCGTGCCCGCGTCCAGGCGGAGCGACTCGACCGGTAGGCCTTCGGCCCTCTCTCGGCACACGCTGTTGTCGACGGTCACGGCGGCGCCGCCGGGCGCCACCTCGTGGCGCGCGAGGGCAATCGCCAAGCCCACTGTCGGCGCCGCGGCGATCTGTGCGGACAGCCGCTGCTGCCGGCAATGCCCGACAAGAGCCGCGAGCAGCCGGGCCTCGGTCCGCCACAACGGCGCAAGGCCGGTCAAGTCGAGCAGCAGGGCCGAAGGTTCGGGGGCGTCTTCCAAGGCGACAACCGGGCTGTAACGCTCGCAACCGCCTGCCAGCCTCTGGAGAGCCCGCCGGTCGGCGCCCGGTTCGTGGGGGGCGACCGCCAGCACGCCGTGTCCGGAAAGGGCCTCGGCCTCCGAGACCGTCATGCCGGGCCGCACTCCCAAGCGTCGCGCCTCGTCCGACAGGGCGGCCACCCGCTCGCCCCGGCTGTCGGCCGCGCCGATGACCAGCGGCCGACGCGCGAGCAGCGGCTCGGCGAGCCGGCGCCGCTGCACGGGCCAATCAGGAAGCCACACGCAGGCGATGCGTCGGCTGCGGTGGGTCGGTCGGCCGGGCATCGGGGAGAGGCTCGCTGGAGTCGCTGGTCGGGGCGGGCGGGGCGTCGTCGATGTGGCCGGTCCGCCAATCGATCTGCAGGTCGGCGGTCTGGCCGGCCGGGCCGTGGCGGTTGTGGCTTTGCACCAGCCGGACGCGTCGCAGGTCTCCGACACCGCCCGGCGGCGTCGGCGCCGGCTCGACGCGCCACTGCGCGTCGGCCCAACTCGGCTCGGACTCGTGTCGCCGGCTCCGGACCAGCACGCCGACGGCCTCGCCCGCCTCGGCGGCGAGCACCAGGCGGCGCGACGTTCGGTCGTCGAGCCGCCCCACGTTCGCCCACACCGCCGAGACGGCGCGGCTCCGCAGCGCACACTCGGTCGCCGCGATCGCGTCGTGTTGATCCCCCGGGCGGACCAACAACAACCGACGCGCGTCGGCGCCCCAAGCGATCGCGCACGGCGGGTAGAACACGCCGCGCGGATCGATCACCACAAGCTGACCACGCCGGCCGCTCGCCAAACGGCACAGCCACAAACCGATTAGCGCGGCCCCGCTGCCCGGCTCGGCCTCGATCAGGTCGAGCAACAAACGGGGGCCGGGCCAGCCCGGCGCGAGGCGCCGCCAACTCGCAGCGGGCGCTTCGGGCGGCGCCGATAAGGTGTGCAACACGCCTTTAGCCCCGAGTTCCTCGCGGAGGCGTTGCAGCTTTCGGAGCTTTTCTGGGTCGGGCGCCTGCATGGCGAGAGAGTGTACTTTTGAACACTCCTGCGTCAAGCAAATCTTTTTCGGCGCTCGCCAAGCGAGAGACTGCGGGGGCTCGGCGCGTTCTCCGGCGTAACGCCGGCCGCTGGGCCACTCAGCCCGTGCTGGGGCCCCGGCGGAGCACGCGGCCCTCGTCGATCGGCGTGAAGCCGATTTCTTCGTAAAGGGCGAGGGCGGCCTTGTTCTCGGCCATCGTCTGCGCCTCGACCATCGCCGCACCGCGACGCTGCATAAGGCGCAGCGATTCGTTCAACAGGTGGGTCGCCGCCTTCTTGCGGCGGTGCGACGGGTCGACCCACAAATCGACCATGCCCACCGTGGGGATGCCCCACGAGGTCGCCAGGGGCTCGATGTCCCAGAACAACACGTGGGCGATCTCTGCGCCGGTCCTCCGCTCCCGGAGGCCGAACCGCAGCCGGTCTTGCCCGCTCGTGACGCAGGCCTCCCACCAGTGCCGGGGCGGCGGCAGCACCGTTTGCTCGACCGAGGTGTCGCGCTTGATCTGCCGCGTTTCGCGGGGGCCGCCGAAGCGGTAGCGTGTCAGCTCACGCTGCATCACCACGACCCGGGCGGCTTCCGTGTAGTCGTTGCGCACAAAATGCGCCATCTGCAGCGGGTCCGACTCCAGCACGCCGGGCAACTCGCTGCCGCCGTAGAGCCCCAAGTAGAATGCGTCGAGGGGGCGGATGCCGCCCGCGTAGTGCACCGTGGCGCCGCGGGATTTTTGGTAGGCCTCGCTCCGGGCGATCAGCTCGTCGGCTAGCGCGTCGTCTTGTGCGTCGGCCCGCAGCATGAGCAGGTGGGTCGTGCCGAGGGTGGTGTCGATCGCCTCGCCCCGCTCGTCGGGACCGAAGCCCGCGTGGGCGAAGCCGACGACCTCGCCGCCCCGCTCCGCGACGAGCATCCCCTCCGGGTCGAACACCTGCTTGGAGAACACGCACAGCTCGAGCACGCCGGCCGTGACCGGCCGGGTCAGCCCGCGGTGCGGGGGCTGGCTACGCCACACCGACGCGATGCCGGGCGGGTCCGAATTGCGGAACGGCCGGATCTCGAACACGACGCAAAGTGGGCTGCTTGCGACCAGGAAACCGCCACGCGGCGCCGGCCGCCGGTCATGGAGCGGTCGTCGCTGGCTTAACCCAGATCGTA
The DNA here is from genome assembly GCF_040219535.1 of Botrimarina sp. Taxonomy (NCBI): domain Bacteria; kingdom Pseudomonadati; phylum Planctomycetota; class Planctomycetia; order Pirellulales; family Lacipirellulaceae; genus Botrimarina; species Botrimarina sp. The sequence goes on from NZ_JAVJSH010000011.1 coordinate 16,242, forward strand.
TCGCCCTCGACGCGGACCCGATAGCGGCTCTGGCGGATGCTGCCGCTGAGCACCTGCTCGCCGGTCCGCACGTCGTACTGCCAGCCGTGCCAAGGGCACGTGAGCACGCAGCCTTCCAGGCGCCCCTTGCCCAGCGGCCCCCCCTGGTGCGCGCACAGGCCGTCGAGGGCGTACAGTTCGCCATCGACATTGGCGATCGCTACGATCGCGTCGCCGACGACCGTCTCGACCACGTGGCCCGGCGGCACGCCGTCGAGCCGTGCGGCCGCTGCCCAAGGCTGTTGGTCTTCGCTGTCCAAGCGGTCGCTCTACAAGAGACTGGCGGGCGCCGCCCCCCGTGCGCGGCGTCGCATCCCGGATTCGCCCCCCAGTTGTAACGCGGCTTGGGACGCCCGCTCAGACCCGGTCCGAGAGCGCCGCGGGCGAGAGGGCTTCAAGAGCCTCGGCGTCGGACTCCGCATCGGGCTCGCCCGGCGATGGGGGCTGCTCCGCGTCGTCGGCGACCGACCACTCGGCGAACACTTCGTCAGCGGCCAACAGCAGCAGCGTGTCGCCAGCCGCCGGCGCCGGCGGGGCGGAACTTTGCATTTCGAGCGGATCTTCCGGCGCGTCGGCCAGCGGGGCGACGAGGGAATAGGCTGCGAAAGCGGTCGGCGCTTCGGGCGGGTCGACGGATGATTCAACGGCTCCCAAGGCCGGCGCCGCGTGCAATGCGTCTCGCCAGACGGAGTAATCCGCCGCGTCGACGCGGCCGTCGCGGTTGCCGTCGGCTAGCAGGCCGACCCCGAAAGTCGACCCGTAGTTGCGGCGCCACACGCCGTAGTCGGCCTGGTCGACCAGGCCGTTCAGGTCGTAGTCGCCGGCAACGAGCGAAGGCCGGTAATACTCGACTGTGAGCGTCGGGTGGTAGGTGCTGTTGGGGTGGTTCGACGTCGCGTAGGGCATGTAGTCCGCAACGCCGTCGCCGTCGTCGTCGTTGGCGTAGCGCACACGGAATTGGGTCCGGTCGGTGGTTGAGACCAAGGGCAGGTGCGGATCGTCCAGGCGGCTGTAGATGGTCTGGCGGTCCGAGTACGCGGGCCAAGCGAACTTGGACACCTGCTGCTGCGTCGCGGCCGCATGCCAGTCGCTCGCCTGCAAGGCCTCGGCGCCGAAAGCAGGGCTGGCCAGATCGACGATCAGGTCGCCCCACGGCGAGTCGGCCACGCCGATCGGGATCGTCCCGGTCGGTCCGCCGCGCCGTGTGATGCCGATTGTCGCCTGCGTGATGATGGCGTCGTCCGGCAACGAGCCGGTGTCGAAAGAGAGCACCGGGCGGTACGCGCGGTTGGACGCGTCGTCGCCGAGCCGGAAGTACCACTCGCCGGACGAGAAGCTGCCGCCGACTCCGCTGTCGCGCGCCGACTCGAGCACGTGGCCGTCTTCGCTCGCGATCGAAACCAAGCGCGCGCTCTGCGGTGCGGGCAGCGGCGCCGCCGGGGGCGACTGGGCGGGGTCGGTGCTGTCGGTGAAGCGGACGAAGTCGATGGCGAAGTCGTCGCCGGAGACCATCGAGGGGTCGATCCTGAGCCGTGAGATCACCTCCGTCGCGTACGTGACGCCGCCCAGGTCGACGAAGTAGTCGTGGAACTCGCCGTCGGCGATCACGCTGAACGCCGCGCTCTTGGCCTCGCTCCAGGTCGGGTCGTTCTCGGTCTGGTAGAACAGCTGCGCCGCGCCGGCCGTCGCCTGCCGCATGCGGATCCACACGTACGGCGTCTCGCGGCTGTTGGCCCACGTGGCGGGCGACTCCACGAAGGGGTCCGGCCCCGAACTGGCGCCGCCGAAGACCCCGCCGGCGACGGCGGCCCCCGCCCAGTCGTTGAGGCCGCCCCAGCCCTCGGTGTCGCCGTCGGTGTCGAACTCCCATCGGGTGGGGCGGTCGAGCGCCTCGCCGTATTCGCGGTACTGGTTGCCCGACTGCACAAAGCCCGACCAGTTGGCGCCGGGCGAGAGGAAATTAATCGACGGGTCGCCGCGGTAGAAGACATTGTCCCGCAGCACGCCGGTGTGCGTGTCGTTCGAGCCTTGCGCTTCGCTGTTGATCTCGCTGTTCCAGGGGTCGACGGCGTTGTTGTAGAACACGTTCCGCTCGATCACGAGGTTCGTGTTCCGCCCGCCGGTGCCGAGGATGAGCAGGCCCGAGCCCGCGTTGCTGTGGACCACGTTGTCGCGGAAGGTCACGTTGTCGGAGTTCCCCTCGAAGTCCATGCCGCTGCCGTCGGCCGCCTGCGCGCGGTCGATGTAGGCGAACTCGCTCTGTTCGATCAGCAGGTTGCGGGAGTCTTGGACGAACCCGAGCGTCGTGCCGCTCCACGTGTCTTGCCCGCCGCCGCCGATCGAGTGGACGCGGCGGATCACGCCGCCGTCGACGCCGAACAGCTGGAACGCGCCGGCCAGGTTGCCGTACGCGACGCTGTCTTCGATCAGCAGGTTCGTCACGCGGCTCTTGTACGGCGCGGGGAAGTACCAGCCCGTGCCGAACAGGTGCGCCGCGTTGGTGCTCGAAACGTTGCGGATCGTGAGGCCGTCCAGACGGGTCGAGAACTCGGCGTCGTTCCACGCCTGACCGCCGACCCAGATCGCGTCGGACCACGCGTACTCGAAGTTGTGCTTCGAGGGATCGAGCGTCGGGTCGGAGAGGTCGCGGAAGTGCGAGTCCTCGATCTGCACGTTCTCGCCGCCGGGGTCGTCGAACTCGTAGCGCAGGTAGAAGCCGATCTTGGCGCGCTCCACGTCGATGCCGCTGATTTGCGCGTGGCTGGGGTTGGTCCAGACCAGCCCGCGCCCGAACTCGAGGTCGTCCGGCCGGAGGATCGGGTTGGGCCCGTCGCCGTAACGCGACACCGTGATCGGGTCGGCCGGCGTGCCCTTGCCGCGGAGATTCAGCTCCTCGGTGAACACGTCGCCGGCCCGGAGCAGCACCCGCTCGCCCGGCAGCAGCGGCAGGTACGGCGCCAGGGCGGAGAGGCCCGCCAGCGGCGCGTCGGGCGTCGCTCCGTCGCCGGCGCTGCCGGGCGCGGCGCTCACGTAGAAGTCGCGTGCGTCGGCGTCCTCGACGAGCCGCACGTTGTCGACCGCATAATGCGAGCCGCCGACGCGGACCTCGAGCGTCTGGCCGATGAACGACGGCAGCGCGTCGCTGCTGAACCCGACGACCACCCTCGTCCATTGGCCTTCGGGGATGTCGACGAACCTGATCGCCGGGTTCGCCGAGACAAAGTCGCCCGCGCCGGCAACGATCGCCCCGTTGGCGCGCAGCAGCACCGAGAGGCTCGAGTCGCCGCTGGCCAACGGGGCCACGTCGAGCGACAGCAGGTACCGGCGGCCCGCGGCGACGGTCGGCCCGCTCTGGCTGAGCGACCAGAAGCTGGCGTCGCCGAGCAAGAACTGATCCCCTTCGGCGGCGCTGCCGGCGGGCGCCGCGGGGCTGTCTCGAGAGGTCCGCGGGGCGCCGCTGACCGACCAACCAGCGGCCCCATTTGCGGGCGGCGCGCCGTCCGCCAAATCGGGCTCTTCGAACCCGGCGTTCGCTAGCGGGTAGACCGTGGCGAGGACCGTCCGCGGTTCTAGCCTTTCGAGGCTCAGCTCCGCACGCCGTGGGCGCGCACGGGCCTTCCTCCGCCGGCCTCCGTGGGCCTGGATCCGATCTTGCACTGCTCTCCCCTTCGCTCGCCGCTCGTGTTCGAGCCAAGCAGCACTTGGCGCAGCAAGCGCGAGCCTCTCGGTTCCGTTGAATCGGCGGATTGCCGCAGCACAACCACGGACCGCCTCCTCGCTACTCGTTCCGGCCGGCCAGAAACTAACGAAGATTCCGTCCCAAGCCGTGTCGGCGTCGCTCAGGCGGCGACCGGCGGCTGCTTGCGACGCGCCGCGCCCGGCGCCCCTTTCCAGCGGCGGTGGACCCACCAGTACTGCGAGGGCTCGCGGCGGATGACGTCCTCGATCCGTCGGGTGAACCACTCGGTCATCAGCGGCGTGGCGCCGAGTTGGAAGTCCGCCGAGCGGGGGTCGACCGAGTCGACCCCCGACACACGGTAGCGGAGCGCCGCCCCCCCCAGCCGCTGGACGCCGACGACGACCGTCGGCGCGCGGTAGGTGAGCGTGAACAGCGAGACCGCTTTGTGGGTCGACGCGGGTTTGCCGAAGAAGTCTACCCAGCACCCCTTGCGTCCGGCGTACTGGTCCCCCAGGAGCGTGAGCACCCCGCCGGCCGACAGGACGCGCTCGACCTCCTCGCGGCTGCCGTCTTTCGGCAAGATGTACTGGCCGGTCCGGCCGCGAAACTCGTTGACGAACCGGTCCACGTAGGGGTTGTCGATCGTCCTGGCGATCGTGTGGGTCGGCAAGCCAAACAAGCCGAGCAGATAGCCACCGAACTCGAAGTTGCCGTAGTGGGCGGAGATTACCACCTTGGGCCCTTCGTCGAGCAACGCGCGGAGCACCACGTCGTCGTGCTCTAGCTCGACCCAGTCGCGCCAAGTGGTGCGGTGCACCTTGCGGGGCGCGTGCGCGATCTCCGCGACCATCAAGAACAGGTGCCGCCACATCGCCAACGCGGTGGCCTCGCGCTCCGCGGCGGACCAAGCCGGGAACGCCGTGGCAAGATTCTCGTCCACCACACGGCGGCGGAGCCGGAGCACGTGATGGGCGAGCCAAGCGACCCCACCCGCCGCTCGCTCGCACGCCCACAGCGGCGCGGCCTGCACCCCGGCGACAGCCACGCGGAGGGCGAGGTACCCGGCGTAGTCGATCGGAGCTTGTCGGGAGCGACGCATCGCCGCAGTCTGGCGGATCGGCCGGCTTCCTCAAATGGCGATTGTGCCGCTTGAGTCGACAGCCTCCCCGGCAACCGGAGCGAAATCCTCACGGCCCGCCGCCGCTGCGAGTCCTCCGGACGGATACTTCGGCGCCCCCGGTCCGAGAAAAGCACAGCTCATGGCCAACTCCGCGATCATCGACGAAACGCCTACCGACGGCCTCTTGATCGATTTCAACCGAACCCTCTGCGCGGCGGTGCTCGAATCGACGCCCAAGGCGCTGCTGATGTGCGGGGCGAAGGGGACCTGTGTCGGCGTGTCCCGCCGCCCGTCGCGTCAAGAGAGCGAGATCACAGGCCTGATCGGACTGCACGGTCAGGTCAGCGGCTTCGCGGCTCTGGGGATGTCGGCCAGCCTGGCTCTGCACCTGGTCGATGGCCTCCTCGGAGAGCCATACGACAAGATCAATCCCCAGGTGGTCGACGGCGTCGGCGAAGTCGCCAACATCCTCGTCGGCGGCGTGAAGTCGGCGCTGTCGAGCACCGACTGGGCATTCGCGCAGATAACCGTCCCCTCGGTCATCGTCGGCGACGGCTACCACGTCGCGTTCGCGCGCGGGATCGAACTGCTAGACGTTGTGTTCGAGGTCGACAACCACAACGCGATCATCGCAACCGATCGACTGCTCCACGTGACGCTGTCGCTACTGAAGCTTTGAAGGAGTTGGCAGAAGGCAGTAGGCAAGGAGCCGTACTGGCCAGCCGACCATTCGCCGCCCAACACACTGCCCTCTGCCCTCTGCCCTCTGCCCTCTGCCTACTGCCTACTGCCCTCTGCCTACTGCCTACTCATCGGCGGCCCGCATCCACGTGGCAATCGCCGGCGTGTTGGCCACGATCTCTTCTGGCTTGAAGTACAGCGCGATCTCGCGGTGGGCGGCCTCTTCGCCGTCCGACCCGTGCACCAGGTTCATCTGCCGGCTCGAGCTGAAATCGCCGCGGATAGTGCCGGGCGCGGCCTTGATGCCGCTGGTGGCGCCGAGCATCTCGCGGACAACCGCGATCGCCTCGAGGCCCTCTAGCACGCCCGCCACGACCGGCCCCCCGGTGATGAAGGCTTCGAGCGTGGGGTACCACGCCTTCTCGACGTGCTCCGCGTAGTGCTCCTTCGCCAGCTTGGGGGTGATGTGCAGCAACTTCAGCGCGACGAAGTTCAGCCCCTTGTCCTCGAACCGGGTGATGATGCGTCCCAGCAGCCGACGCTGGAAGCAGTCGGGCTTGAGCAGGATGAGCGTGCGTTGCATTGCGGGCGGGGTACTGTTGAAAGGGCGGGCTCGGTTCGGGGCCGCAAATCTTAAGCCTCCGCCCGCCGTTGCTCAACCACACCCTCGCTGTGGGCCGGGTCGCGGAGTCCGCCGTGGCCCGCCGCGCCGCGCGATCAGCGGCCAGCCGACTCGACCGGGCCGCGCGGCCGATCAGCCTAGACACAGCCCCGCAGGTTGCTAGCCTCCCGCAACAGTCGGCCCCTTCAGGGGCTTTCCACCCCGAACCCGGGCGCAGCGGAATGGACCGACGCCAACTCGCCCTCGTCGCCGGCGCAGTCGCCGCGTGCCTGTTGGGCTGCAGCAGCAGCACGACAACCGTGCCAAACCCGTTCAACACGGCCGATCGGGTGCCGCCCCCGCCGCTGCGTGCGGGCGCGCCGCCGGCGGCCGCGTCGCCTTATTACCCGCAGGCGCCGGGCTATCCTCAGGCGCCTGCGACCTTTGCGCCGCAGCCAGCGGCGCCGGCTGCCAGCCCGGCGCCGGGCTCCGCCACGCCGGTCTACGGCGACCAGGTCGCCCCGCCTGCCTACCCAAACTACCAAGGCGCCGACGCCGGCCGCTCGCCGAGTGGCTCGCAACTCGCCGCGTCGGGCGAAGCAATCGCGGTGCCGGGCGACAACTCGAGCGTGCGTTTCGGCAGCCCTAATCGGCCCGCCGCGGCGCCGACGACCGAGGCCCTCGCGTCGAACGGCCAGGGGGACGTCGTCGGCGGGTGGATCGCCGGTTCGGCGCCGGTTCGCGGAGCGAACGCGGCCTCGCCGCGGGTGCGCCTGCCGGGGGAGACCGGCGTCGAGTCGCCGCTGCGTGTCGCGTCGCCGGGGGGATCGACGACCGGCTGGCGTTGAGCCCGCGCGTCCCCACGCGGCTCGCAACGATCTAGAATAGAGCCGTCCGGTCCCGAAGCTCCCCGCAACGCCCCCCGCGCCCTTGAAGACGGTCCCGCAAGGCGCTACTCGTCAGCTGCAATCGCTCGCCGGCGGGCCGGTCAAGCGGTTGCTCGCGCGGTGGGCGGGCTACATCGACCCGATCAACCGCCGCGCCCCCGAGCTCGAGGGACTCAGCGACTACGACCTCCGCAAGGAGAGCCTGTCGCTCCGCTACCGGGCCCGCAGCGGCGAGCCGCTCTCGCGGCTGCTGGTCGAGGCGTTCGCCCTGGTGCGCGAGGCCGGACGCCGGAAGCGGGACATGCGGCACTTCGAGGTCCAGCTGCTCGGCGGCATCGCCGCGCACCACGGCTCGATCATCGAGATGCAAACCGGCGAGGGCAAAACCCTCACCGCGACCCTGCCGATGTACCTGGCGGCGCTCGAGGGCAAGGGCGCGCACCTGGCCACGGTCAACGACTACCTCGCCGCGCGCGACGCGGAGCTGATGGGCCCCGTCTACCAGGCGCTGGGCATGTCGGTCGGGGTGATCCAGTCGCAGATGCCGCAGCCGGCGCGGCAGGAGGCCTACGCGTGCGACGTCACCTACGGGACGGCCAACGAGATGGGCTTCGACTTCCTCCGCGACCGCCTGCTCAAGCGGCGGATCAGCGAGGGGGCGCGCGACCTGTTCGGCGAGATGCTCACCGGCTCGGTCGCCCAGGGGGAGAAGCCGGTGCAACGCGACCTGCACTTCATGCTCGTCGACGAGGCCGACAGCATCCTCATCGACGAGGCCCGCACGCCGCTGATCATCAGCGCGGCCCCCGGCGCGGACGAACAGATCGCCGCCGAGGCGTACCAGTGGGCCGCCGCCGAGGCCGCCGGCTTCGAAGAAGACGAGCACTACGGGTACGACCACAAGGAGAAGCGCGTCGACCTGACGCTCGCCGGGCGCCGGCGTGTGCGCGCGCTGACGAAGCCCGACGCGCTGGACCACATCCCGCTGCTGGAGATCTACGAGTACGCCGAGCGCGCGATCAAGGTCCGCCGCGAGATGATCCTCAACCGCCACTACATCGTCCGCGACGGCGAGATCGTCATCGTCGACGAGTTCACCGGCCGCCTCGCCGAGGGCCGCAAGTGGCGCGCGGGCATCCACCAGGCGATCGAGGCGCAGGAGGGCGTCGAGATCACCTTCGCGACTAACCAGGCCGCGCGGATCACGATCCAGGACCTCTTCCTCCGCTACCGCCGCCTGGCCGGCATGACCGGCACCGCCAGCACCAGCGCGCCGGAGCTGCGGAAGATCTACAAGGTCCACTGCCTGCCGATCCCCACCAACCGCCCGCCGATCCGAAAGCAGTGGCCCACGCTCATCTTCGGCACGGCCCAGGCCAAGTGGCGAGCCATCGTCGAGGAGATCCTCGAGGTCAACCGCGACGGCCGGCCCGTGCTCGTGGGCACCCGCTCGATCGACAAGAGCGAGACCCTCTCGGCCCTGCTCGGCGAGGCGGGCGTCGAGCACACGGTGCTCAACGCGCGGCACGTCGCGAAGGAGGCGGAGATCGTCTCCGCCGCGGGCCAGCTCGGCCGCGTCACGGTGGCGACGAACATGGCCGGCCGCGGGACCGACATCAAGCTCGGCGACGGCGTGCACGACCTGGGCGGCTTGCACGTGGTGTGCACCGAGCTGCACGAGTCGCGCCGCATCGACCGCCAGCTCATCGGCCGCTGCGGCCGCCAGGGCGACCCGGGCAGCTACCGCCAGTTCCTCGCGCTCGACGACGAGATCCTCCTGCAAGGCTTCGGCCCGAAACGCTCCGAGCGGCTGGCGGCGCGCGGCAAGTCGGCCGGCGACGCCCGCCTGACCGGCCTCGAAGCGATGTTCACCCGAGCGCAACAGAAGGTCGAACGCCGCCAGTTCCGCGAACGCAAGGTGCTGCTCTACCACGAAAAAGAGCGGCAAAAGATGCAGCGGCAGATGAGCCAGGACCCGTACCTGGACACGGCGGGTTAGAAGGAACCGCCAAGACGCCAAGAGCGCCAAGGCCGCCAAGGATTCGGCTTGAGCCGAACGCGCTAGCGTCGGGCGATCGAAGCCGGGGGCCGTCGCGACACGTCGCCCGCGGCCAACGCCATCGGCTCGCGCTGAATACGGTAGCGTGGGTGGTTTTATCGGCGCGTCGTGGGTCGGCGATGTCTACGCTCAACCGCCGGCGGGTTCACCTTACGGCTGGGGATCGAGCGCGTTGGTTGTGTCGCTGCCGGTGGGCGCATCAATGCCGGAGCGGTCGAGCCTCGGCAGCCGTCTGACGAAGCCATCTGAGACGCCGTACCAATTCGTGCTATCGATCAGCAGCGTGACGGTCCGCATTTCGGTTGTCCAGCCACGCTCCTCGAAATCAAGTCCCTCCTTAACTTTGCCTTGCGGCTTGCCCTCCTGGTCGTAAGCCACTCGCAACTCAACCGTCTGCGGCTCAACGGGGTGGAGGCCACGCGACCAAACTAATCCAACGTTCTTCCCGGCTAGCCGCTCAGTCGCTTGGAAGTTGAAGACCTCGTGTTCGAAGCCGTCGGGGTCGTAACCCAGAAGCTCGTGGTTGAACGGATCGAACAGCTCATCCTGGGGCAGGTATTTGGGCGCAAGCGCGTCTAATGACTCGGGATACACGCCTTCGCGGCGGTGGCAGGCGATCAGGGCGAGCCGAACCAACTCGACGCGCCGCCGCGCTGCGTACGCGAGCTGCTCATGAAACAGTTGCGCCAGGGTTCGATTTTCGATGGTACCCGCGACATCGTGCGAAACGGCGGCGCTCGACCGCGCATGCCGCAGCCACTCGATCCGCTCGGACGTCGGCGCCCGGCGGATCCCTTTCGTCGCGTTGCCCGCGAGAAACTCGTATTCTTGGGTCGCCATGACCAACGCTGTGGCGGTCGGTTCCCACCAAGGTTGCGTCCGAGGACCGGCGACGCGTTCCGAAACGGCGAACACGTCCATCGCCGCCAACCAATCGATCTGGGCGCTGGTAATCACGGCGAGCGCCCGCCCGGCGCGCTCTCGCTCGCCCGGCGCCGACAGCGACGAGTAAGCGAGCCAGCGGAGCGGCGTAGCAGTTCGATCCTCTCTAGCGAGGAACACCGGCGGAGAGTCGCCGCGTAGGACCTCTTCCGCTTGCAGGTACGCGTCCATTACCCGCGCAACGCCCTCACCGACATTGGCCCGCTTGATCGCGCGGATCTCCTGTATGAGTTTGAGAATTTGTTCGGAGACGGCGCTTTGGGCCCAATCGACGGTGGCTTTCCCCAGCAACCAGTCGCCGCGCCACGTGACACTGCCCAACGGCAGTGGCTGCTGCGCGTCGATCCGCCATGCGGCCCCAAGTCGAGCGAGCGCCGGCATAGCATCAGCATTGTCGCTCGCGTCGGAATCGGCCACGCCGTCTAGCAGCACCATGATCAACGAGCCGGAAACACCCCTGAAGGAGGATGCTCCAAACACGTCGCGCGGCAAGCGGCAATCCACCTTGCTCAATTCGATGACCTCTCCAAACCACGCGTCGAGCCGCTTCCCTTCCAGCCCTTCACTGGCCGGTTGAGTAGCGCGAATGCCAAACTCTCCGCCGGAGCCGGGATGCCGCGCCGCAAGGTACTCGCTCAAAAGCCGCCGGTACGCGTCGGCGACCTCTTTGCCCCGCTCGCGGCGCTCGCGGGCCTCTTCGGCGAGCGTGAAGATGTCGCCCCCTTCGTTCGGGAAGAACGAGCCCGCGTAGCCGTGCCGCAGCAGCACGGGGTCGTCGAGCTGAGCGAGCCGCGCCGAGGGGACGCTGCACACGACGATCGCGGTCGGCGCGACCACCAGAGCGGCCGGCGCGAGCCAGTTCTTCCAGCTACTGCGCTCGAACATCCAGTCCCGCGAACGGAGCCAGCCGGCCGCCAACAACAGGGCCGCGATCGGCCCGATGAACCACCCCGGCGGCAGCAGCCAGAAGCCAGTGACTAAGCCCCAAGCCATCACGCCGACCGACGCGACCAGCGCAACCAGGCCCGCGAGCACATCGCTCCGCATCGCGATCGACGCGAGTTGGCCGACCGCATAGGCCAGCAAGCCGGTCAGCCACAGCACCGCGGTCGCGTGCAGGCCGGTCCGCGTTTGATCGACGATGCTCGCCCACAGGCCCTGGGCGCTATTGTTCATCGTGTAGATATTCCCGTACCACAATCTGCCGACATCGAACTCGACGTACACGCCCCAGATGAGAACACCCGCCGTAACGAGTGCTCCAAAGAGGACCAGCGGCGTCAGCCAAACGACCTGCCGCGCGAGCCAGGTGGTCCGCGGGCGGCCGGCGTGCTCGGCGAGGAAGCGGTAGCTCTCGCCGCGTTGGTCGGCTCGGAAGACCAGCGCGCCGTACAGCGCCGGCGTGAAGCCGAGCGACAGCGCGGTCAGCATCGAGGCGGTCTGGCTCCAAACGCCAGAGAATCCGACGATCAACGCCGTCGAAGCGGTCAAGAACGGCCCGAGCACGAGCGCGGCGAGCATCGTCCGCCACGACTGCCGCCAGGTCTGCCAGCACAAGCGGCCGAACGTGGAGCGCCAGGGCCGCCGCTTCGGCGAGTCTGTCGTCGTCGGCTTGGCCGTGGCGCGTGGCCGCCACGATGGCATGGCGGCGGTTCCGCTGTCGAGCCACCGCAGGCCGAGGCCCACGTCGATCACGCCGACCAGCGCGACGATCGCCAGCCGCACGGGCGTGGCGGCTTGGAAATCTTGAAGCGTGAACCCGTGCGCCGAGGGCGCCCACGCGAAGATCGCGAGCTGCGAAGCGACCGAAGCGGCGCCGATGCCCAGCACGGCCGCCAGCAGGGGTTGCCGCACCAGCAACGACGACAGCAGCCCGAACACGAGCGCCTCGGCCAGAAAAACAAACCCCTGCCCCGCGATCGCTCCGCCACGCGGCGCCACGGCGCCCCGGTCGAGCAGGGTCGCGACCGCGACCAACGCGGCGAGCAGCACGAGCGTCACCGCGGCGGCGGCCGCCAGCTTGCCCACCACCAGCGCCGCGCGGTTGCGCGGCAGCGTGCGGAGGAGCGTCACGGTGTTCTCTTCGTGCTCGACGGCGAACACCGTCACGGCCGCCGCGACCGCCATCAAGCAAGCCGCGCCGAAAGCCACCACCAGCCTCACGCCCGGCGGCGCCGACGGCAATGCGAGCGCCGCGTGCGCGAGCATCAACAACACCGCGCCGACCGCGACCGCGATCGCGAGGCCCGTCAGCCGACGGCGCTCCTTCCAGAAGAACCGCCGCGCCAGGCGCCACGTGTCGGGCCGCGTCGCGGCGATCATCGGTTCAGCGGTGGCGGTTTGCATGTCCGGGTATCCCCGCTTCTACTTGGGCGGCGTGTGTTCCGGCCGGGTGGGGTTTTCTTGCTGTGGGAGGGGTCTCCAGACCCCTCCCACAACCAATGGACTACTGATCTTGCACGCCCAACGGCTGTTCAGCCGGCGCTGTCGACGTCGCCTGCGGCTCGGCCGTCATGTACGCGACGAAAAGCTCTTCGAGCGACGGCGTGCGCGACTCCACGGCGACGACCGACCCGTGCCCGCCGATGCGGTCGATCTCCCTCGGGTCCTCCACGTCGCGCAGCAGCGCCTGCCACTGCCGCCCGCGGTGGGTCTGGCGGAGCACGCGGCCCGGCGCGGGGGGGAGCTGGGCGGTGGCCGCGTCGGTCGTGATCGTGACCTCGAACGCGCCGCGTTTGAGTTCGGCCAGCGGGTCCACGGCGACGACCCTCCCGGCCCGCATGATCGCCACTTGGTCGGCGACCCGTTCGACCTCGCCGATCAGGTGGCTCGAGAGCAGCACGGTGCGGCCCTGGGCCGCGATGTCGATCATGCTCTGGAGGAACTCGCGCCGCACGAGCGTGTCGAGGCCGCTGGTCGGCTCGTCGAGCACCAGCAGCTCCGGCTCGTGCGCCATGGCGAGCGACAACGCGACCTTCGCGCGCATGCCCTTGGACATCTTGCCGATCTTCCGCTGGGTCGGCACGCGGTACTGGTCCAGCAGGTTGCGGTAGCGTTGCTCGTAGCCGTCGGCGTAGAAGCCGGCGGTGAACCAGCCGATCTCGGCGGCCGTCATCCACTCGTAGAGGGTGGGCCGCTCGGGCACGTAGCCGACGCGGCGCCGGATCGCCTCGCCGCTGCGGCGGCTGTCGAGACCGAGCACGCCGATCGCGCCGTCGTCGGGCGGGAGCAGGCCGAGCAGCATGCGCACCAGCGTGGTCTTGCCCGCGCCGTTCTCGCCTAGCAGCGCGAAAACGCAGCCGGGCGGCACGTCGAGCGACACGCCGTCGACGGCCGTCGTGCCGCCGAAACGCTTGGTCACCCCCTCGACTCGGATCGTAGGCGTCACGGCGAACCCCTTCGTTGAGAAGCTTGTTTCTTGACCCGCTCGAGCTCGCCCAGGACCAGCGACTCGATCTCGTCCGGCGCGAGGCCCGCGTCGGCCACTTCCCGGAGGGCGGCTTGGACTCGCTCCTTGAGCAACGAACGCCGCTCCGCGCGGCACGCCCGCCGCGCGCCCTCGCAGACCGCCAGCCCCACGCCCGGCGCGGTCTCGACCACGCCGTCGGACTGGAGGTCGCGGTACGCGCGAGCGACCGTGTTCGGGTTCACGGCCAGCTCCCGGGCGAGCTCGCGCACGCTGGGGATCAACTCGCCCGGCGCGAGCGCGCCGTCGGCCACGGCGAACTTCACCTGCCTGGCGATCTGGTCGTAGACCGCGACGCCGTTCGTTGGGTTGACGCGCAGGAACATGGCGGCCGGCGGGGCGAACTAGTGTTCTACTACGGTGGTACAGTACCGGCGAACGCGGGCGGTGTCAACAGCTCGTCTGAGAGTGAACCCCGCGGCGTCAGCGCGGGGGGTCGGCTGCCCGCCGGAACAAGAATCAGACCGTGCCGCCAGGATTGTCGCTGTCCGACTCGCTTGTGAGCAGCAACCGAACCCCGTGACCGAACCAGGCCTCGACTCCTCGGCAGCCGGCAAAGGTTGCGTCCGAAGTCCGAGGGCGGCTAAGCTCGGCGTTACAACTTTTCGGCAACCGCAACTCCCGCCGTCGCTCCCGTGAGCAACGGCCGCTTCTCTTCCCTCCTCGCGGCGGCGCCCCTCGCCGGGCGCGCCGTCGACCCTATCGGAGCAGCGCCATGCGCGGCCTAGCAATCCTTTGCTTTGCGTTAGCGGCTGTAACCACCCTCGCAGCGATTTGGAGCTTGGGGAACGGCCAAGCGGAACGCGATGTGTGGTACAGGATCGGCCTATTCGCGATGCCCGTCGTGCTGCTGATCGGCGGCGTCTCGGCGATGAGGAAGTCGCGCTCAGCGCCGTAGCCGACGACCTGCGAGGCGCGTCCGCACGACGCCACCGGCGGAATGGGAAGCCGCCAACTACGGCGGCTAACGCGAGGCGTCGGCCGCGCGCTCTGCGCGGAACTCCTCGACGGCCCGCACTGTGTCGAGCAGCGATTCGGCGCGGAGCCGCTCCCGCAGGGCTGTCGCGAGCGCCGCGTCCGCCGCCGCGGATTGGGATTGCGCGTTGCTGGAGGCCTGGCTCGCTTCGGATTGGACGGCGCGGGCCGCGGTCAGGCGCTCGCGTAGCCGCGCGAGTTGGCTCTCGAGCTCGGCGACCTCGCGTCCCGCCGCGTCGGCCGCTCCGGCCGCTTCGTCGCGCTGCTTGGCGAGGGCTTGGGCGTGCCGCTCGGCGGCTTCGGCGGCGGCCGTCGCCGCGGCGACTTCGCCGGTCAGCCGCTCTCCGCTGGCCGCGTAGGCTGCGGCCTCGGCGGCGGCCGCGTCGCGCGCGGCCACGGCGGCGTCGTAGGCCCTCGCTGCCTGCGCGGCCGCTTCTCGGCAGCGGTTCACGGCGGCGCGAAGGGGGGCCAGGTCGGGCAAACCGGCGGACTGATTGGCGAGCGTCGCGAGCCGACGCTCGGCAGCGTCGCGCTCTTGGGTCGCTGTGGCGACCGCGTCGGCGAGCTGCTGTGGGTCGGGCCCGGCTTCGTCCAAAGCCTCTGAAGCTTCGCCCTCAGCCACCGCGCCGTCGGCCGCTTCGACCTGCGCCTGGGCGTCGGCCAGGCTTTCGGCCGCGTCGGCCAGCGCGAGTTCCGCTTCGGCGATGCGGGCGTCGTGTTCGGCGTGCTGCTGCTCGGCGGTGGCGAGGGCCCGCTCGGCTTTCTCGAGCTCTCGCGCGGCCGCGTCGCGTGCAGCCTGCTGCTGGGCGAGACCTCCTTCGGCCGCGGTCAGTCGCTCAGCGAGCGTCGGCGGATTGGGCGCCAGCTCGGCAGCGGCGGCTTTGCTCTCGATGTCGATCAAGCGAACCGCGCCGGTCCAGTCGCTGGCGACGACTCGGGCGCCGTCGTGCGTGAAAGCGACCGACAGGCCGATGTCGTCGAGCTTCGCTACTTCGCCTGCGGCGGCGCCGTCGGGCTTCCAGAGCTTCACCGTTTTGTCGCGGCCCGTGCTGACCAAGCGGCCATCCGGCGCGAAAGAGACGGCCATCGCCCCGCCGGGGTGCGCGTCGATCGCTTTGATCGGGGCGCCGTCGGCGCTCCACAGGCGGAGCGCGCCGTCCTCGCTGGTGCTGGCGAGCAGGCCCGCGTCGCGCCGCCACGCGACGGCCGTGACCGCCGCCTTGTGGCCGCGGAGGTCGGCCCGCTCGTGCCCGCCGTCGGCCTGCCACAGCCGCAGGCCGCCTGCCCGGTCGGCCGTTGCGAGCAGCCGCCCATCCGGGCTGTAGGCGAGAGCCGTGATCCAATCCGTGTGCTTCTCGCACGTGTAGAGGGTCTCGCCGTCGGCGACCCGGTAGGCGCGCACCTTCTTGTTCGGTCCTCCAATCGCAACGGCGGCGTTGTCGGCGCGCAGGTCGGCGGCGAGCACCGCGTCGACCTCGTCGCCGACGGTGGCGAGCCGCGCGCCGGACTCGACGTCGTAGAGGGCCGCCGTGCCCGCCGCCGCGGGTCGGCCGCCGGCGACCAGCAAGAGCGAGCCGTCACGGCTGAACCGGACCACCCGGACCGCGCCGTCCAAGTAAGGCAGCACGCCGAGCAACTCGCCCGACGCCACATCGTACAGCGACGCCTGCCGCTGCCACGCCACGGCCGCCACGGCCGCCCACGGGCTGGCGGCGACCGCGTCGACCGGCCCGGGCGTCGGCGCGGTGACAACCGGCTGGCGGAACACCCCGTCGGGCACGGCGGGGTCTTCCGGCTCGCCGATGGGCCCCGCCTCGACGGCGGCGACCGCCGGCTTTCGCGAGGCCTTCGCCTTGGAGTCCTTGTTTTCGAGCAGCCCCCCCTCGATCCACGCGCGGATCACCGCGAGCTGCGCTTCGGGCAGCTTGTCGCCGCCGGGCGGCATCGCGGGCTCCTCTGCGCCGGTGATCAGCAGCCACAAGCGCGAGCCGTCCGGGTCGCCCGGCGCGAGCGACTCGCCGCCGGCGCCGCCGGCGAGCGCGCCGTCGTAGTTGTCCAGCGCGAGGTCGCTCGCCGCGTCGTCCTGGTTGTGGCAACCCGCGCAGTGCTCGCGCAGGATCGGCCTGACGTGATCGTCGAACGTGACCTTCTCGGCGCAAATCGCCGCCGAACCGATCGTCAGAAGGCCGGCGGCGAGCGCTGCGCGTGCCGGGAACGTGTGACTGAGGGGCATCGATTCTCCAAGCTGCGCCGCAACTCGGTCCGACTGTGGGAAGTCAGTTCAATTGGTGGGAGCCCGAAGTCCCCCCACAAAGAACTCGAAGGCTTATCAGTGGTTGAACAAGAACTCTCTCGAATTGAGCAGCGCCCAAAACACGTCGCGTAGCTCCTCGACGGGGCGTGGGGACTCGCCGACGATCGCGAGCAGCTCGCCCCGCTCCTCGTCGGTCGGCCGGCGAGCGAGCGACCGCAGGCAGAGATCTTCGAGAACCTCCTCCGGCGTGCGGCCCTCGTCGAGCAGCCGCTCGATCAGCTTCCCGCCCGCGATCTTGCTGCGCACGGTCGCTCCGTTCATCAGGTGCAGCGCCTGGGAGAGCGTCGGGTCGTCCTTCGCCTCGCAGGCGCAGACGGTCTCTCGTTTGGAGCGGCCGAACGTGGTGAGGAAGTAGTTTCCGGCGCGGCCGTCGGCCAGCTCGGTCGCCCGCGCGCCCAGCGGCAGGTTGGGCAGCTTCTCGGGGGCTTCGGTCGCCTGGCTCAGGCAATCCAGGAGGACCTCGGCCGGCACGCGGCGCGTGTAGGCGTGGGCGAAGTTGCGGCGGTCGCCGGCGTTGGAGTCGTTTGGCTCGCACGACCGCTGGTACGCGTTGCTCGTGGCGATGTCGCGCACCAGCCGCCGCAGGTCGTAGTCGTACTCCACGAACTTCTCGCCGAGCCGCTCGTAGAGAGCCGGGTTGCTCGGCGGGTTGCTGACGCGCACGTCGTCGACGGGCTCGACCACCCCGACGCCGAAGAAGTGCGCCCAAACCCGGTTGGCGACGCTCGTCGCGAAGTACGGGTTCTGCGGCGACGCGACCCACTCGGCGAGCACCCCGCGGCGGTCGCGGCGCTTCGTGTCGGGCTCTTCGCCGCCGAGGAAGCGGGGCTTCACGTTGCGGCCGTCGACCGGGTGCTTCGCCTCGCCCGTGCCGCGGTTGTAGACCATCCACTCCCGGTAGTCGTCGGTCCGCTTGCGGGTGATCTGCGTGAAGAACGCCGTGAACGCGTAGTAGTCGTCCATCGTCCAGCGGTCGAACGGGTGGTTGTGGCACTGGGCGCATTGCAGGCGGATGCCCAGCAGCGACTGGGCCACGTTCTCCGCGATCTTCTTTGGGTCGGGCTCGATCTGATAGAAGTTCGTCGCCGGCGTGTCGAAAGTCGTGCCGCTCGCCGACAAGAGGTCGCGCACCATCTCGTCGAGCGGCCGGCGGGCGGCGATCTGCTCGGTCAGCCACTGCGAGTACAAGAACATCGGCTTGTACTCGACGCGGTTCGGCTCGGTCCGCACCAGCAACAAGTCGGACCACTTTTGCCCCCACAGGTGGTCGAAGCCCGGGTCCTCCAGCAGCCGGTCGATCGCCACCGTGCGGCGGTCCTCCTCGCTGTCGGCGAGGAACGCTTCTAGCTCTTCGACCGTTGGCAAACGTCCGGCGATGTCGATCGTCGCGCGGCGGAGGAACTCCCCGTCGGTCGCGTTGCCGCTCGGGTGGACCCGCAGCGTGCGCAGCTTCGCGTCGACCAGCTCGTCGATGTAGTTGGCGGGCGGCTCTTCGCGGGGCTCGAATGCTTCGTCGGTGGGCAGAACCAGCACCTGCGATCCGACCGTGTGCGTGTCGAACCGCGCGGTGACGAACGCCTCGCCGCGGCGGTCGGAGGTGACCCTGCCCGACGAGTCGATCGCGGCGGACGACTCGTTGCTCGACTGGAAGACCGCCAGGTGGGTCACGTCGCGCGACCGGCCGTCGGAGTATTCGGCGACCGCGACGAACCGCTGCGTCTGCCCGCCCGCGCCGATCGCGGCCGCCGGCGGGTAGAGCGACACGGCGGTGACGGTCGGCGCGTCGCCGAGGTCGCTCGCCGCGCCGTCGGCGATCCACTTCCGGAGTCGGCGGTAGCCCCAGCTGCCCTCGTCGATCAGCTTTCCGCCGGTGTGGGTGACGCCGCCAACGGCCTTCAGCAGCAGCAGGCTCTCTTCCGGCACGGCGAGGTTCAGCCGGCGGTTGACTTGCTCGCGCGTGAGGTTGTGGTGGTCGCTTGCAGGGTCGAAACCGAAGAGCGAAAGCCGGAACCCGTCCTTGCCCCGCGACGCCCCATGGCAGCCGCCCGAGTTGCACCCCGCGCTGGTGAGGATGGGGATCACGTCGTGGCGGAAGCTGACGGGCTCGGCCGAGTCGCCACCACGGGCGAGGGCATCGGCCTCGGCGCGGAGGCCGGCGAACTCGGCGACGACCCGCGCGTGCCCCTCCCCTTCTGCGACGAGCCGGCCGTCGTTGAGCCCGATCGCCTCGGACGGCTCGGCCCCATCGACGACGCGCCAACTCGCCAAGTCCGTCACGTCGATCGTCAGCCCGTCGGCTTGTTTCGCGACGGCGATCACGTGCTGCCAAGCGTCGGCGCCCGACAGCTCCACGTGCGGCGGGTACACGGCCAGCTCCACCAGCCGCGTGGGCGAGGCCTCCTCGGCGGAGGCCGGACGCACCGCGACCGCGACGAGAAGCGGCAGCGAGTATCGGAGCAAGCTCATCGAGCGAGGCCTCGTGGGTTGGCGGCTTGTCGCGAGTCGCCGGGCGCCGGCGGCTCGGCCGGATCGATCCGCAGCTCCGCGTAGCCCTGCGTGTAAACGACCGGCGCGCCGTCGACCGCCAGCCGCACGCGGCACCGCACGCCGCGGTGGCGCCCGGGTTTCGCGTCGGCCGCGACGGTGATCGGCACGTCGGCGGCCTCGGCGCCCTCAGCGATCTCCACCGCCGGTGCGCTCGCGCCGGGCGGCAGGCCGATCAACTCCAAAGTGGCCACGCCCTCGAACCCTTTGCGCGGCGTGATCCCGATCGCCATCGTGGCCGATTCTCCCTGGCGTGTGGTGACGGTCGGAACCGCCACATCGAAGTAAGGCTCGGCCACCGCCAGGGAGACAAACCCGCTGGAGGCCCACAACCGGCCCCCGACGTTGGCCTCGGCCGTGACGACAATCGGCCACTCGCCGGTCTTCGCCTTGTCGTTCGCGGTCACCGGGATCATCACTTCGGTCTGGCCCTTCGCGATCGAACGCGACCGGTTCGAAGACACGCCCGGCGAGTGGTAGAGCATCAGCACGCGGATCGGCGCGTCGAAGCCCTCCGCCCGCTCGGCGGTCACCCGCAGCTCGGTCGATCCCCCGCGGCACAGCGGCGCTTTCGGCGGGTCGATCGCGACCGAGAAGGGCGCCGGCTCGGTGACCGCTACCGCCACCCGGTCGGCGAAGTGGCTCCAGACGGCCCGGTTGTTGCGTCCTCGGACGAGCCAGGTCTGCTGCTCGAAACGCGCAGCGATCGACGCGTCGACAGGCGGGTCGCCTGCCCCTTCCGCGGTGTCGCCCGACGCCACCCGCGGCCGAGCCAGCGCGCCCGCCAGCGGAGCGTCGGCCGCCGCGTGAAAGACCACCGGCACACGGTTGTAATCGGCCGCCAGCGGGAAGCACTCCGCGGTCACGCCCGGCGGCAGGTTATCGAAGGCGAACTGGAGCGGGCCGCGCGTGTCGCGCCGGGTGACCGTCCACAGCACAGCGGTCTTGCCGCCACGCGGCGTGTCGACCGTGGTTGCCTCGAAGCGGCGACGCTCGGCCAGAGTCAGCTCGACCTCCGGCGCCGGCGGGCTCGCCTCGAGGGCGTAGGTGCTCGACGCTCCGCCCCGCTTCAGTCGGTCTTCGACCTGCGCGAAGTACTCGCCGTCGGCCGGCGCGGTGAAGCGGATCGTCGGGTCGGGGTCGCCACGGTCGTCGTCGGCGCCCGCCAACCGCTTGCCGCTCGAGTCGAACAGTCGCAGCACCCCGTCTAGCGGCGAGCGCAGCTCCCGCGCGCGGACCCGCAGGTCGATCACTTGGCCCTTCGTTGCGGTGAATCGCCAAAAGTCCGTGTCGCCCGGCTTGCCGATCACCCCGACCGCTACGCCCGGCGCCGGCGTTGGTGTCGCGTCCGGCCGGCCGTCGTTCGGTTCGGCTTCGGGTGTCGGCGGCTCGCTCGAGAGCAGCACCGGCGCGCCGCTGGGCGCGACGCCGCGGTCGTCGACCGCGTACGCATCGACCACCCGGCCCGCCTCGTTCGGCGCGGTCCAGGGGGCCGACCACCGCTCGCCCGACGCCTCGACCCATTCGAGCCGGACGTCGGCGCCGGCCTGCACGGCCGGGGGGAAGACCGCTTCGGGCCGAGGAAAGTCGCCCACGTGCAGCAGGTACGAGGAGCGGTCGTCGCCGCGGTAGGCCGATTCGCGGACCCGCACGTAGACCCGCCCCGCCGCCCCGGCCGTGTGGGTCAGGTAGGGGTCGGAGTAGGCGGTGGTGCGGTCGTCGTTCTCCGCGAGCGGCGCGCCGTTCGCGTCGAGCAACTCAACGACCGGGTCGAAGAACGTGCGGCCGAGCCGCAAGCCCTCGACCTCCACGCTCAGCCGCTGGCCCTCGACCAGGTCGACGGCGAACACGTCCTCATCCTCGCGCTTCACCACGCCGTCGACGACCCGGTCGCAGGCGATCGCCTGCGCGGTCTCGACCGTGTTGTTCGGCTCCTGTTCGTCGACACGCTCGAGCGCGCCCACGTGGAGCGTGACCAGGTTGCTGAACCCGCTAGCCGTGCGGACGCGCACCGCGTGGCGGCCTAATTCGCACCGCTCGTCGATGGCGAGGGTGGCCTTCACGGCGTTGTCATCGACCCGCTCGAGCTTCTCGACCACCACGCCCGGCTCGTAGAGCACCAGCTCTTGCGGCTCGACGCCGACCCGCGCGCCGCGGATCAGCACGGCCTGGTCGGCGCCGCGGCGCACGCCCTGCGGCTCGAGCCGATCGATCTGCGGATCGGCCGCCAACGCCACGGCGCCGGCAAGCAGCAGCGCCGTCGCGCTCAAGGCTCGGACCAAGACAGACTCCACTCGGACACCTCGGTGTGGCAGGGGCGGGGCGGTGGCGGCAGGGGGCCGCAGCGGCCCGACGGCTACGCGAGCAACTCGTCGCGTACGCGACCGCCTTTGACGATCTCGATCGGGCGGTCGCCCGGCGCGATCAGTTCCTTCGCTGCGGGGATGCCGAGCAAGTGGAACACCGTGGTCGCCAGGTCCTCGGGCGAGACCGGCGTGTCCTCGGGCTCGGTGGCCGTCGGGCCCGACGAGCCGACGACCTCGCCCCGCCGCACGCCGCCGCCGGCCAGCGCGACGCTGAACACCTTCGACCAGTGGTCGCGGCCCGCGTCGGCGTTGACCTTCGGCGTGCGGCCGAACTCCGACGACACCATGACGAGCGTCTCGTCCAGCAGGCCACGCTCCTCCAGGTCGAGCACCAGCGTGCTGAACGCCTGGTCGAACGCCGGCGTCAGGCGCCGCATGTTGCTGGTGATCTGTTGGTGGTGGTCCCAGCCGCCGTAGGTGAGCGCCACGTACCGCGCGCCGGCCTCCGCCAGGCGCCGCGCGAGCAGCATCCGCTGGCCGGCCTGGTTGCGTCCGTACCGATTGCGGACCGCGTCGGGCTCCTTCTTGAGGTTGAACGCCTCGCGCGCCGCGGGCGAGCCGATGAGGTCTTTGGCCCGCTCGTAGAACGCGTCCATCGCGGCGACCGCGTCGGAGTCGGCCCGCGCGGTGAACGCGCGGTTGACCGCCTCGAGCGCCTTCAGCCGGCGGTGGTAGCGCTCGTCGGACACGCCCTCGGGCAGGTTCAGGTCGCGGACCTCGAAGTTGGCCTGCGCGGGGTCGCCGCCGACGCTGAAGGGGGCGAAGGCCGAGTTCAGGTAGCCCGCCCCGCCGAACGCGGTCACCTCACCGGGGATCGCGATGTACGGCGGCAGGTTCTTGCGCGGCCCGTACTCGTGGCTGACCACACTGCCGAGGCTCGGGTACAGCAGCGCCGGGCTCGGCCGGTAGCCGGTCAGCATGTTGTGCTGGCCGCGTTCGTGGGCGGCTTCGCCGTGCGTCATCGACCGGACGACGGTCAGGCGGTCGGCGATCTTCGCGGTGTGGTCGAGCAGCTCACCAAACCGCACGCCGGGCAGCTTGGTGGCGACCGAGCCGAGCTCGCCGCGGTACTCGATCGGCGCCTCGGGCTTCGGGTCCCAAGACTCCTGCGCCGAGAGGCCGCCCGTCAAATAGATGTGGATGACGCTCTTGGCCCGCACCGGCGGCGCGGAGTAGCGGTTGGCGGCGGCTTGGCTGGGGCTGGGAACCAGGAGCCCCCCCAGTTGCACGCCGAGCCCGGCGAGGCCGGCCCTAGCGAGGAAGTCGCGGCGGTCCAGCGGCCGCCAGTCGAGCGAGAGCATGTCGTCGCCTCAGCGAAGGAAAATCGGTGGGGAATCCGCGGCGAACGGCGTCAGAGTTTACCAACGCCGCCGCGCTTGTTCACGCAGTGAAACCCCATCGTTTCGCAATCCAGAGGATTTAAGGCGCGTCAATCTCGGTCGGCCGGGCGCTCTGGTGGAAGCTCGGAACCCCTCCGGGTCGCCGCGAACCCAGGGGCCGGGCGGCCTGTCAGCAGCCACAACCCGCCACCGCGAACGATGAGCACTACCACCCGAGCCGCCGATCACGCCTCGCTCGCCAAGCCCTTGGCGCCGGAAGACGTGCGCGCCGGCGACTACGTGGCGGTGCTCGACGAGGAGCTGCAGTGGTGCGCGGCCAACTGGTACTGCGACCCGCCGCCGCACGGCGAGCGGGTGATCCACGTGCGCCTGCGTCCCCGCGAGGCGGCGCCGCCGCTGCGGGTGCTCGACGCGTGCCTGCCGTTCGTGTTTGTCGAGCCGCCCGACGGCGCGGGCTACACGCTCGACCTCCGTGCCGTGCGCCTCGCGCGGCTGGACAAGGGCTACGCCCGCCGCGTCGTCAAAGCGATGCGTGGCGTCGCGCGGTCGAGCGGTAAGAATCGCAGCAAGCGGTAGTTGGGGGGCGCCGCCGACCGGTCGGCGGCGCCTCTTTCACTCTTCACGCCGCTTTCACACCACTACCCCACTGCGCCGGCCCCGGTCCGCGCGGCGATCAACTCGTCGAGCTCTTGCTTCAGCCGCACGAGGACCTCGTCGTAGCCGAAGCGGCCGAGTTCTTGCTCGCCGCGCTTGAGGTTCACGTAGTTCGGGCCGCACCACAGGCCGAGGTCGGCGTCGTCGGTCTCGCCGGGGCCGTTCACGCGGCAGCCCATTACGGCGATCGTGATCGCGTGGTCGCGGGCGTAGTGGGTCATCTCCTTGACCTGCTCCGCCAGATCGACGAACGCTTCGTTCTCGACGCGGCTGCAGCTCGGGCAGCTGATGATGTTCATCGTCGGCAGGCCGTAGTCGACCACGCTGCGTGTCCGCCCCGCGTGGATGTCGGCGACGATCTTCCGGCCGGCCTCGATCTCCTCGAACTTGCGGTGGTTGGGCACGGTCAGCGAAACACGCAGCGTGTCGCCGATCCCCTTAGAGATCAGTTGCTCGAACGCGATCCGGGTCTTGATCACGCCCTCGGGCGGGATGCCCGCTTCGGTCACGCCCAGGTGCAGCGGCACGTCGGGGCGCGCCTCGGCGAAGCGGGTGTTGGCCTCGATCACGTGCTTCGGGTCGCTGTCCTTGAGCGACACGCAGTAGCGCGTGAAGCCGAGCTCGTCCAGCCACGCGCAGTGGTCGAGCGCCGACTCGAGCATCGGACCGACCGCGTCGGTCGGCGGGTACTTCTCTTTCTTGGCCGGGTCGACGCTGCCGCAGTTCACGCCCACCCGGATCGCGCAGTCGTTGTCCCGCGCCACGCCGACCAAGTACTCGACCTTGTCTTGCCACGGCTTGTCACGCTCGTGGTGGTACAGGTGGCCCGGGTTGTAGCGGATCTTGTCCACGTGCGGCGCGACGACCTCCGCCAGGCGGTAGTTCTCTTGCAGGTCGACCGACAGGTTCGCGGTGGTCTGCTTGCGGATCTCGGCCAGGGCCGCCGCGTCGGGCTTGCTGTCGACCGCCACCCGCACCACGTCCGCCCCCACGCCCGGCCCCCCTTCGGCCATCAGGTTCACCAGCGCGACGGTCGCGTCGACGTCCTGCGTGCGTGTGGCGGTCATCGACTGCACGGCGATCGGGTGGCCGTCGCCGATGGTGACCGAGCCGATGCGAACGGGCCGGGTCGGGTTGCGTTTAATCTCGATCATTTTCTTTGGCAGTCTCGCCTGTCGCACATGGGAGCCACGAAGGCCTCAAGCCACCCCGTCCCAAAGGGCCGAGCCGACGCGGACGATCGTCGCGCCTTCGAGTATCGCCTCTTCGAGGTCGCCCGACATGCCCATCGACAGGGTAGCCAGCGGCCGCGCTCCGGTGGCGTGTCGATCGCGGAGCTCGCGGAGGTCGGCGAAGTTCCGCCGGGCCACGTCCGGCCCCCCTTCGCGGGCGGCCATCGCCATCAAGCCCTGGGCTTCGACGTGCTCTCGCCCGCTGAGTTCCTCAAGAACCGCAGGGAGCTCGTCCGGCGAGAAGCCGTGTTTCTCTGCGTCGCCGGAGATGTTCACCTCCAGGAGGATCGGCAGCCGCTTGCCGTGCCCGCCAGCCGCCCCGTCGACGGCCCGCAGCAGGCGGAGCGAGTCGATGCTGTCGATGGCGGCCGCTACGCCGACGGTCCGGTCCGCTTTGTTCCGCTGCAGGTGGCCGATCAGCCGCCAAGCGATCGGCAAGCCCGCCAGCTCCGGCGCGGCGGCCTTCTCCCAAAGCTGTTGGGGGCGGGCCTCCCCCAGGTCGCTGCAGCCGGCCCGCACCAGCGCGGCGGTCGCCGCGGCGCCGACGTACTTCGTCACGCCGACGAGCGTCACCTCGTCGGACGAGCGGCCAGCGGCGTCGCACGCGCGGGCGATCCGCTCGAGCACGGCTTGGAGGTTTCTCTGTACGAGGCTGTCGAGTTCGCCTGGCTGCATGTCGATCCCATCGCAAGGCGGCTCCGCCGGCGCCCCGCCGGCGGTCAGTCCTCCTCGCCCCCCTCGATCTCGAGGTACTCGTCGATCGTGCCGTCCGGCGCGACGAATCGGCCGACAAGGGCCTCGCTCGACAGGTTCTGCCCGAGCACCGTCCTATTACCCGCCGGCGTGAGCGAGCGATAAACCAGCCACTGCTGCTTCGCCGCTTGCACGCGGTAAGCCACCGCCACGTCGGACGACACGTTCTTCAGCGACTCGGCCACGGTCAGCCGCCGCCACGTGCGTTGCTTCGCGAAGCGTTTCGGGGCGAAGTCGATCCACAGGTGCGACGCGATATTCAGCCCTTCGTGCTCGCGCGTCAGCAACAGCGACCCGCCCTCGGCGGTCAGCTCGCCGCCGCGCGGGTCGTCGCGCCACTCGGCCAGGGACAGCGGCACGAGGCCGGCGACCGCTTCGCCGTCGGCGGTGAGCACCGCGTCGCGGGTCTCTCGCTCGGGACGCAGCGACACGCCCTCGCCCAGGGGCAGGCGCGAGGCCAGGCGGAGCTTCGAGGGCGCCTCGCGGCCCGACAAGAACACGTCGGCCAAGAAGCCGACACCGTCCTCGCGGGCGAGGAAGAACTGCCGCTCGAGTGTGCCGCCGCCCTCGAGCTGCAGCGCGAGCTCTAGGTAGTCGCACTCCTCATCGGAATACCAACACTGGCAGTCCCAAGTGTCGTCGATGGCCGTGCGCTGGCCGTCGACCTCGACCTCGACCGGCCACTCGCCGGCGATCAGTCTCTGCTTGCCGCTGTAGACCTCGACACGGCAGGACGCGTCCGGGTGGGCCACCACGATGCGCGGCGCCTTGTCGCGCCAGCCGCTGGCGAGCACTCCCAGCTCGGCCCACTCCGAGTGGTTCGACGGGCTGGGGGGCTCGAAGGAGTCGTCGCCGCGGAACCGGCGGAGCCGCTCCACCGCGGCCGACTCGTCCGACGGGTCGCCCCCAGCGGCGAGCGCCGCCCGCAGCAGCTCCGCCGCGCCGGCGAGCGGTTCGGCGGTGAAGGCCAGGCGGCCTTCGCGGTCGGCGATCCGCAGCGCTTGGCGGGCCAGCCACTCGTACTGCAATTGGGCGTCGGCCGACCACGGCTTGCGGCCCCCGGCCGCGGCCAGGCAGCGGGTCCAGCACGCGATGAGCAGCGAAGCGGCGGCGCCGTCGATCCACAGTTGCGCCGCGAGCAGCCCCTCGCCATCGGTCAGCCCCTCCAGCCCATCGGACAACGCGTCGCGCGACGGCGCCGCGAGTTCTTCCAGAGGGCGGAGCTCCGATAGGTGGCGGCTCAGCACGAGCGGCAACTCGCCCGCGAGCAATTGGCCGACGACGACCCGGTCGGGCTCGTCCGCGTCGGCCGGCGGCGCGTTGGCGGCTTCTTCGGCCAGATGGCGGAGGGCCTCGACCAGGCGCCACCAGTCCTCCGCGTCGAGCAGCCCGGCGAGCCTCGGCGCCGCGTCGGCTAGCGCGAGGGCCTCGAGTGCGGCCAGCGGCGTCAGCTCGCCGGCCGAACCACCGAACCACCGGCCGAGGGCGTCCGTCGCGTCCGACTCGTCGCGGGCCTGCCGCAGAGAGTCGATCCACTGCGTGAGCCGCTCGCTTTCGGCCGCCTTGAGGCCCCAGCATAGCCGCGCGGGATCGGAGGCCCGGTCGTCGCTACGCTGGGCCAGGTGCTCGCGCCACGCGGTCCAGGCGGCCTCGTGGTCGCCGCGGCGCCACGCTTCGCGCACCGCCGACGGCGCCGAGTTCCGCCACAGCGCCTTGGCGTCGAGTCCCCTGAGCGAGCCCGTCGCTTCAGAGAAAGGCTCGTTGGTCACTTCCGATTCGCGGGACGAGAGAGCAGGCGTAGCCGTGGGCGCCATAGCGATCCTTCGGGTGATGGCGGTAACATGCGGCCGAGCGAGGCGGCGTCGACCAGGCAGCGCCGCGTCAGGCGCCGATCCCTTTCACATCAGGCGAAGCGGTTAATGGATGCTTCCCTTATCACCGCGACACGACGGCACGCTCTCTTCGGGGCCCGCAGCCGCGTCGCGCCGCGAGTGTATCCGCGTGGCGGCCGCTCTGGTAGCCGTTGGCTCGTTATCGCGCGGCGATTGTCGCTGAGCCTGTGCGTCGCGGCCGGCCTCCTTGCGCCGGCGGCCAAAGCACAAGGGCCCGGCGCAGCGCCCGCCGCCAACCCTGTCGACGCCACCCCGCTCCAGCCGCCCGAGGGCGGCCGGCGTTTGGCGGAGGACTCGCCCGTGTGGATCGCCGACGGCGCGGTCCACGTTGACGGCAAGGTCGTGCTCCGCGAGGGCGTGCTCGAGATGTTCGCGTGCCCGGTCGGCACCAAGGAACACGAGTCGGTCGTCGCGGTCGACTCCCCCGCGTTCTTGCTGCACACGGGCCTGCTCGCGGTGGGCGCCGAGCCCGGCGCGACCGTCCAGTTCGACCCCGAGTACAAGCCGCCCACCGGCGACCGCATCGACGTGCTCGTCCGCTGGATCGATGGGGGCCAGGTCAAGACCGCCAAGGCGCAAGACTGGGTCCGCAGCGTCGAAACCAAGAAGGCGATGGAGCTCCCCTTCGTGTTCGCCGGCAGCGGCTTCTGGACCAACCCCGACACCGGCCGCCAACACTACCTGGCCGAGTCGGGCGACCTTGTCTGCGTGTCGAACTTCGGCGCGGCAATGCTCGACGTGCCCGCCCCCAGCACCCAGCAGAACGGCGAGCTCTGGTTCGAACCCTTCACCGAACGGATCCCGCCGATCGGCACGCCCGTGCGCCTGATCCTCAAGCCGGCTGGCGAGGCCGGCGCGGGGGGCGAACCGCCCCGCCCTGCGACGCCCCGCGACCAACAAACGAGCGCTGCCGGCACGCCGGACGCCCTCAAGGCGCTGCGGCAAGCCGAGATCGGCGTCGGCTCCGACCCAACTCTGCGGCGTGCCTGGGCGGAGGTCGCCGGCTGGAACGCCGACCGGTTGCCGGAAGTGCTGCGGGCCATGCGGGGCGCGACGCCGCTGGCGGAGAACTGGCTCCGCACGGCGGCCGACGCCATCGCCGACGCACGCGGCGCCCGGCGCCTGCCGCAAGCGGCGCTGCGGGAGTTTGTGCAAGACCGCGACCAGTCGCCCCGAGCGCGGCGCGCCGCGTGGGAGTACCTCCGCCGCGCCGACCCCGACGCGGCCGAGGCGATGCTCGACGACCTGGTCGACGACCCGAGCACCGAGATCCGCTACGACGCCGTCGCGCGGATGCTCGCTGCGGCCGAGCAAGAAGCCGACGCGGGCCGCAAGCAGGCCGCCTACCGCGAGGCGCTCGCCGCCGCTCGCACGATCGACCAGATCGAACAAGCCGCCGCGGCGTTGGAGGAGCTCGGCGAGCCGACCGAACTGGCCGACGAGCTGGGGTTCGTCACCCGCTGGCGTGTCGCCGGGCCGTTCGACAATCGCGGCGGCCGCGGCTTCGACACGGTTTATCCGCCCGAAGAATCCCTCGACCCCAACGCGAGCTACGAGGGCCACGACGAAGAAGGCCCGCAGGGTCCCTTCGGCTGGAAGCCGTTCGAGACCGACGACCGGCTCGGCGAGGTCGAGCTGAACGACGCGATCGGCCCGCACAAGGGCGCCGTCGGCTACGCGTGGGCCACGCTGCACGCCGCGGAGCCCACGCCGGTCGAAATCCGTTACGAGTCGAAGGCCGCGACCAAGTTCTGGGTCAACGGCCAACTGGTCGGCGCGAACGAGACCTACCACAGCGGCTCGCTGTTCGACCAATACGTGGCCGCAGCCGAACTCGGCGCCGGCGACAACGCCCTCCTCGTGAAGGTCTGCCAGAACGAGCAGACCGAACCTTGGGCGCAGACGTGGCCGATCGCCCTCCGGGTCACCGCCCCCGGCGGCGGCGCCGTCGAGGGAGTCGAGGTCGTCGCGCCCCCCTCGTTCGAGAGAACCGAAGAGCAAGACCCGGCCCCAACCCAACCCAGCAACAAGCCATGACCCGACCGCACGCCGCCGCCGCAGCAGCAGCGCTCGCCTGCCTCGTGATAGGTGGCGCCGATTGGCCCGCGTTCCGCGGCGACGGATCGTCGTCCGCGCCGCGGGAGGCCAACCCGCCGGCCGAGTGGTCGCTCCAGAGCGGCGAGAACGTCGCGTGGACGGCCGACCTACCCGGCCGGGGCGTCGGCGGGCCGATCGTCGTGGGCGACCGGGTGCTGCTCACCGCGTCGGACGGGCCGCGCCGCGAACGGCTCCACGTGCTCGCGTACGACGCATCGACCGGCGCGCCGCTCTGGTCGCGACAGATGTGGGCCACCGGCAGGCCGAACTGCCACCCGACCTCCGCCAACGCCGCGCCGACCCCCTGCTCCGACGGCCAGCGGGTGTACGTGTTCTACAGCTCGAACGACCTGGCCGCGTTCACCCTCGAAGGCGACCTCGCCTGGGTCCGCGGCCTCGCCCAAGACCACCCGGGCGTGGGCAACGACATCGGCATGGCCTCCTCGCCGGTGGTCGCCGGCCCGGCGGTCGTCGTCCAAGCCGAGTGCCAAGGCGAGTCGTTCGCGATCGGCCTGGACCGCGAAACGGGCCAAACCCTCTGGGAGGTCGACCGACCGCGGCAGAGCAACTGGGCGTCGCCCCTGCCTTGGCGGACCGACAGCGGCCGGCCGGCCGTGTGGCTGCAAGACCAGGGGGGCGTGTCGCTGCTCGACGCCGCGACCGGCGAGCAGATCACCCGTATCAAAGCCGACTGCCCAGGCGTGCCCTCCCCGGCCGGCGAGGGCGCGCGGCTGGTCCTCGCGGCCTCGGGCGTGAGCGTCTACGAGGGGCCCTTCGCCCCGGGCGAGCCGCCCGCGCCGGCGTTGCAAGCCGGCCGCCTGCAACCCGGCTCGCCCACGCCGGTGGTCGCCGGCGACAGGGTGCTGGTCGTCAACCGCGGCGGGGTGCTCGCTTGCGGCGATCTCGCCAGCGGCGACGTCGTCTGGCGCCGGCGGCTCGGCGGCTCCTACTGGGCGACCCCGGTCGTGGCCGGCGGGCGCGTGTACTGCGTGAACGACGACGGCGAAGCGAGCGTCGTTTCGCTCGACGACGGCGAGGTGCTCTCGGAGGCCGACTTCGGCCAGGCGGTGCTCGCCTCGCCGGCCGTCGGGGGCGACGCCATCTACTTCCGCGGCGTCGGCACGCTGTGGAAGATCGCGCGGGTCGACACGGCCACGCCCCCCCTGCCCTCGCCCGCCCCGCTGCGATGACCGACGCCGCCGACCCCAACCACCCAAGCCCCGCCGACGCTATCGAGATCCAGCCGGCGAGCGGCCCCGTCCGCGCGACGGTCCGCCCGCCCGGCTCTAAGAGCCTGACCAACCGCGCGCTGGTGTGTGCGGCGTTGGCCCAGGGCGAGTCAGTACTCACCGGCGCGCTGGTGAGCGACGACACGCGGGTCATGATCGACAGCCTGCAGCGGCTGGGGATCGCCGTGGAAGTCGCCGACCTCGGGACGACGCTCCGCGTGGCGGGCGCCGCGGGCCAGGTCCCCGCGACCGAGGCCGAGCTGTTCATCGGCAACAGCGGCACCACCGTCCGCTTCCTCACCGCGCTAGCGACCCTCGGCCACGGCGCGTTCCGCCTGACCGGCGTGCCGCGTATGCACGAGCGCCCGATCGGCGACCTGGCCGAGGCGCTCAACGCGCTGGGCGCGAGCGTGCTCTGCGAGTCGCCCGGCGGCTGCCCGCCTGTCCAGGTGCACGCCAACGGCCTGCCCGGCGGCGAGGCCCGGGTCGGCGGATCGATCTCGAGCCAGTTCCTCAGCGCGTTGCTGATGGCCTGCCCGTGCGCCGATACGCCGACCCGCCTGACGGTCGACGGCGAGCTGGTCAGCCGGCCGTACGTGACGATGACGCTCCGAACGATGCGCGACTTTGGCGTCGAGGTCGCCGCTCCGGAGGACCTGTCGCGCTTCGACGTGCCCGCCGCCGGCGCGTACCGCGGCCGGGGCTACGAGATCGAGCCCGACGCTTCGGCCGCCAGCTACTTCTGGGCGATCCCGGCCATCCTCGGCGGCGCGGTCACCGTCGAAGGCTTGTCGCGCAGCGCGCTGCAGGGCGACGTCGCCTTCGTCGACTGCCTCGAGCAGATGGGCTGCCGCGTCGAAGCCGGCGCCGACGCGATCACCGTGCACGGCCCGCCGGACAGCCAGCCGCTCCGCGGCGCGCGGCTCGACATGAACGCAATCAGCGACACCGTGCAGACGCTCGCCGCCGTGGCGCTGTTCGCCGAGGGACCGACCGAGGTCCGCGGCGTCGCCCACAACCGGCACAAAGAGACCGACCGCATCGCCGACCTGGCGACCGAGCTGCGCCGCCTCGGCGCGGAGGTCGACGAACTGTCCGACGGCCTCAAGATCACGCCCCGCCCGCTACGCCCCGCCCTGGTCCAGACCTACGACGACCACCGCATGGCGATGAGCCTCGCGCTCGTGGGCCTGCGGCAGCCGGGGGTGCGGATCGCGAACCCCGGCTGCACCGCCAAGACCTACCCGGGCTACTTCGCGGACCTCGCGCGCGTGGTCGGCTGACTCGCCCGCCGGGCGTCGAGGAAGCGAACCTGCCGGCAGCCGCTCGCCTGGGCTGCGGCTGCGGCTGCTGCGGCTGCGGCTGCGGCTACTGGGGCTGCTGCGGGGGCGCTGAGGATGCTGGCGGCGCTGCGGCCTACTAACGCAGCCGGGTCACTTCGAGGCGTCGGCCACGGCGGACTTTCCGTGCGTGGAGCCAGCGCGGGTGGAGCCATTGCTGCTGGAGCCATTGCTGCTGGACCCATCGAGGGCCGACCGCCCGTCGAGCCGCTCTTTCTCACGCCGCGCCTTCTCGACGGCCTTGAGCAGCTCGTCCGCGCGGTCGAGCAGCGCCAAGCCCGACTCGGAGGGACTCGGCGTGCGGCTCTCTTGCTGCGCGACGAAGTTCGCGTGGCAATGCTGGCAAGCCACGCCTTTGCCAAGGTAATCAACCCGCACTTGCAGACTCCGTCCGCAAGCGGGGCAAGCCTGTACGTAGAACACCGAGCTTGGCATTTTGAATCGCCTCCTTGAACTCGGGATAGGTCTCGCCCGCGGCCGACCAGTATACACACACTCCGCAAATCCGTCCAAACGAGTCCGCCGGGCGCCACGGGCGTCCGCTGCGCCGCCGGGGCGGGGCCGGTCGTGCGGCTTGTGCCGGACACGCCGGCCGCCGCCAGGCCGAGGCCCGCCCGCGGTGCTATCGCCCACGGCCAGTCGCAGTCCTGCGGTTCCGGGAGTAGGATCGCTGCTGACGACAACCGGTTCCCTTTTTTCTCGTGTGTGGCCAACCCGCCGCCAAACCGGCCTGCTAGCGACCACCGGCCGCTAGAAGGAGCACCTTTATGGGCGATCGACTCTACGCGGCCGTGGTGATCGTCCTCTGGCTCGGCGCGATGTCGTGGCTGGTGGCCGAGCGGATCCTTCCCCCGCTCACGGGCGACCGGGCGCCGATGTCGCAGCTGTCGCGGCAATCCGAACCGGTCGCGTGGCGGATCGCGATGGACGACGAGCCCTGCGGCGTGGCGGTCTTGCAGTCGGTCCCGGGGTCCGGCGGCTCGAAGGAGGTCCATAGTCTGCTGCGGATCGATCGGCTCGAGTCGCCCGACGCGTTGCCGCTGTGGATGCGCCCGTTCGCGCGTTCGCTCGACGGCATGTCGTTCGATATGCGAACCATCTTGATGTTCGACTCGCTCGACCGGCTCCACGCTTTCAAGACCCGCATCGACAGCGACAGCATCGGCGTGCCGATCCGCATCACCGGGTCGATCCGCAGCGAGAAGCTCAAGCTGCAGCTGAGCGTCGCGGAGATCGACAAGCAGTTCGAACACCCCTGGCCCAGCCAAGCCGCCTTTGGCGGCGAGCTCACGCCACTCGTGCGACTGAATCGCTTGTACCAAGACCGACGCTGGACGACCGAGGTCTACAGCCCGTTCGCCTCGCCCAATGCGCCGGTCGAGATGGTCGAGGGCCACGTGGAAGAGCGGCTCAAGCTTTTCTACGAGGGCCAGAACCTCGATACTTGGCTCGTCCAGTTCGAGTCGATGGAAAAAACCGGCAGCAGCCAGCAGGGGCGCTTGCGGGCGACCCTGTGGGTGGCCGACGATGGCCGGGTCCTGCAGCAGCAGACGCAGGTGTTTGGCAGCCGCCTCACGTTCCTCCGCGAACCCGAAGCCGAGTCGCAACGCCTCGCAGACGAACTGCTCGAGCTCGAGCGCTACGCGACCACCATCCCGCTCGAGCCGCCCCGCGCCGACGCGCCCGCCCCCTGACCGACTGCTTCCCGGCGTTGGAGATGATCGAGTTCCGAGGCGTCACCCGCAGCTACGGAGACACGCTCGCCGTCCGCGGCCTGGACTTGGTCATCCCGTCGGGCGAGCTCTTCGCCATGCTCGGCCACAACGGCGCGGGCAAGACCACCACGATCAAGATGCTCGTCGGCTTGCTCCGGCCCGGCGCGGGCCAGGTGCTCGTCGAGGGACGCGACGTGGTCAGCCAGGCGCGCGAGGCCGCCAAGCAGATCGGCTACGTGCCCGACCAGCCCTACCTGTACGAGAAGCTCTCCGGCCGTGAGTTCCTCCAGTTCGTCGCCGAGATGCACGGCATGAGCCGCTCGGAAGCCGGCCGCGCCATCGACCGCGAGATCTCCCGCTTCGGCCTCGGCCGCTTCGCCGACGAGCTCTCCGAGAGCTACTCGCACGGCATGAAGCAACGCACCGTGTTCGCCGCCGCGCTGCTGCACGACCCCCCGGTGCTGGTCGTCGACGAGCCGCTCGTGGGCCTCGACCCGCACAGCATCCGCCTGGTCAAGGACCTGCTCCGCGAACGGGTCGACGCCGGCGCGAGCGTGTTCATGTCCACCCACACGCTCGCCGCCGCGGAAGAGGTCGCCGACCGCGTCGGCGTCATGCAGCAGGGGCAGGTGATCTTCCTCGGGACCGTCGAAGAGATGCGCCGCCTGCACCCGGCGCGCGACATGACCCTGGAGCGCCTGTACCTGACGCTCGTCGGCGGCGAGGTCGGCGGCGTGTCGTCGCGCGAAGCGGCCGAGCAGGCGGACGCCGGGTCCGCCGCGCGCCCTCAGCGTGGCGCCCAGCAGGCAAGCGAGCGCGTCGCGCCGATCGACTCGCCCGGCCCCCTCGAGCCGCCCAACCCCCTCCAGCCGCCCAACCCCGTCGAGCCGCCCAGCCCCGTCGAGAACCAGCCGTGACCCCCGCGCCGGCCGCCGTCCGCGCGACCGCCGCCCCCGAGCGGCGCGACCTCGACACACGCACCGAGGCCGCCCTCTTCCGCCGCGTGCGCCTGACCGAGGCCCGCGCCCACCTGCGCCGGCTGCTCGGCCAGGCGCGGTTGCGTACGCTGCTGGTCGTCACGCTGAGCTTGTTCTTCTGGTGCGGGTTGTTCGCGCTGTTCTACCTCGGCTTCCAGTTCCTCAGCACCGGGATCGCTGCGCCGGGCTACCCGTTCCACACGAAGACCGTGGAGTTTGTCTTCCACCTGTTCTTCGCGTCGCTGAACCTGATGCTCATCTTCTCGTCGGGCATCATCCTCTACGGCGGCCTGTTCGCCTCGCCGGAGACGCGCTACCTGCTGACGACCCCGGCGCGCGACGAGCGTGTCGTGCTGCACAAGTTCCAAGAGGCGGTGCTCTTCAGCAGCTGGGGCTTCTTCTTGCTGGCCAGCCCGCTGACGATCGCCTACGGCCTGTCGGTCGACGCGCCGTGGAGCTACTACGCGTTGATCCTGCCGCTGATCCTGTCGTTCGTGTACATCCCCTGCGCGCTGGGCGCGATCTGCTGCCTGCTGCTGATCTACAAGCTCGCCCACGTGCGGCTGACGGTCCTGGCCGCGATCGCGGCGGTGTCGTTCGGCGCGGCCGTCGCGGCCGTGTGGGACGCCGTCGGCGCCACCCGCACGCAGGTGTTCGACGACCGCTTCTTCAACGACACGATCAACCGCTTCAGCTTCACCCGCGGCGAGCTGCTCCCCAGCTCGTGGCTCAGCGACGCGCTGATCGACGCCGCGCAGCAGCCCCCCCCGATCCCGATGCCCCTCGGCGAGACGCCCGTCGTCCGCGCGGTGATGTGCCTGCTGCTGCTGTTCACCAACTCGCTGATGGCGCGGCTCATCCTCAAGGCCGTCGCGCAACGCACGTTCCGCACGGCCTTCAGCCAGATGGAGTGCCGCCCGCGCCGCGCGCGGCGCGGCAAGACCGCCCTGGTCGACCGCGTCGCGGAGGCCGTCCTGCACCCCTTCCCGCCGCAGGTCCGCCTGCTGCTGCTCAAGGACTGGCGCCTGCTGCGCCGCGACCCGGTGCAGTGGTCGCAGTTCTTGATCTTCTTCGGCCTGCTCGGCCTGTACTTCCTCAACGTGGACCAATTCCGGGTTACCGCCGGCGACATCGACCGCGCCACGTGGGTCAACCTGGTGAGCTTCCTCAACCTGGCGGTCGTGGGCCTGATCCTCTCGACGTTCACCACCCGGTTCATCTACCCGATGCTCAGCCTCGAGGGGCGGCGGTTCTGGGTGCTGGGGCTGATGCCCGTCAGCCGCGAGACCATCGTGTGGAGCAAGTTCGTGTTCGCCGCGCTCGGCTCGTGGGCGCCGTGCGCGGCGCTGATCCTCGTCAGCGACCTGATGCTGCGGGTCTCGGCGCTGGTGATCGGCGTGCACCAGCTCACGACCGTGCTGCTGTGCGTCGGCCTGGCGGCTCTGGCGGTCGGCCTCGGCGCGATCATGCCCGACTTCCGCGAGGCCTCCCCGTCGAAGATCGCCGCCGGCTTCGGCGGCACGCTGAACCTGGTCCTCAGCGCGATCTACATCATCCTCGTGGTGACATTGACGGCCCTGCCGTGCCACTTCAAGCTCATCGCCGACAGCGCGTCGATCAACCCCGACTGGCTGCCGACCCGCTACCTCGACCTGTGGCTCGTGCTCGGCGCGGGGCTGGCCGTTGCGGTCGGCATGGTCGCCACGATCGTGCCGCTCACCCGCGGAGTCCGCGCGTTCAGCCGGCTGGAGTTCGACTAAACAGGGACACGCCGCCCCGAGAGCCCGGGAAGCGGCGCCCGCCTACAGGCGGCGGCGGCGCTCGCGAAGCGAAGCCCCCGTCGCCCGTGCAATCGATCGCCCCCGCAACCCCGCCGCCGTGGTCTCCCGGCGCCCTCGGCTCACCGCCGCCAGCCGCCCCGGTGTGAAGCCCGCCCCGCCCCCGCCGGTTAGCCTCCAGCCGACCCCGGCCCCGCCGCCCTCACCCCGCCCGCTCGCCATGCCCGATCGCGACCTGCCGCCGCCGCTGCGGATCGGCGCGGTGAACTACCTCAACAGCAAGCCGCTGATCTTCCGCTTCGCCGACCACGCGGCCCGGCTCGCGGGCGGGCGCCCGAGCCTGGCCGGCGCGCGGCTGCTGTGCGACCTGCCGAGCCGCTTGGCCGACTCGCTAGCGGCCGGCCGGCTCGACGTGGCGTTGGTCCCGGTCTTCGAGACCTTCGCCAACCCCGACTGGCAGGTGCTGTCGGACGCGTGCGTGGCGGCCGACGGCCCCGTGGGCAGCGTGAAGGTCTACTTCCGCAAGCCGCCGCACTGCGTGCGCACGCTCGCGCTGGACGAGGGCTCGCGCACCAGCGCGGCCCTCTGCCGGCTGCTGCTCGACCGGCGGTGCGGCGTGCGGCCCGAGCGCCGGCCGTTGCCGATCGGCTGCGGCTTGGCCGACGCCGACGCCGACGCGGTGCTGCTGATCGGCGACCGCGCGATGCACCCGCCCGCCGCGGCGATCCGCGACCGGTTCGTCGCCGCGTGGGACCTCGCCCACGAGTGGCGTATCGACACCGGTCAGCCGTTCGTGTTCGCCGTGTGGGCCGCGCGGCCCGGCGCGCCGGCGGAGGCCCTCACCGCGCTGCTGCAGGCTTGCCGCGACGACGGGCTCGCGCACCTGGATCACATCGCCGCGGCCGAGGGGCCGCCGCTCGGGCTTACCGCCGACCACGCCCAGCGGTACCTTCGTGACAACCTGCGGTACCGCTTCGGCGCCCGCCAGCACGACGCGCTCGCCCGCTTCCAATCCCTCTGCCGCGAGGCCGGCCTGCTCCCCGCGCCCGCCGCCGCTAGCTGACCGACCCCCGCTGGGTAGCCCATGATCGCGACGATCGCCGTCGACGAACTGCTCGCCAAGGCCGCCGCCGGCGACCGCCTGTCGCCCGAGGAGGGCGTGCGGTTGCTGCGCGAGGCGCCGCTCGCTTCGCTGGGCCGCGCGGCCGACGAGGCGACCCGCCGCCGCCACCCCGGGCCGGTCCGCACGTACAACATCGACCGGAACATCAACTACACGAACGTTTGCACGGCGGTGTGCGACTTCTGCGCGTTCTACCGCGGCCCGAAGTCCGACGAGGGGTACGTCCTCTCGATCGACGAGCTGCTCGAGAAGGTCCGAGAGACCGTCGACCTCGGCGGCGAGCAGATCCTGCTGCAAGGCGGCCTGCACCCCGACTTCAAGCTCGACTGGTACGAGCGGATGCTCGGCCAGATCAAGCAGGCGTTCCCGCAGGTCAACATCCACGGCTTCAGCCCGCCGGAGATCTACCACTTCGGCAAGGTCAACAAGCTGCCGCTCGAGACCGTCCTCGCGCGGCTCAAGGAGGCCGGCCTCGGCAGCCTGCCCGGCGGCGGCGCCGAGATCCTCGTCGACCGCGTGCGCCGCGAGATCACACGCGGCAAGGTGCTCACCGACGACTGGCTCGACGTGATGCGCGTGTGGCACCGCCTGGGGGGGCGCTCCAGCGCGACGATGATGTTCGGCCACGTCGAGACGCTCCAGGAGCGTGTCGAGCACCTGGAGCGGCTCCGCCGCTTGCAGGACGAGTCGCTCGACGCCGGCCACAAGGGCTTCACCGCGTTCATCTGTTGGACCTTCCAGCGCGACAACACCCGGATGGACCACCTCGAGCCGGCCGGCGCGCACGAGTACCTGCGCACCAACGCCGTCGCGCGGCTCTACCTCGACAACTTCGACAACCTGCAGTCTAGCTGGGTCACGCAGGGGCTGAAGGTCGGCCAGCTCGCGCTGCTCTACGGCGCGAACGACATGGGCAGCCTGATGATCGAAGAGAACGTGGTCGCCCAGGCGGGCACGGTCCACTACCTGACGCTCGGCGAGATCCGCGACGCGATCACCGAGCTGGGCTACCAGCCGCGGCAACGGAACGTCCACTACCAGCTGGTCGACCCGGCGACCGAAGAGCGCGCGATCCAGGCCGCCCGCCGCGCGGCCAGCGCCCCGGCCGCCCGCCTGCCCGCCTTGCCCGTGGTGAGCTAGGCTAGAGGGCCCCGTTGGTCTGCCCGCCGCGCCGCGGCGGTGCGACCCCCTCGACCCGTGCGACCCGCTCATCCCGACGCCGCCATGACCGACGCGCCGGGCGCGCCATCGCCGACGCCATCCCCGGGGCGGCAGCCGGTCGCGCAGCGGCCGATGGTGCAGGTCGAGGGCCTCACCAAGACCTACGACGACCTGGCCCGCGGCGAGATCGTCGCGGTCGACCGGCTCACGTTCTCCGCCCACTCCGGCGAGGTGTTCGGGCTGCTGGGGCCCAACGGCGCGGGCAAGACCACCGCGCTGCGGATCCTCACCACGCTGCTCAAGCCGACGGCCGGCGTGGCGCTGGTGAACGGCTTCGACTGCGTTCGGCAAGCCGAACTGGTCCGCAACCAGATCGGCTTCATCTCCGCCAACACCGCCGTGTACGACCGGATGACCGCCTGGGAGTTCGTCGAGTACTTCGGCCGCCTGCACGGCCTCGCGCCGGCCACGCTCCGCGAGCGGATGGAGGGGCTGTTCGCGAAGCTCGGGATGGACGACCTGCGCGACACGCTCGGCGCGAAGATGTCGACCGGCATGAAACAGAAGACCTCGATCGCCCGCGCGCTGGTGCACGACCCGCCGGTGATCGTCTTCGACGAAGCGACCAACGGCCTCGACGCGTTCGCCGCCCGCGCGTCGCTCGACGCGGTCGCCGAGCTCCGCGACGAGGGCAAGTGCGTCGTGTTCAGCACCCACATCATGAGCGAGGTCCAACGCAGCTGCGACCGCATCGCGGTGATGCACCGAGGGCGTATCATCGACTCGGGCCCCACCGACGAGCTCCGCGAGCGGCACGGCCAGCAGGACCTGGAGGAGCTGTTCTTCCAGATGGTCCGCTCGGCCGACCAAGCCTCCTCGCCCCTCGGGCCTCACCCCTCAAGCCTCAAGCCTCAAGCCTCCCCTTGAACTGGCGACACGTCCTCTGGATTTGGCGGCGCGAGATGCGCGACCAGCTCCGCGACCGGCGGACGCTGTTCATGGTCGCGGTGTTGCCCGTGCTCATGTACCCGCTGCTGGGCACGAGCTTCTTCCAGCTCGCGCAGTTCATGCGCGAAACCACCGGCCGCGTCGCCCTCTACAACGCCGAGGAACTCACCGACGCGCCGGGCGTGCCGCCGCTGGTCGAGGGCGACCGCTTCGCCGAGAAGCTCTTCGCCACGCCCGAAGAACGCGAGCGACTGATCGTCGAGCGCCGCCCCACTCCCGACGCCCCGGGCCCCGACGACCCGGCCGCCGCCGCCCGCGCTGCGATCGCCGCGGAAGAGATCGAGGTGGCCGTTGTCTTCCCAGCCGACTTCGCCGAGCGCCTGCAATCGGCCGGCGCGGCACCCTCCCCCGACGCGCCGGCCCCGCCCCCCCCGGCGCCCGCGGTGCTCTACAACTCGGGGCGCGAGCCCAGCCAGGTCGCCGGGCTGCGGACGAGCGACATCCTCCGCCGCTGGCGCCGCGCGCTGGTGCGGCAAACGCTCGAGGACTCCGGCGTGCCGCCGGCCGCCACCAGCCCGTTCCAGGTCGCCCAGCTCGACGTGGCCGACCAGAGCGTCCGCGAGGCGATGGTCTGGTCGAAGCTGCTGCCGTTCATCGTGTTCCTCTGGGCGCTGACCGGCGCGTTCTACCCGGCGATCGACCTCTGCGCCGGAGAGAAGGAACGCGGCACGCTCGAGACCCTCCTGGCCAGCCCCGCGCGGCGCAGCGAGATCGTCGGCGGCAAGCTGCTCACGGTGATGACCTTCAGCGTGTTCACCGCGCTGCTGAACCTCGCCAGCCTCGCGCTGACCGCCAAGATCCTCGTCGGCCAACTGGCCGGCGTGCTGGGCGGGCCGGTCGGCCTCGCCGCGCCGCCGGCCGCGGCGATGGCCTGGATCGTCGTGGCGGTCGTGCCGATCGCCGCGTTGTTCAGCGCGCTAAGCCTCGCCTGCGCGGCCTACGCGCGCAGCACCAAGGAAGGCCAGTATTACTTCATGCCGCTGTTCCTCGCGGCCACCCCGCTGATGGTCCTGCCCCTCTCGCCGGGCGTGGAGCTGAACCTGGGCAACAGCCTCGTGCCGGTGATGGGCCTGGTGCTCC
The DNA here is from genome assembly GCF_040219535.1 of Botrimarina sp. Taxonomy (NCBI): domain Bacteria; kingdom Pseudomonadati; phylum Planctomycetota; class Planctomycetia; order Pirellulales; family Lacipirellulaceae; genus Botrimarina; species Botrimarina sp. The sequence continues at coordinate 57,294 of NZ_JAVJSH010000011.1, forward strand.
TGCTACGCGCGTTGATTGAGGGCCAACTAGCCGACGCCGCGCTGTACGCCGGACCGGTCATCCTGGTGACCGCCATCTGCTGCTGGCTCGCCATGCGGTGGGCGGTCTCGCAGTTCAACCAAGAGAGCGTCCTGTTCCGCGAAAGCGAGCGGTTCGACCTCAGGGCGCAGCTCGCCGCGATGGTCCGCCGCCGCGGCGACACGCCCTCCCCCACCGCGGCGATCGCTTGCTTCGCGGCGATGCTGCTCGCGCAGAGCGCGCTCCGCTCGCTGTGGCCCTTGCCGTCGGAGGGCTTTAGCGGGTTCGGTTACTTCGCCGCGTTGGTGATCGCCGGTCAGGTGCTCTGCATCCTCGCGCCGGCGGTGCTCGTCACGTGGCTCCTCGCGCGGAGCTGGCGGGAGACCTGGCGATTGCAGGCCCCCCCGCGTGTGGCCGACATGGCGCTAGGGCTCGCCGTGGCCCTTGCGCTGCACCCCGCCGGCCAGCGGCTGGCGCTTGGGATCCGCGAGCTGTACCCGCTCAGCGAGTCGGTCAAAGCCCAGCTGGCGGGCCTGGCGGGCCTCGTCGGCGACGCCCCCCCGATCGGGGTGGTCTTGCTGCTGATGGGCGTGCTGCCGGCGGTGTGCGAAGAGCTGGCCTTCCGCGGCGTGATACTTACGGGCCTCCGCAAATCCCTCGGCGATGCCGGCGGCGTGCTGCTGACCGCGGTGTTGTTCGGCGCGACGCACACGGTGCTGGTCCAGTCGCTCGCGGCCGCGCCGGTCGGGGCCGTGCTGGGGGTCATCGCGCTGCGGACCGGCTCGATCGTGCCGTGTGTGCTGATGCACGCGGCCTACAACAGCCTGCAACTGCTAGCAGCCCTCAATGCCCCGCGAATCCGCAGCCTGACCTCCGACTGGGGGCTTTCCGACGCGGTTTTCGTCGAAATGCCTTCGGGAGAACTAGGCTACGCGCTGCCAATTGCTATTCTGGGGGGCGTTGCGGCGGCCTTGATGGTGTTGGCCATGGGCCGCCGTGGCCGCGGCGCCCCGCAGCCCGCTCCGGCTTTTGGAGCGGCTTCCTAAGAGCGTTTTCGACGGGTTTTCCACGCCTGGCGGGTTGGGGTCTCAGCGGTCCGGAGGGGAACCTCCGCGGTCGTCGGCGCGTCGGTAATACGGCAGACGCGCCACACGCCGCGACGGCCCCCGGCGTGTGCCCGTTCTCCGCGAACGGCCGCGGCCGGCAGCGGCAAAACGGTCGGCGAAGCCTCGCCGGCTGTCGTGGGAGTCGATCTTTAGGAATGCGATGAAACAGCAGGCTTTACGAGCCCGATTGGTCTGCCCCGTGGCGGCGCCCCCGATCGAAGACGGCATCGTCGTCTTCCAGGGCGACCGCATCACGCGGATCGGCCGCCAAGCGCCCGCCGGCGTCGAGGTCGAGGACCTCGGCGACACGGTCCTGTTGCCCGGCATGGTCAACGCCCACTGCCACCTCGAGTTCAGCTACCTGGGCCGCAAGGTGGGCAGGACCGGCTTGTCGCTCCCCGACTGGATCCGCCAGGCGATCGAGAAACGCCCCGGCGCGGACAAGATCGGCAAGGCGATCGCCAGCGGCATGGAGGAGAGCCTCGCCAACGGCGTCACGACCGTAGCCGAGATCTGCCGCACCGAGACCGACGCCTACCGCGTCGAGGGCCCCTGCCCGCGGCTGGTCCTGCTGCAAGAGTCGATCGGCTTCTCCCAAGCCCGCGCGGCCAGCGCGCTCAACGCGGCCGAAAACCGCCTGGAAGAACTCCACAGCCTGCTCCGCCCCAGCGACGCGGCCGGCAACGGCCACGCGGCCGCCGCCCCGACCGTCAACGGCAGCCACGCCAATGGGAGCCGCGCAAACGGCAGCCGCGCAAACGGCAGCCACGCCAACGGAAAGGCGGTAAACGGCCATGCCATCAACGGGCACGGCGCGAACGGGCACGGCGCCAATGGCCACGGCGCAAACGGTCACTCGCCGGGCGGCGCCCACTCGAGCATCCGCGCGGACCACCGCGTGCGGATCGGCGTCAGCCCCCACGCGCCGTACACCGCTTCGCCGCAGCTGATCCGCGAGCTGGTGTCGGTCGCCGCGTCGCGCGGGATGCCGGTCGCCATGCACCTGGCCGAGTCGCCCGAAGAGCTGCTCTTGCTGCAAGAGGGCCGCGGCCCGTTCCAAGAGATCCTCGAAGAACGCGGCATGTGGGACCCGTGGGTCATCGGCCGCGGCTCCGCGCCGCTGGACTACCTGCGGATGCTCACCCGCGCGCCCAAGTCGCTCGTGGTCCACGGCAACTACCTCGACTACTCCGAGCTGGCGATGATGGCCCGCCAGGCCGGTTCGATGTCGCTGGTCTACTGCCCGCGCACCCACGCGCACTTCAAGCACCAGCCCTACCCGCTCGCGGCCGCGCTGGGCCTCGGCGTGCCCGTGTGCCTAGGGACCGACAGCCGCGCGTCGAACCCCGACCTGTCGATCCTCTCCGAGATGCGCGAGGTCGCCGAGCGTTACCCGAGCGTGCCCCCCGAGACCATCCTCCGCATGGGCACCCTCTCCGGCGCCGAGGCCCTCGGCCTCGAGGACGTCGGCGCAATCCGCCCCGGCGCCCTGGCCGACATGGTCGCCGTGCCGCTCCCCAAGGGCGCAAAGGGCCGCCCCGCCGAACTGCTCCGAGCGCTGCTGTGGTGCGAAGAGCAGCCCGAAACGGTCTGGATCGGCGGCGAAGCCCTCGAACCAATCGCCGCCTGAGCGACCTGCCGCCCAGGCTCACATGGCGAGCCGCGTGGTGAGTTTTGCCCGCGAATGACGCGAATAAGCGCGAATTCCTGTCGGCGCCTTCGCGTCATCCACGGGCAGATCCTATCCGCCCTCTAGAGGACGGCCGGCGGTTATAATCGCAGTCGTCGAGAAACCGCCCCCAACCCCGTTCGCGCTTAAAGATTCTTGCCTGGCATGCGGCGACTACGCGGACTGATCACCGCCCTCGCGCTCGGCGCGGCCCTGCTGCTCGAAGCGAGCGCTAGCGCGCAGCTGCCCACCGCCGGCGGGCGGCAGCTCTCGATGAGCCGGTCGCAGTGGCGGCTGTTCATCCCCAGCGACTACCGCCACACCGGCGAGCGGGTCGACCTGCTCGTCCACTTCCACGGCGACCCCCAGACGGTCTGGAACAACGCCGCGTACGCGTCGCTTAACGCGGTCGTGGTGACGGTCAACTACAGCGGCCTCTCGAGCGCGTACAGCACGCCGTTCGCCGACACGACGCTCTTCCAAACGCTGCTCGACGACGCCCGCTCGCGCCTGGCCGGCCAGGGCGACTTCGGCCCCGGCGTGGCGTGGGACACGCTGGCGGTCTCGTCGTTCAGCGCGGGCTACGGCGCGGTGCGGCGGATCTTGGGCGTGCCGTCGTACGCCGACGCGATCGACAGCCTGCTCGCGGCCGACTCGCTGTACGCGACCACCGCGGGCGACGGCACGGCGCTCGACTCGCAGATGGCGCCCTACAAGGCGTTCGCCAGCCGCGCGGCCGCCGGCGAGAAGCGGTTCGTGTTCACCCACTCGCAGGTCCCTACGTTCACGTACGAGAGCACCGAGGAGACCGGCGACGAGCTGCTCGGCCACCTGGGCCTCGCGCCGCGCGCCTCGTCGGCCGACGGCCTCGGCCCGCTGCGTTTCTACCGCGAGGCCGAGCTGGGCGGCTTCCAGCTGTGGGGCGCGCTGGGCGCCGACGCCGACGCCCACCTCGCCCACCTCCGCTACATGGGCGAGTGGCTCGACGAGCTGGGCCTCGCCACGACCGCCCTCACGGCCGACTACAACGCCGACGGCCTGATCGACGCGGCCGACTACACCGTTTGGCGCGACAACTGGCTGCTCTTCGACGCCCCCGGCGACGGCGACGGCGACGGCTTCGTCGGCAACTCCGACTACGGCCTATGGGCCGACCAATACGGCCAGCGCACCGGGGGCCGCTGGAGGGCCGTCCCCACGCCCACCGCCGCGGCGCTAATGGTCCCGGCTATCGCCGGCGCCCTAGCGCGGCGAACCCGCCGTCGGGGCCGCGCATAAGCCGTACGCGCTAGCGTCGGGCGATCGGAGCGCCGGGCCGCCGCCCTTCGTTCGCCCGCGGCTAGCGCCGTCGGCTTAAGCGCGCTCGGCTAGCGCCGTCGGCTTATGCTGACGCGGCTAGCGCCGTGGGCTTGATTCGAGGGGACCTGCGCCGACTGGCCGTGCGACTGCCGGCGGCGGTCGCGTCAAGCGACCGGGGTGCGGTCTTGCGGCTTGCGGCGGTCCTGCCACCCGCGGCCGGAGTCGCCGCGGAGTGAGAGGGCGAGGCCCACGATGGCGAAGGCCGCGCACGCGGCGGTCGCCGCCTGCGGGGTGAACGCGCCGGACCGGACCAACTGGGCGACCACGGCGCCGCCGACCCCGACGCCGAGCATCAGCACGCCGGCGAAGCTCCAAGGGACGGTCTGTAGCAGTTTTCCCATGAATACACGCGCGTACGGGGGACTCGGGGAGGGGGCTCTCCCTCAAGCCTAGCTCGCTGTGCGTCTCGAACGAAAAAACGGGCGGGTGGCCGCGTTGGCTGGCGAATCCCGCCGGAGCGGCCCCCGAGTGAGCCAACGCGGCTCAGGGCTCGGCCCGCCGCCAAGCGACCGCGGCGCGGTAGGTCGGCAGCGGCAGGCGGAACTCGGCGTCGAGGTGGCCGCCGGCCGCGGTGACCCGGAGCCGCGCGGGGGGCGACTCGGCCATCGGCGGGCGGTCGGGACCGGCGGTCACCGGGTCAACGAGCTCGACCTGGCGACTCCAAGCGAGCCAGCGGTCGAGCCAGAACGCGCCGGTGAGGAGGGCCCCGTCAGTCGTCGTCTCGTCGGCCTCTGGTGCGTTGGCAGACTCGGCCTCCGGCGGCTGGCCCATCGTGACCAGGTAAGCGGATTCGCCCCTCGGGGTGACGAGCATCTGCAACTCGCCGCCGGCGCCGTAGTAGCGGTCGAGCAGAGCGGTGATATCGGGCGTGGGGTCGAGGCCGAACGCCTTCACCAGGTCGACCGACAGCCGCCAGCCGGCCGGCTCGAGCCGCTCGATCCCGACGCGGTGCGGCGTGGACGCATTGGCCGCTTCGTTGAGCAGGTTCCAGCGGACCACCAGCAGGTGGAGCAGGTTGCCGAAGCTGTCGGCGTCGCCGCTCCAGCGGAACGCGAGCCGCTGGTTCGCCGCGACGGGGCCGTCGGCGGCCGGCGTGTCGAGCACCGCGCGGAACGACCGGTAGCCCTCGAGCAGCTGGCGGTAGGCGTCGGCGAAGTCGTCCCAGTAGGGCTGGGGGAACTCGGCCGCTTCGATGACCGAGGGCCGCGATTGATGGGTAGCGAGGATCAGGTCGATCACCAACGCAGGCAGCGGGCCGGCCGACTGGGCGACCAAGATCGGCCGATTCGCAGGCACGGCAGGCGGAGGGAGGGGCTCGGCGGCTTCGGCCGGCTCGGCGTGCGGAGCGCGGACCGCGGCCACCAGCTCGTCGGCGGCCGCGTCGAGCGAGAACGCCACGGAGACCTCACCACGCACACGGCCCAGCGACTCGACGACCGGCCCGTAGGGCGCCAGCCAATCGACGGCGCCTTGCACGCCATCGGACCACCGCCACGGGTCGCGTCGGCCCCGCGAATCGATGGCCGCTCGGCGCCGCTCGCTGAGCCGCTCGGCGAGCCACCGCCGGCCTTGCTGAGATGTCCGCACCACCAGGTCGCCCTCAGGGGCGGGGCCGAGCGGGTCGGCGGCGCCGTCGGCGAGCCGGTCGGCGTCGTCCAGCAGCGTGAGCCGCGCCCAGGGGCCACGCTCCGCCAGGGCGATCTCGTACTGGCCGAGCTTCGCGATGGCCAGGTCGCCGGCCCTTTCGGCAGCGAGCCCGCGGCGGAACGCGTCGAAGTCGTCGACCGGCGCGAACACCACCGGCACGAGGTGGCCGCCGTCGGCCCGTGTCAGCACAGCCAGCCAAGGCCCATCGCCCAGCGCCTGCTGGCCGAGCCGCTGCTCGGCCAGGCGGACCACGTCGGGCAGGTTGCGGTCCCACGGCTTCAGCAGCAAGCGGGCCCGTTCGGTGAGGGCCGTCAGGTCGGCGACCTCGACCACCACCAGCCAGCCGGCCGGCGGCGCCCACTCGGCTTGGGCCGGCGGCGCCACCACCGGTGGTTGGGCCGGCGCGGCGGCCGCGCAGGCGAGCAGGGCCACGGCCCCGAGCCCGCGTGCGGCGGCGGCGACTCGCCGACGGACGATCACCCCAGCACCCGCTTGGCGGCCTGGGCCACCGCGTCGGCCGTGATGCCGCGGTCGGCGAAGACCTCGTCGCCCGGCGCGGAGGAGCCGAAGCCGTCCATGCCGATGAACTCGCCGGCGAGGCCGAGGTACCGGTCCCAAGGCTGGCGGATAGCGGCCTCGACGGCGACCCGCGCGGCGACTTTCTTCGGAAGGACCGACTCCTTGTAAGCGGCGTCTTGCTTCTCGAAGAGCTCCATCGAGGGGAAGCTGACGACACGGGCCTCGACGTTCTCGGCGGCCAGCTTTTCGTGGGCTTCGATGGCGAGCGAGAGCTCGCTGCCGGAGGCCATCAGGATGACCGACGGCTCGCCGCTGGGCGCCTCGGCGATGACGTACGCGCCGCGGGCCACGCCGTCGGCCGACTCGTACCGCTCGCGGCACAGCGTGGGCAGGTTCTGCCGGGTGAGGATGAGCAGCGTGGGCCCGTGGGTGTTCTCGATCGCGGCCCGCCACGCCTCGCGGACCTCGTTGGCGTCGCCGGGGCGGAGGACCGTCGCCCCGGGGATCGCGCGGCACGCGGCGAGCTGCTCGACCGGCTGGTGGGTGGGGCCGTCTTCGCCGACGCCGATCGAGTCGTGGGTGAACACGAAGATCACCGGAACGTTCATGATCGAGCTGAGCCGGATCGACGGCCGGTTGTAATCGCTGAACACGAAGAAGGTCGCGCCGAACGGCCGCAGCCCGCAGAGGGCCATGCCGTTGCAAGCGGCGGCCATCGCGTGCTCGCGGATGCCGAAGTGGAAGTTGCGGCCCGCGTACTCGCCGCGGTTGAAGCCGGTCTCGCCGTTGATCAGCGTGTTGGTGCTCGGCGCGAGGTCGGCCGAGCCGCCCAGCAGCCACGGGTGGTTCTTCGCGATCGCGTTGAGCACCGCGCCGCCGGACTTGCGGGTGGCGACCCCCTTCTCGTCGGCTTCGAAGGTGGGCAGCTCGGCGTCCCAGCCGTCGGGGTGCTTGCCGGTGAAGATCGCCGTCAGCTCGGCCGCTTCTTTCGGGTGGTCCTTCTGGTACGCGGACCAGGTCTTTTGCCACTCGGCGTGGGCCGCGGCGCCGCGCTTGCCGAGGGTCTCGGCGAAGTGCTCGGCCACGCCGTCGGGCACGTAGAACTTCTTGTCGGGCGAGACGCCATACACCTCTTTCGTGGCCGCGATCTCTTCCTCGCCCAGCGGCGCGCCGTGCGCGCCGTGGGTGTTGGCCGCGTTGGGGGCGCCCCAGGCGATCACGCTCTTGACGATGATCAGCGTGGGCTTCTCCTCTTCCTTGTGGAACGCCTTGATCGCGTTGTCGAGCGCGTCCAGGTTGTTGGCGTCGTCGACGGTGTGCACGGCCCAGCCGAGGCCCTCGAAGCGCGTGGCGACGTCCTCGCTAAAGGCCAGCGACGTGTGCCCCTCGATCGTGATCTGGTTGTCGTCGTAGATCCAGCACAGGTTCGACAGGCCCAGGTGCCCGGCGAGCGAGGCCGCCTCGCACGCGACGCCCTCCATCAGGTCGCCGTCGCTGCACTGCGTGTACACGTTGAAGTCGAACAGCTCCTTGCCCGGCTTGTTGTAGTTCGCTGCGAGCCAGCGGCTGGCCATCGCGAAGCCGACCGAGTTGCCGCAGCCCTGCCCGAGCGGGCCGGTGGTGGTCTCCACGCCGACGGTGTGGTGCACCTCCGGGTGGCCGGGGGTCCTGCTGTGCAGCTGGCGGAAGTTCTTGAGGTCCTCGAGCGTGAGCGCCGGCGTGCCGTCGGCCTTCTTGATCCCGGCCAGGTGGATGACCGAGTAGATCAGCATCGACGCGTGGCCGCACGACAGGATGTACCGGTCGCGGTTGGGCCACTCGGCCGCCGCCGGGTCGTACCGCAGCACGTCGGCCCACAGCTTGTAAGCGACCGGCGCGAGGGCCATCGGCGTGCCGGGGTGCCCCGAGTTGGCCGCCTCGACGGCGTCCATCGCGAGGGTCCGGATGGCGGTGATCGCGTCGTGCGCGGCGTCGGTCGTGGCGGCGGGCATGTGCTTGCGGAGTCGCTGTAAGGGTTGCCTGACTAATGACTTGCGGAGGCCGGCAGTTTACGCCGCGGGTCGCTCGGCGGTCAACGAGCCACACTTAACCGCCCCCGTGGGTTCAACTAGACTGGCGTGTGACATTGCTACTCCCGGGAAGGATCGGATGTCTCGCTTCGACGATGCGCTGGCCGCCGCGGCGGCCCTGCCGATAGGCGACCAGGCCCGCCTGATCGACGCGATCTGGGCCAACGCGGCGCCCCCCTTGAGTCAGGCGTGGAGGGAAGAGATCGCGCGGCGATCGGCGGAACTCGACGCCGGCGCCGCCCAGACCGTAGCGTGGTCGTCGGTCCGCGACGAGGCCTTGCGCCGGCTCGATGAGACCGCAGCGGAAGCCAAGCAGAATGGAAGCTAGGCTCCTGCCCGGAGCGGCGACCGACTTCGACGAAGGCTTCGACTGGTATGCTTCGCGCAGCGTGGAAGCGGCGCGGTCGTTTGCGGCGGCGATCGATGCGGCGATCGAGCGGGCCTGAGACGCCCCGGAGCGTTGGGAGCGAATCGATGACCGTCACCGCCGAACTCTGGTCGACCGATTCCCCTATTCCATCGTTTACCGTTCGGATCGCGGCTGCGTCGATGTCGTGGCGATCGCCCATGCGGCGCGCGAACCGAGGTACTGGGCAAAGCGAGAAGCGTGACTAGCAGCCGACCCACGCGAGCTCGCCTCTGCTTGCTCCTGCCGCTCTCCTTAACGATCGTGGGCGTGGCGTTGCTCGCTGCTCTGGCCCTGGTCGGCTGGCCCGGCGTGGTCGGGTCGGCCGGGGTGGACTTCTGCGAGGCCAACCGGCCCGGCCCCATCGCCCAGCCCATCAACACGTGGAGCAACGCGGCGTTCCTCGCCGTGGGGCTGGCGATCGGCTACCGCTCTTGGCGCGACGTGGCCGCGGCCAAGGCCCCTGGGTGGGGCAACTGGCTCGTGACCACGGTCCGCTACCCGGCCAGCTACGCGGCGGCCGTCGTGGGCATCGGCCTGGCCAGCGGCGCGATGCACGCGTCGACCACCGCGTGGGCGGCCGAGCTCGACCTGCTGTCGATGCACCTGTGGGGCGCCTGGTGCATCGCGTTCGCGACCACGCGGCTGTTCCGCGCCGGCGACCCGACGTTCCTGCGGGTGTTCGCCGCGGTGACGACCGTCCTGCTGGCGAGGATCGCGCTGGGCCACCCGCTGGGCGTGAAGGGGTCGACGCTGTTCGGCGCGATGATCGTCACGGCGATCGGCGTGGAGGTCGTCGGCCGCTTGCGCAACTACCGCCGGTACCGGATCGAAACGGGCTACCTGGCCTGGGCGGTCGGCATGTTCTTGGTCGCGTACGCGACGAACCTCGTCGGCAAGAACGGCGGCCGCTACTGCGACCCCTACTCCGTGTGGCAAGCCCACGCGGTCTGGCACGTGCTCTGCGCGGGCTCGGCGGGGTTCGTGTACCTGTACGGCAGGTCGGAGCGATCGCGCACCCCGGCGGCGGCGGGCGACCCGTCGGACGGCGGCTCGTGCGTCTAACGCGGCCGCGCCGGTCGCTTCGAAAAAAAACTCCGGTGGCCGACCCAAATTCGTTTGAAACAAACGCGACACGCTCGCGCGCGTCGTGTAACGCTAAATCGTGTCCAAAACGGCGTTAAGCGCCTGGCGGACAACGGTTTAGCGAAGCGTTACGCGTTGCCCTGGGGTGTAACGAAACGGCGTCGCTCCGCGCAACGCGCCTGCGGCATTCAACGCCGCAACGGCCCTCCTCGCGCCGCAGCGAACCCGGCATTGTCGCCAATGCGGGACGACGCGACGTGCGTTTTGGCCAGGCAGGGCAACGAGTCCTTATTTACCGGCTCGACTCGACCGGCGCCCCTGCAGCAGAGGTAATTTGGGCGCCCCCGGATTTGCCGGCGGCCGGCGGTGCGTAGAAGTTTCGCATCCAATCTGCTCTCAAAGATCGGAATCTCGACAGGCAATACCCACCGCTGCGGGGTCGTCGGTCTACAAAGGCGGAAACCCGTTGTAGGACTTCAGTTCCGATATGCTCTCACACCGGGATGCACGCCGAGTCTCTCTCGGCTGATCGACCCCAAAATTGGTAGACATGCTAATGACCTCGCATCAATCCGGCCACAAAGCGATGGCCGCTTACCTGGCAGTGGCAATCTCGTTTCCGCTGCTACACTCCTCTGCTACCGCACTGCAGTTGGTCGACGTACGAGAAGCGCCGGGTCTTAACAGCCCGTCTCTCGAGGCCCCATCCTGGGTGTCTGAAGATGGGCTCTACGCAGTAATCGAAAGCACTCGATCATCTGGGAGTTCGACGCTGTACGATCTTTTCGAGGCAGAGCGCTATTCGATCGATGAGCCGTTCTCAACACCATCGCAAGGGGATTTCAGAGACATCAACCTCGTGCCACGCAACGCCGGCTTTGCGGTGGTGAGTTCGGATGAATTGGAACTGTTCTACGGCCAAGAAATCGTCGCAAATTCTGTTGGGATTCCGGTTACCGGCACGACAGGCAACATGTATCGGTCTGTTCGAGACACTGTGGACGAGGCGTGGCCGGTCGGCACGAGGCAATCCGCGATACACAGCCTGGGCGATCACATTCGACCCCTCGCTCTCAGTACCGATGGGCTACGGCTGTATCTGTCGGTCGGTCCTCCACCGGCGCGTCAGACACCCGACTGGGACCTCTGGGTGGTTTCGCGGAGCTCAACACAAGACGAGTTTCTGCCATCGAATGCGGAGGTCTTGGCGTCGCTGAATAGTGACGCGTCGGAGTCTGAACTGACGATTTCATCTGACGAAACCACCGTGATCATTTCTAGCTCGCGGCCGGGAGTCGGTGGAGCCGACCTTTGGTACTCGACACGCGATTCGATCGATGACGCCTTCTCACCGCCGTCCCTGCTGCCAGGGGCGAATACTTCCTTTTCTGATCGCCGCCCCGTGCTTGCCGGAAGCCAGCTCTTTTTTAGCTCGACGCGAAGCGGCGAACAGCAGATCTACGTCGGTACATTGATCCCCGAACCAGGCAGCCTCGGAATCGCGGTTTGCGGGGTCATCGCTGCACAGCTGTTGGGCGTACGCCGGTCGCGTTCCAAAATCAATCCGTAGGATGGGTGCTCGCACCCATCTTCCCGGTCTCCGCGCCGTCGCCGTGACGAACTACCGCCGAGCACGAATCGCCGGAGGCACGTTCTTCTTCACGGTCGTCACGCACGAACGCCGAAGGGTTCTCGTGGATCCACCGGCGCGTGGGGCGCTGCGACAAGCCTTCCGTGAGGTCCGCGCGCGACGCCCCTTTTCGGTTGACGCGATCGTGCTGCTACCGGATCACTTGCACGCCGTCTGGACGCTCCCGCGCGGCGACAGCGACTACTCAACTCGTTGGCGTCAGCTCAAGACGCTATTCACGAAGCGGTGGCTGGCCACGGGCGGCGTCGAAGGGACGCGGTCCGTCAGCCGGCGGATCAAGGGGGAGCGCGGCGTCTGGCAGCGGCGCGGGTACGAGCACGCGTGCCGGGACGAAGCGGACCTGAAGCGGTGCGTCGATTACCTGCACGCGAACCCGCTGAAGCACGGCCTGGTCGATCGCGTGCGGGATTGGCCGTGGTCGTCGTTCCACCGGCACGTCCGCCTCGGCGAGTACGACGCCGATTGGGGTTCGGCCGACGAGTGGTGGGGCGACGAGTGGGAGCGGATGGAGTAGGCAACGGGCCCGCCGATCGACGCCGGGAAGATGGGTGCGAGCACCCATCCTACGGACTACGGACTTTTTTACAGGGTGCAACGGACGTAGACTCCAACCGAGCATCTCGGCGATCGTATCGCCAACGCCGACTCTGGTTGATCGTCCTCGTTTCCCATGTTGACTACCACCGTGAAGAGCTCGCAGGTTCTTGCATTGCTTGCTGGCATCGTCGCGATCGGCGATTGTTGCGTGGCAGAAGACACCAAGACTCAGTCGTTGCTAACGCAGTCAGATCCTCTTGTCCAGCAGCGAATCGGCGACTTAATTGATGCTCTTAAGGCAGAGCGTAGTTTGGAAGCGGTACGGCGTGCAGAAGCGTTGCGGCGCGCCGTCGAGGACGATGATGACCTCGTTAGGCAGGTGGCAGTTTTTGTCGCCACAACCGATTATTGGTCTGAGCCAGCAATCGGATGTGTCGTTGTGTACCGCATCTTGGACCGACTCGAGGTTCAGCCAAAAGCCGTCATCCGGACGTTCGCCGAATACCTTGATTCGGAGAACGAATTGCTGCGGGGGTTCGTCCGCGACTGGTTTCGGGGCTTTGGTCCGCCAGGCGATCCCCTCGATGATGAGTACAAAGACTACCTCATCGACAATCTCTGTCGGGGGCAAGAGGTTCCGTCAGAATTTATCGAACTGCTCTTTGAGGAATCGCCGGGGCGAGCCCTGCTGGTGTTCAATCGGGTAGCTCATTCAGGCAACGCGATGGACCAGCTTGTTGAGCTGCGTAGGAGGCACAATCAAGAAATCGCCGCACGACGAGAACGAGGAGAAGACGTCCCCCTACTGCCGGCTGTAGACGATTTACCATGCCCCAGGATGCCTCGACTTTCCTTCGATGAGATCAGAGCGATTCGACTGGCGGAACGCCTCGTTAGCCACACAATCTGGCTTAAGGAGAACCGATTCGAGGGACGGCACCTAGAAGCAGCGGCAGTCGACGCCCGAGGGCAGCTGGCAATGCTGTCGGAACATGAAGCTTGGTGGGCGCGTCGTTACGCGGTTGAGATTATGCGACGCCACCGTGACCTTCGGCTCCCCGAATCCTTGAGTAAGCTTCGTCAAGACAGCGACCTGCTCGTCAGGGAAGCCGCGATGGCCGCAACAGACTGAGTCGGTAGTCCCGCACGGTCGTCGCAGCGACTCGCCGGTGTGACTCCCTGAGGCAATCTGACGCAGCGATTGGCGAGCGGCGGCTTGCTACAATCGCCGATGAAATAGTTCGGCGGCGGGCGCTCCTTCTGAGCGTCGGCGGCGCCGCCGGAGAGGTCTTCTCTTTCAGAGGGGCCGTGGCGGCCCCGGGAGGGTGATGCGATGGACGCCGTTTCTTCTCGCCACGCCGAGTTGACCACCCGGCGACTGGCTCAGTGGGGCAGCGTGGCGGCCGCGGTGCTGTTCGCGGGCGCGTTCTTGACCGACGACAAGCGTCGGCTCGTCGACCCGACGGTGATCGCGTACACCGCCTGCGTGGTGCTGACGTTCGTCGGCTACGCGATGGCGTGGCGCCCTCGCTACGAGGTGATCGGCAGCCTGTTGGCGATCGCCGGCTTGGTGGCCGCGTTCTTCGTCGCGCAGTGCTACGAGCAGTGGTGGCCGCACGTCCTGATGCTCGGCGCCGCCGCGCCGGCCGTGCTGCACTTGACGGCTGTCGGTTGGCGCCGCGCTCGGCACGCGCGGGTGCAAAGGACGCACGGGGCGCGTGCGGTGGCTTGAGACCACCCCATGAGCCCCGGGGCGGTCCCGGAGTTGTGGGGGCGTGTTCAGGCGGCGGGCTTTGGCGCGCCGGCCGAGCTACTCTGGCGGCGCGTCATCGGCGTCTGGAGACGCCTCCCACAGGCGAATCGGCTGGCGACGCCTCCCACAGGCGAGTCGTGCGCGTCATCGGCGTCGCTTTATCTGGCGCCTGATCAAGGGCATCCGACTCGCCGGCCGTCGGCCGCGCTGCGGCGGGCGGCGTGTACGACGTCCAGAGCGGTGAACGCGTCGTCGAGGCTCGACGAGCGGAGCACCAGGCTCGACACGCTGCGGTGGAACATCATCAGCAGCCGCTCGCCGAGCGGGCGGTCGTCGTCGACGTGCTCCGTGTGCTGCCCCGCGTTGTCGAACCAAGTGACCGTGCCCGGCAGGTCGACGAACGCGATCCCTTTCTCGCAGACGACTTGCAGGTCGGCCGGGCGGCGGAACGCGGCCGCTTCGGTCCAGCCGGTCGGCACGTAGCCCCCGCACGCGATTTGTGCCAGCGCCCGCGGCGCGGCGGGCGGTTCGTGCGGCGCGGGGGCGAAGTCGAGGGTCACGAGCGAGTAGTCTTCGGGCTCCGCCGCGGTGGGGCCGCGGTGGGTCACGCACTGCACGCCGGCCGGCTCGCGCCCGGCGACATACCGGCACCAGTCGACCATCTCGATCAGACGGCGCGTGTGGCTGGCGGGGGCGGTCGGGCAGTCGCCGCTCGAGTCGGCCGCGGCCGCGTGCCGCTCGTTGCAGAAGAGCAGCCGCGGCTGGCCGAGCCGCGTGGCGATCAGCTCCTTCAGGCGGATCGTGGCCGGCGCCAGCCGGTGGGGCAGCTCGGCCATGAACGCCACGCCCGCCGTACGCACCCGTTGTCGGAGCCGGCGGGCCTCTTCTTCGGCCAGGTCGACCGACGCGCCGCAGTAGACCGCCTTGCCGTGGTCGCACGCGGCGAGGATGGGCAACGCGCCGAACCAGCGGCCCGACAACATCAGGATCGCCTCGACGTCGGGCGACGCGGCCAACGCGCGGAAGCCGTCGACGGGCCGGGCGCCGAGCTCGTGGGCCGTTTGCTCGGCGCGGTGGGCGATCGGGTCGCAGACCGCGCGGACGCAGAACCGATCGGCGAGCGCCGTGATCGCAGGACGGTGGCGGCTTTGCCACGACGGGCCGAGCCCGACGAGGCCGATGTTGATCTTCAAGACATTCGCCCAGCTTCGCGGTGTCCGGTCGCGTGTCCCGGCACGACAGGACAAGTATAGCCGCCGGGCGGCCGCTAGGACGAGGGACGAGGGACGAGGGACGAGGGACGAGGGACGGGGGAAAGCGAGCCCCCGACGTGAGTCGGGGGTGCGAACGGCCCGACGCCCGAGGCCCGAGGCCCGAGGCCCGAGGGACGGGGGAAAGCGAGCCCCCGACGTGAGTCGGGGGTGGGAGCGACCCGAGGCTTGAGGCAAGCCGGCGGAGAGGCGAACCTGGGGCGGTTCCGCCACGGCGCCCCACAGTCGGACCCGCCCCTTGCTGCTATCGGTCGTCATCCCGACGCTCAACGAGGAGCGGTCGATCGCCGGTTGCCTCGGCTCGGCCCGATCGCTCGAGGCCACTTGGGGCGGGCCGCTGGAGGTCGTCGTCAGCGACGGCCTCAGCGTCGACGCCACGCAAGCGATCGCCCGCGAAGCGGACGCGGTCGTCGTCGCCGGCCCGGCCGGCCGCGGCGCGCAGTTGCGGCGCGGCGTGCAGGCCAGCCGCGGCGAGGTGGTGCTGATGCTGCACGCCGACACGACGCTCGCCGCCGCGGCGGGGGGCCAGCTACGGGCGGCGCTGGGCGACCCGGCGGTCGGCTGCGGCGCGTTCCGCCAGCGGATCGACGCGCGGGGGCTGCGTTACCGGCTGCTGGAGCGCGGCAACGCGCTGCGCGCGCGGCGGTGGGGCGCCCCATACGGAGACCAGGCGATCTTCGTCCGGCGAGGGCTGCTCGACCGCGTCGGTGGCGTGCCGGACCTGCCGCTGATGGAGGACGTCGAGCTGATGCGCCGGCTGCGCCCGATCACGCGCCCGGTGCTGCTCGACGGGCCGGTCGTGGTGTCGGCGCGGCGGTGGCGCCGCCGCGGGGTCGTCCGGCAGACGGCGCGGAACTGGTCGCTGCTGGCGGCCTCGTCAGCCGGCGTCGCGCCGGAGCGGCTGGCGCGGTGGTATGGGTGAGGAGTGGTCGGTGGTCAGTTGTGAGTTGTGAGTTGTGAGTCGCGAGTCGCGAGTCGCTCTGCCGCGTTACTCGAGCAGCTTGCGGACCGTGGGGCTCTGGAGTTCCTCGACCACTTGCGGCAGTGATTCGCCGATCGGGCCGAGCTTGCCGCGGCCTTCGCGGAGCCGCTCGTCGACGTCGCGGGCGACCGACTCGTCTTCGGCGTTCCAGACCCTCGACTGCAGGTCCTCCGGCAGAGGCCCCAGCATTCGGACCACTCGGAAACCGACGCCGGTGGCGGGGTAGTCGGAGAACCACCAGGGGCTGAGCGGCAGGTTCGGGTCGGAGCTCCGCCATTCGTCGAAGTCCGTGAGCGTCCGCGCGGCGAGGGTGACCTTGGTGGGGTCGGCGTCGTACCAGCCCCCTTTGGCGATCCGCGGGGCGTCGTCGCGCGGCCACGCGATCCCTTCGGCCCAAGCGACGCGTTTGCCCGCCAGGTCGGGGCGGCCCGCTTCGTGCTGCGCGTCGAGCACCAACTCGGCCACGTTGCCTAGCGTGTCGTGCAGGCCCCATGCGTTGGGCTCTTTCTCGCCGACCTCGTGCGCGACCCAGTCCGAGTTGTCGGTGTGCCAAGCGACGGCGTCGAGCGCGTCGGCGTCGCCCTCGGCCTGGAAGTCGACCCCCTCGCCCGCCGCCGCGGCCCACAGCCATTCGGCCTCGCTCGGCAGGCGGTACGTGTGGCCGGTCAGCGCGCTGAGCCACTTGGTGTACTGCCGCGCGGCGAAGGGCGTCATCGTGACGGCCGGCAGCCGTGGGTCCTCGCCCGACTCGTAGGTGGTCGACGGGTCGTACAGCGGCGTGGGAGCGGTGACCGCGTCGACGCCCATCTGGTCGGTCGGCGCGGTGCGCGAGCGGGAGAGCTCTCGGGCCAGGTTGGGCATCTCGCGCAGCTCGTCGGCGGCTTCTTTGCCGAGGGTCGCGAGCTGCTGCAGCCGCGCGTACTGGCTGTCGAGCGCCATGTACTGCTTGTACTCGGCCCAGGTGACCTCGCACTCGCCGATCCAGAACGGCGGCAGCTCGACTTCGCAATACGCGGCGGGCTCGCCGTCGGCGTGGACGGGCAACCGCGCGACGCCGCCGGGGACGGGGACCATGCGGAAACGCGCGTCGGTCCCCGGGATGGTCTGGGTGTAGGGAACCATCCAGCCGCGGTCGGTCGGCACGGCGCGGTCGCTATCGGCGCGGCCGGCGTCGGCGGGCGGCTGGTCGACGAGGCCCGGGTCGGCGGCGGCCGCCGCGGCCGCGAAGAGTAGGCAGGCGGACAGCAGATTAACGAGCACAGGCGGCCTTTTCTACGAAGCGTGGCAGTCGGCGGACGGTCGGCCGGGAGCGGGAGCGGTGCGCCGCCAGCGGGGCCGAGCACCCGATTATGCTTGCCCGCCCGCCGTGGGGAAACAACCCGCTTCGGCCAGGCGCTCGGTGAGGTACTCCATCGGCAGGCCGACCACGTTCGACTCGCTGCCCGACTCGACGTGGACGAAGCCGAGGCCGTCTTGGTAGCCGAACGCGCCGGCCTTGCCTTCCCACTGGCCCGACTCGAGGTAGGCGTCGATCCATTGCTCGGAGAGGGGGTCCATCCGGAGGACGGTGGCGATCACCTCGGCGGTGACTCGCTCGGCGTGGTCGGCGGCCTCGATGGCGAGGGCCACCCCGGTGTAAACGCGGTGGAGCTTGCCGCTCAGGCGCTGGAGCATCCACCGCGCGTGGTCCTCGTCGCGGGGCTTGCCGAGGATCTCGCCGTCGCACTCGGCGACCGTGTCGGCGGCGACCACGATCATCGGCCCGTCGGCGCCCTGCCCTTCGAGCTGCTCGAGCACGTCGTCGAGCTTGCTGACCGCCAGGTCGACGACCACGTCGGCCGGCCCGCAGCCGGAGCAGAGCCCCGCTTGCTCGGCGCCGTCGCGCGGCGCCACGACCGTGAAGCGGTAGCCGGCCTCCTCCAGCAAGCCGCGGCGCCGCGGCGAGCCACTGGCCAGGACAAGCTGTGGCTGCGACATTGCGGCTCCGGCCCCGTGCGGGCGAGTTGTCGAGAAGCGTAGGGAGAGAGCCCCGAAGTGGCGTGCGACCGACTCTCCATTCTGTATGAAGATAACCACCTGCTGGCGGTGGAGAAGCCCGCCGGCGTGGCGACGATGGGCGCGCGGTCGGGCGAGCCGTCGGTCCTCGACATGGCGAAGGGCTACATCAAACAGCGCTACGACAAACCCGGCGCGGTCTACCTGGGCGTGGTCAGCCGCCTGGACCGCCCGGTGACCGGCGTGCTGATCTTCGCACGAACGAGCAAGGCGGCGGCTCGGCTGACCGACGCGTTCCGCACGCGGCGTGTCGTGAAGACCTACCTGGCGAGCGTCGTCGGGCAGCCGCCGGCGCCGGAAGGGTCGCTCGTTCATCACCTGAACAAGGACGAACGGCGCCGGCGGATGTACGCCACCCACGCCGACGCGCCCGGCGCGAAGCGGGCCGAGTTGACCTACCGGGTGCTGCTCAGCGAGGGTGGCCGCGGCCTGCTGGTCGTCGCGCCGCAGACGGGCCGCAAGCACCAGATCCGCGTGCAGCTGGCGAAGGCCGGCGCGCCGATCCTCGGCGACGCCAAGTACGGCGGGCCGGCCGCCGAGGCCGCTGGGATTGCGCTGCACGCTTGGCGGCTGGAGTTCGAGCACCCCGTGCGACGCACGCCGCTGGTGATCGGCTGCGACCCGCCGACAGACCCCGGCGGCGGGTGGGGCGGGTGGGAGGGGAAACGGCTGGCGGAGGCTCTCCGATCGGCCGCTACGGCGTAGACTATTGGCGCCGCCACGACACCCCCCGACCGACCCGCGTGACCAGACCGACTGACAGACCGGCCTCGGCCCCGTCGCGCGGCGCCGGCGCGACGAACGCCGCCCCGACGCCGCTCGTGGCCACGCTGGTCGCGAGCCGGTTGATCGACCCGCTCGCCGTGCACCGGGTGGCGGCCCACGTCGAGTCGCAGCGGCCCACGTCGGTGGAGGACTTCGAGCGGCGGCTGGCCGATCGGCTCGTAGAGACCAAGCTGCTCAACCGCTGGCAGGTCGACCAGCTCAAGCGCGGACGCACGAAGTTCACGCTCGGCCCCTACCGGATCCTCGACTCGATCGCCCGCGGCGGCATGGGGCACGTGTTCAAGTGCGAGCACGAGCTGCTCGGCCGTGTCGAAGCGGTGAAGGTCCTCCCGCTCCGCAAGAGCACCCCGGAGACCATCGCCGGTTTCCGCAACGAGATCCGCTCGCAAGCGGCGCTCGACCACCCGAACCTGGTGCGGGTGAGCTTCGCCGACCGCGACGGCGGGGCGTACTACCTGGTCACCGAGTACGTGCCGGGCATCGACCTGCGGCGCCTGGTGCGTCGCGACGGGCCGCTCGACGAGGCGGTCGCCGCGTGGGTGGTTTCGCAAGCCGCCGAGGCGATCGACCATGCCCACCGACGCGGCTTCGTGCACCGCGACGTGAAGCCCGGAAACATCCTGCTCACTCCCAGCGGCGCGGTGAAGGTGACCGACCTGGGCCTCGCTTGGAGCCTGCAAGCGGCCTGGTCGCTGGAGCGCAACGACGGGCCCATGCCGCCGGAGCTCGCCGGGAAGGTGGCCGGCACGGCCGACTACCTCGCGCCGGAGGCGATCACCAGCCCCGACCGGGTCCGCCCCGAGAGCGACCTGTACAGCCTCGGCTGCACGCTCTACTACGCGGTGACCGGCAAGGTCCCCTTCCCCGGCGGCGCGAACGTCGAGAAGCTGCGCCGGCGGCTGCGCGAGGAGCCGCGCGACGCGTCGGAACTGCGCCGCGGCCTGTCGGACGAGCTGCTGGCGATCATCCGCCAGATGATGGCCCGCCGCCCGGAGGACCGCCCGGCCTCCGCACGGGAGGTGATCCAGCGGCTCGAGCCGATCGTCGCCGAAGACTCCCGCCGGCAATTGGCGGCCGTCGTCACGACCGCCGTGGCCGGCCGCGTGGCGGCCGAGGACAGCGCGTCCACCTGGGGCAGCGGAGACCCGGGCGACCTGCCCGAAACGGTCGGCCTGCCGCTTCACGACATCGACCCCAACGCGCCCGATGCAAGCCGCCACGGCGACGCGCCCGCGTCGGCCACGGATCCCCAACGCAGCCCGGGAGGCCCCTCGGCCCGCTCGCTCGGCAGGGTGTCGTCGTCGGCCCCGATGGTCGTGACGATCGTCGCCCTCGCCGTGGCGGTCGGCGTGCTGCTGTTCGCGGTGCTGCAACGCGTCGGCTAGAGTGGCGGACGACTCGCCCCCCGCGCACGCGCGGGCTGCCCAGCGACACCCCGTTCTAGGAGCACCGTCGTGGCCAACTCGCCCTTCTCCAGACGCACCTTTCTTGGCGCCGGCGCGGCGGCGCTCGCGTCGCAAGCGCTGCCGCTGCGCGGGCAGGGTGTGTCGCCGAACTCCGAGCTCCGCACCGCCCATATCGGCGTGGGGGGCATGGGGTGGAGCGACTTGCGGTCGGTGGCCTCGCACCCGGCGGTGGAGGTCGCCGCCTTGTGCGACGTCGACGCCGAGCGGTTGCAACGCGCGAAGAACGCCCACACGGCGGCGCGCGAGTTCGTCGACTTCCGCGAGCTGATCGCCGCGATGGGCGACCAGGTCGACGCGGTGGTGGTCTCGACCCCCGACCACACCCACGCGCCGGCCGCGATGACGGCTCTGCGCGCCGGTAAACCGGTCTACTGCCAGAAGCCGCTCACGCACGACATCGACGAGGCCCGCCGGCTGGCCGACGCGGCCGGCGAGCGCAACCTGCCCACGCAGATGGGCATCCAGATCCACAGCGCCGGCGTGTACCGCCAAGCGCGGGAGATCCTCCGCTCCGGCGTGCTCGGCAAGGTCCGGCGTATCGACTGCTGGTGCAACAAGGGTTGGGGGTACGAGGGGGGCACGATCACCGGGCGCCAGCCGCCGCCGGCGTCGCTCGCTTGGGACCTGTGGCTCGGCACGGCCGACTGGCGGCCCTACGCGGCCAAGCACTACCACCCCGCCGCGTGGCGCCGGCTGGTTGACTTCGGCACGGGCACGCTGGGGGACATGGGCGTGCACATCCTCGACACGCCGTACGCGGCGCTGGGACTGACGGCGCCGGTCTCCGTGACGGCCGCCTGCCGCCCGCCGACGGGCGTGGGCCACCCGAGCCAGGTCGAGGTCCGCTGGGAGTTCCCGGGCACGGACCTGACGAGCGACCCGCTCACCTGCGTGTGGCGCGACGGCGGGCTGGCGCCCCCCACGCTCGACGACGCCGCGCTGCCGCGCGGCTTCGAGTTGCCGCCGGCCGGGTCGTTCGTGTCCGGCGAGGAAGGGGGCATGCTCCTGCCGCACATCGGCGCCGCGCGCCTGTTCCCGGAGCAAAAGTTCGCGTCCTACCAGGCGCCGGAGGTCGAGTCGATCGACCACTACCACGAGTGGGTCGACGCGTGCCGCGGCGCCTCGCAGACCAGCGCTCCGTTCTCTTACGGCGGCGCCCTCACCGAGGCGTTGCTCGTGGGCGTGGTCGCTACGCGCTTCCCGGGGCAGACGCTCGCTTGGGACGCGGAGCGGATGCGGTTCACGGACGTTGAAGAGGCCAACGGCCTGATCCGGCGGACTTACCGCGATGCCTTCGGCGTCGAGGGCCTGTCCGGCGGTTAGTCGCCGCCGCCCTGGGCCGATTGCCGCGCGCGGTCGATCTCGACGGCCAGGTCGCGGATTTCGCGTGGGTCGAGCGCGGCGTTGAGGGCCGAACTGGTCTGGGAGAACAGCCGGTCCAGGCGCGCCTCGGCCAGGGGTCGCCCCGCTTGGGCCGCGCGTTGGATCTCTTCGAGCCGACGCAGGAAGAAGGTCCGGCCCGGCAGGTTGTCCAGCTCCGAGTGCAACGCGTCCGCCTGGTCGAACCGCTCGGCCTTGAGCGCCTGGGCGATCCGCTCGGCAAGGATCTTGCGTCGCGCGACGGTGTCGATCAGCTCTTCGCGGAGGCTCGTGAGGTCGACCTCGGCGCGCAGCCGCGCGCGCTCGTCGATGAGCGGCAGGACGAGCTCCTGGGTCACGCCGCTCGCCGCCGGCAGCGACGCCACGACCAACGAGCCGCACTTCACGTACAGCTGCTTCACCCCGTCGAACGGCGGCAGCGTCAATCGGCCCTCGGCGTCGGTGTAGCCGAGCGACTCGACCGACGACTCCGAGCCCCGCTCGCCGACGAGCACCTCGTAGCCCGGCAGCGGCGTGTCCGGCGCGTCGAGCGCGTGCAGGTAGAGCTCGGTCGGCGCGTCGGGAGTGCGGATCGCCTCGATCGCGAGCAGCTCTTGCCGCCCGCGGGGCCGCCGGCCGAACGGGCGCCGCGTGTGGCTCAGCACCCGGGCGGCGTCGGACGGGGCGTCGGGCTCGTCGGGCGCCTGGACCATCAGATAGGTCCACGGCACGCGCTGGGCCGGCCCCTCGGCCACGCCGCTGCGGTCGAGCTCTTGGCGGTACGGGATCAGCAGCGCGCCGGGCGGGCTCGACGCGAAGCGCGGCTGCGGCGCCAGCCGCGCCGCGCGGTACGCGACGCTCACACCGAAGCGGTCGGCCGGGTCGCGCGTGATTCGCGCGAGGGGGCGGAAGGCCTGGACCAACGCGTCGAGCAACCGGTCGGGCAGCTCGGCGGCGGTGGGGGCGTCGGCCTCGACCGCTACCGGGCTCTCGCCGAGCGCGACGTCGGTCTCGCGCACCGTCAGCCGGAAGCCGGCCCCGCGGCGCGAGATGTCGACGCGGAACCGTTTGTCGAACCGCGGCGACGGCGTGGCCTCCGAAGCGGCCGGGGGCGGCGCTCCGGGGGGCGCCTGCGGCTCGACTTCTTCTGCGAGCTCCGTCGCTGAGGGACGCTCGCCGGGCGCCGCCGCCGCCACGCTCGCCCGCCAGAACCCGCCCAGCCGCGAGCGGATCCGCTCGGCCAGCCGGTCGCCGACCGCCGTGATCGGCGTCCCCGCGGCGGCCTCGAAGCCCGGCGCAACGAGGTTGATCGAAACCCGGTACGGCTGGCTGTCCCAGAGCACGTCGTCCGCCGCGCGCGCGGCCGCGCCGACCGACGCCGCGAGCAGCGCGAGGAACAGCGTCGGCGAGCGACAGGCGGAACGGGTCACGGGCCTGCCCCCGGCGCGAGCCGCCACTGATCGACCGTTTGGTAGAGGCCGACGGTCTCGGCCGGCGCGTTCCGCACCGCGGGCGAGAACGCCGAGTGCCCGACGGTCTGCCAGAGCGGCACGACGGGCGTCTCGGCGAAGGCGATGCGGTGCACGTCGCGCAGCGCGGCGGCCGCCTCTTTGCTGTTGGGCGCCGAAACGGCCCGGCTCAACCCGGCGAGCATCGCCGGCGAGCACTCGCCCGACAGCCCGCCCGGGCCCAGCAACCGCCACGCGTCGACCAGCGGTTCGGTCATCCGGATCTCGGCGTAGCGGAGGTCGTAAGCGACGCGGCCGCTGGCGAGCTCCGCCTCGCTCGCTTCGATCGGCTGGACCGGCAACCCGATCGCGCCCAGCTGCTTGTCGATCGCGTCGACCGCGCTCCGCGCGGTGGGCGTCGGCGGGTGGGCCAGGCGCACCACGTCGGGGACCGGCGCGGCTCGGGTCGCGGACTCGGCGTCGGCGTCCGCCTGGCGCGCGGCCGCCACGAGCAGCGCGGCCAGGCGGGGCTCGTAGGGCCGCGGCTCGACGCTGTCGTTGTACGCGTAGCGGAGCGCGTCGCTGAGCGACAGGCCGCGCGGCAGGGGGCCCGACAGCGGCTCGAAGCCGGGCCGCGGCTCGCCCGAGACCAGCAGCGTGTTGAGCGTGTCTTCACGGGCGAGGCCGTAGCACAGCGCGCGGCGGAGCTCGCGGCGTTCGCGGAGCGGCGTCTGCTCGGCGAACAGCAGGCAGTGCAGCACCGGCAGCCGCTGCTGGGCGATCTGCACGCCGGGGATCGCCTCGACGAGGCCGAGCTTCGCAGGCGGCACGTCGGCGATCACGTGCGCGGCGCCGCTCCGCAGGGCCTCGATCGCCGCGTTGGCGGTCGCGTAGCGGGTCTCTTCGATAGCGGTCAGCGGCCCTTCGCCGGCGGCTCGCTCGTAGCGAACGAGCTGCGGATCGCTGCTGTCGGGCGACACACGGCGCCAATTGCCCAGGGCCAGGTCGGCGACCGCCGCGGGCAGCGCGACGCTGGCCAGGGCCTCCGGCAACGCGTGCGGCGCCTTCAACCGCATCACCACCCGGTCGCCCTCGCCGAGGGAGACCGTGTCCAGGCGCTCACGTAGCGGCCCGAGCAGGTCGGCGCCGGTCGGCGCGGCGAGCAGCAACGCGCGGGCGAAGCGGAACGGCCCGTCCCCCGCGCCGGGGCGGGGGCGGAGGGTGATCGAGCGGCGGTCGGGCCCGACGTCGATCTGGCCGGCCGACGACTCGTAATCGCCGCCGGTCGGCGCGTAGTCGACGAGCTGCGAGAGCCGCCCGCCGAGCAGGTCGCTCTGACGCGACGCGGCCGGCCGGTCGATCCGAGGCGGCACGTCGGTCGGCGCGGTCTCCCACACGGCGACCCACAGCGTCGGCTCGGCCAGGCTCAGCCGCGTTAGCAAGTCGGCCACGGCTTTCGACTCGGGCGCGAGGTCCGCGGCCGCGGTGGCGAGCCGCAGGGCCTCGCGGGTCTGTCCTTGCTCGGCCAACCGCTCGGCCTGGGCGGCCTGCTGTTCGGCCCGCTGCTGGATGCGGTCGATCCAGCGGTCTCCGATGGAGAGCTCGAGGCCGCCGAACTGGCTCCGGATCGTGTCGATCGTCTGCCGCACGCCCGCGTAGTCCTCGTCGCGCCAGCGCTGCGAGAGGATGGCGTCGCCGATCGAGTCGACCGCGCCGGCCAAGCCGCGCAGCCCCGGCGAGCGCTCGTTGATGGTCTGCAACAGGGCGAGCGCGTGGTCGTGCTGTCCGTCGCGGAACTTGGCCCGCGCCTCGCCGCTGAGCGCTTTGAGGAACGCCTGCTCGAAGCCGGGCGTGTCGGCGTAGTCCTTCTCCAGGCGCGCGAAGTAGAAGTAGGCGTCGCCGTAGCGGCCGGCGTCCGCCAGCCTTTGCGCTTCGGCGAGCAGGCGTTCTTCGAAGCGCTCGACCGACTTGATCGAGCCGTACGGGATCTCGATCTCGGTAGCCGGGCTCTCGACCAACCGCCCTCGCAACGCGCCGGCCTGCGGCAGCGGGCGCGGGGGTTGTCCCGGGGGGAGCGGCAGCAGGACCAGCTCGGCCGAGTCGTTCGCCTCGTTGAGGACGACCCGCGTGGAGGGCGTCTGCTCGTAGAGCGGCGGCTCGGCGACCGCCGCGGAGGCAATCAGCCACAGCGCGATCGTCGTGAGCCGGCAGCGGTTAAAGCGGATTGCGGACAAAACGAAGAGCAGTAGGAGCGGCGGGGGGAACGGAGTTGGTCGGCGGCGGCTACGGCTGCGACGCGACGAGCACGGTGCCGTCGGCCGCCGCCACGAGCAGGCGCGGGCCGTAGGCGGTTGGGCCGGTGGCGATCGGCTGCCCGAGGTCGATCTGGCCCAGTTGCTCGCCGTCGGCGATGCGGCGCCGGCTCACCACCCCGCCGAGCGACGCGATCAGCACGTCGTCGCCGTCGACCAGCGGCGGGCCGACCAGCGGGCCGGCTTGCGCGGGCGTGCTCCAAGCGACCTGCCCGTCGGCCGAGACAGCGACGATCTCGCTGGACTCGGTGGCCAGCAGCACCAGGTCGCCGGCCGCGTAGGGCCCCCACGCGATCGCGCCGGGCAGCGGCGCCACGCGAGGCGCCGGCAGGTCGGGCAGTTGGTAGAGCGCGAGGCCGCGGGCGAGGCCGACCGCGGCGGTCGAACCGACGATCGCCGCGCGGGTCAGGGGCTGGTCTTCGGTCATGCGGTGCATGCCCGCCTGAACCAGCGCCGGCGAGTCGCCCGCCTGATCGACCCTCAGGCAGTAGACGTCGCTCTGGCCGTCGCTCAGCACGACGACCGTTTCGCCGGCGGCCTCGCCGACGGCCGGCGCGGTCCACGCGACGCCCTCGCCGGCGCGGACCTCGGGCTGGAACGGCTTCGCGACCGAGCGGCCGAGCGGGTCCAGCACGTGGACCTGGCCCACGCGGAGCGGCGCGACGAGCGCGCCGCCCAGTGGCGCCGGGTCGGTCGCGAGTTGTCCGACGAGCGAGGCCGCCCGCGCGCGGTCGGGCGCGGCGAGCGGGACCGCGAACCAGCTGGAGGACTCCGGCCGCGCGAGCACGACCGCCGCGCCGACCTCGCTGGCCGACGAGTACGCCTCGGCGCCCTCTGGCTGGGCCGCGGGGCGGGGGGACAGGCCGGCGCGGATCTGCTCGGGCCCGATCTCGTGCACCGCGCCGGTCACGGCCGTCGCGAGGACCGCGCGGCTGCGTTGCGAGACGATCGGCGCGGCCAGCGGCGGCGTGGCGACCGCGGTCTGCCAGACCAGCTGGCCGCTGGAGCGGTCGGTCGCCGCGATCGTCAGGCCGGGCCGGCCGCGGCGGATCCGCGCGTGGAGGATCGCGTCGCCGCGGTGGGCGATCGGGCCGACGAACCGGTCGCCGTCGCAGGGGTCGGCCAGCGGCCGAGCGACGAGCGTCGAATCGGCCAGCGACGCGGCCGTCCGGCGCAGACCGTCACCGGCGATCCAGACCTCGCCGCCGACCTCGACGACCGATTGGCTCCCCAGCCGGCTGCCGGTGGCGGTCGACTTCGCGAGCAGCGAGAGCGGCTGGTCGCTCACGCCGGGCGTGACCTCGAACAAGTACACCGCGCCGGAGTCGGTCGCCACCAGCACGCGGCGCCCGTCGACCCGCATCGGCCGGCCCGCCACGCCTTCCAGGCGCCAGTCGGCGACTTGCTCGGCGACGTGCCCCTGCTCGTCGGTCCGGAACACGGTGAGGCGGCTGGTCTCGAGGCCTGTGTTCTGGAGGAAGAGCACACGGCCGTCGAGCGCCACGGGGGGGACGGGCGCCTCGCCGGCGGCGTGGCCCGTGTAGCGGACCGCGACGCACTCGAGCGACTCGAGGTCGAGCGTGTAGAGGCTCGACTGGCGACCCGCCACGTAGGCCACGCCGCGCTCGGCGTCGACCGCCGGCGCCGCCCGCAGGGGCTGCGCGAAGTCGGCGTAGCCGTCGCGGTCGCCGGTCTGCGCGTTGAAGCGCCAGAGCTTGCCCGACTCGGTGGCGACCAGCACGCGATCGCCGGCTGCCACCGGCTGGGTGATCGCGCCGGGCGGGGGCTCGATCGGCGTGCGCCACTCGAGCGCGCCGTCGGCCGAGCCGACGCGGAGCAGTTCGCCGTGGCGGTGGTCGACCAGCAGCAGGCCGTCGCCGACGCGGACCGGGTCGACCTGCGAGAGGCTCTCGCCCAGGTAGCGCCGCCAACGGAGCGCGCCGTCGTCGGCCGCAACGGCGTACAACGCTCCGCCCAGCGGCGCGAGGTAGAGGCCGTCGGCCGCTACCCGGCCGTCCTCGATCGGGTTGGCCAGCGGCAGCGCGAGCGACACCGGCGTGGGGCGTGGCTCTTCGGTTGCGGCGGCGGGCTCTTCGACGAAGCGGATCGTTTGCCGCTCGGCCTCGACCGCGTCGGCGAGCGCCGCGGCGAGCCGCTCGTCGTCGCGGAGCTCGGGGCGGTTGGCGATAAACTGCGCGTGGGCCTCGTAGGCCACGGCGGGCTCGCCCGCGTCGGTGGCCGCGGCGATCGCCTGGAGCGTTGTCTCCAGCTCGCCGGCTGCTTCGCGGCGGCGTTCGACGCGGGTGAGCAGCTCGCCGATCGCGGCGATCTCGCCCTCGTCGCGGAGCCGCTTGGGCACGTACTTGGTGTTCGCGACAAGCACCAACGCCTGCTCGGCCGCATTGGCGAGCCGCTCGACCTCCTCGCTGCCGGGCGCTGCCTCGGACTGGCTCGCCGCCTGGTCGGCGAGGCCCCTGGCGATCCGCGGCAACAGCGACGCGAACTCGCCGCGCTTCTCGGGGAACGCGTCCTCGTCTTCGACGAGCGGGATCTCTTGCTGGGCCACGGACAACGCCTTCTGCCAATCGCGCGCGGTCTCGGTCAGTTGGCGCAGGCGGACGATGGCCAGGTTGACGCGGGCGTCGCTCCAGCGGGCGTGGCTGGTGTAGTCCTCGACGAACTGCTCGTAGCTCTCCCGCGCTTGCGCGTAGGAGCCCGCGGCGTAGGCCTCCTCGGCTTGGCTGAGCACCTGGTCGCCCGACTGCACGTTCATCAGCACGAGCATGCCGAGGCCGCCGAGCAGCAGCAGCGCGAGCGCGCCGCCGCCGATGAGCAGCAGCGGCGAGTCGAAGTCGTTCTTGTGCGTTTTCTTGACGTGCTTGCGGCGGCCGGCCGCGTCGCGCTCGACCTTCTTGCTGCCTCGCTTGGTGTCGAGTTCCGAGTCGAACGGGTCATCGGCGACCGGCTCGGGCTTCTTGGGCGTGTCGGAGAGGCTCGCCGCGTTGACCTGGATGAAGCTGTCGCTGGAGGTCAGCAGCAGCGAGCTTGCCTTCTGCTGCGAGATCTCTCCGCGCGCGACGAGCCGCTCGGCCAGGGCCTCGGCGGTCATCGCGCCGCCGCTCGAGTGGTAGTCCTCGTAAAGGTCGCTCAGCACGTCGGCCGAAACGAGGTTCTCTTGCTCGATCGTGTCGAGGAATTGCTTGGCGGTCGCCATCGGTCGCGTTGGGGGTGGGCGTGCTCTTCGGTGTTCGCTCGGGGAGCGCGGCTGGGTCGAGGGGGGCTAGAAGTCGTCCTCGACGCCGACCAGGCGGATCTCTTCGACGCCGGCGCCGCTGCCCGCGTCGAGCGCCGCGACGACGAACTCGTGGGTCGCGTCGCCGCTGGCCTGCACCAGCATCTTCGCGTAGCCCGAGCCGGCGGCGGCGGCCGCGCCGCCCGAGGGCGCCACGCCCTGCCGCGCGGCCCGGACCAGGTTGCGCATGTCTTGTTTGCTGACCGCGCGCTCTTCCTCCGGCCACGCGGGGCAGATGACCCAGTAAACGTTGTCGCCGTCGACGCGGACCACGATCGAGTCGTCCTCCAGGTCGTCCATCGACATGGCGGTGGCCTCCTCTTCTTCTTCGACCGGCGGCACGGCGATCGCCTTCTGCAGCGCGAACGCCGCCGTGATCATGAAGAAGATCAGCAGCAAGAACGTCACGTCGACCATCGGCGTCATGTCGAGGTCGTCCTCTTCCTGCTGCGCGCGGGCCCGCTTCCAGGTGTCGCCGGGATGGCGGACCTTGGTCGACGGGTGCACGCCCGACAGTTCGGCGGATGACGAGCTGGGGTCCATCAGTCGGTGTCGGTCACGGCCAGGTGGATGTTGGCGCCGGGCGCCTTCGAGACGCTCTGGACGACGGCCGCCACGTGGCGGTAGGCCACGCCGCGGTCGGCCTTGATCACCACGTTCTCTTTCGGGGGGCTCGCGTCGCGGCCGGCGCGGATGGCCTCGAGGATCGCCTCCTCGCGCGCCGGGGCGTCCTCGGGCAGGCGGTCGGCCTCGACCTTGCCGTCGGCCGCGTACACGGGGGCGGTCTCGAGCCCCCCCTCGGCGACGGTGAACACCACCGACTCCAGCTGGCTGACGGCGTCGCCGTGGAGGGCCTCGGGCAGCTCGATCGCGGTCTCTTGGTCGGGCGTGCTGGTGACCAGGAAGAAGATCAGCAGCAGGAACGTGATGTCGATCATCGGCGTGATGTCGACGTCGTCGCCGCCGGCGCCGGCGGAGCGCCGGCGGGCCAGACGGGATTCGGAGAGCGACTTCGCGGCGTTCAAAGCGTTCGGTTCAGCAGAGGGCGGGGGTCGGCAACGGACGGCTCAGCGGAGCCGCAGCACCTCGAGCACCTGCGACACGCCGGCCGTGACCAGGTCTTCCATCTTCCGCAAGCGCACGTTGATGCCCTCGCGCGCCAGCAAGAGGGGCACCGCGATCGCCAGCCCGCACGCGGTGGTGATCAACGCGAACATGATGTCCTCGGCCATCTGCCCGGTGTCGACCTTCTCGCCCGACGACAGGTTCGAGAACGCGCCCATCATGCCGATGACCGTGCCGAGCAGGCCGATCATCGGCGCGCTCTTGATGACGGTCGAGACCCAGCTCAGGCGGTAGTCGATGTCGGCCATCACGTCGAGCTGGAAGCGTTCGGCGAGCTGCCGCTCGACGCGGTCGGCGCCCTGGTCGCGGTTCATGATCGCGTACATGGCCAGCTGCGGCATCGCGCGGCGGTCCTCGCCGCACAGGGCGATGGCGTCGTCGTAGCGGTTGCTGCTGAGCGGCTCGTCGATCGCCTCGATGAACGCGTCGAGCTCCTCCTCGTCGTCGAAGCGGGTCGTCGCGACCCGCCGCCACACGAGGATCAGGTTGAACGCGCCCCACAACGCGATCCACGCCAGCGCGCCGTAGACCACGTAGCCGACGATCGTAAACAGGATTTCCAGTTGCATAGCGGATGAGCCTGAATGGTCCCTTCTGGCGAACGCCGCGCGCCGGCGCGCGGGTCGGTTCAGCGGTAGTAGGTTTGGTTCTCGACCTCGAAAGCGAACGATCCGCCGCGCTTCACCACGCGGAACACGGTCCGCATGATGTCGCTCGGCGGGCGGCTGTCGGCCGCGTCGCGCTCGAGCGTCAGCAGCCGCTGCTGAGTCTCGGGCGTGCAGAACTGCAGCACCAGGTCTCCCCGGTCGAGGATGCCCGCCTTGCGGGCGAGCTGCCGGTCGAGCGGGTGGAGCGGGCCGCCGGTCGAGTTGAAGTACAGCCGGCCCTCGCCGCCGGGTTCGCCCACGCGCACCCGGGGGCTGGGCGTGCTCAGCGCGGTCGCGTAGTACACGCGGTTGTCCGTGCCGAGCACGCCGATCTCGAGGCCCGCCTCGTCGAACCACCGCGCGTACTCGTCCATGCTCTCGGGCTCGAAACGGATCTCCCTGATCGGCTCGCGCGAGCCGGGCCCCTCGCCCCGGCCGTCGCCGGCGCCGCGGCTGTCGCCCGGCGCGGTGGCCGCGGTTTGGGCCTCGGCGGCGCGCTCCTGGGCCATCATGACAGCCTCGTCGGCGACCGCCAGCGAGACCTGCTCGAGCAGCTCCTCGAGCTCGGGCTGGAGGACCTCCGGCACGTCCTCCACGGCGGGCGTTTCCTCCGACACGTCGCCGCCGGCCGCGCCGCTGTCGTCCGACGGCGCGGAAACCGGGGTGACCGGGATCGCGGGCGGGAGGGTCTTGATGCGGCTGCTGAAGAACACGATCACGATCGCCAGCACCGACGCCCCCACGAGCAGCAGCATCGCGATCAGCAGGCTGCTCGAGCGGTCGTACGCGCTCACACGCAAGCCGTAGGCCGCCCGCTCGGGCCGGTCCTGCAGCTCGTCCATACGTTGGGGCGCTCTAACGGCCAAAGTCGAGGATCGCCTCCGGCCGCAGCGCGAGGTACCAACGCTTCCACTGCTCGAGCGCGGCGTAACGCTGGTCGTCGTTGTAGTCGTCCGGCATGCCGAACCCGGCCGGCCGCCGAGCGATGGCCCGCAGCGCGTCGCGCGACGCCAACGCCACGTCGCGGTCCGGGTCGGTCAGGCCGTACATCAGCGTGGGCGCGCTGTCGAGGCTCGCGATCCGCCCCAGCGCCCTCGCGGCGACGAGCCGCGCGGTCGGCTGGCCGGTGCGGAGGACCTGCTGGAATCGCTCTGCGTCCTCGGGCGACACGTCGCCGAGGACCAGCGCCGTGGGGTTGCTCGCCAGCTCGTCCAAGCGGCCCGCCTCGCCGGCGTCCATCAGCGCGAAGAAGTCCGCCATGCCGACCGGGTCGACGTCGACCACCACCTGGCCGCCCCGCAGGCGCGCGCCGGCCAGGTTCTTCGGGAGCCCGCGCCCGCTGACCAAGGCGCCCTCGCCGATGCCGCGCTGCAGGCTCTTTTGCGTGGAACGAATCAGGAACAACACCGCGAACGCCGTGTCGCAGGCCTCGCCGCACGACGCGTTCCAGACGCCCGGCCGCTCTTGCGAGTCCTCGAGCCACTTGACCCCCTGCTCGTACCACTTGGGCTCGGGGTCGAGCTGATTCAGCCGCACCTCGCGGAAGGCGTGGTAGCGCTCCAGCGCGTAGAGGTAGTAGCACGCGTACACGTTCGGCGGCTCGACCGGTCGATCGGCGATGTAATCGTCGCCCATCTCGAGCGACTGCTGCACCCGCGTCCAGTCGACCCCCTCCTTGGGGAGCGGCGCCACTTCGCGGTTGGCTTCCTCGACACGCTTCACGGAGGGGGGCAACTCGAGCGCGCTGAGGTCTTCCTCACGGGCCAGTTCGGCTTGCGAGAGCAGCCCGTGCAGGTCCGCGCCGATCATCAGGCTGGCCATGCCGGCGGCCGACATCGTGTCGGACACGCCTTCCTGCTGCACCCGTTCCTTGGAAGGCGAGTAGATGCCCTGGTAGCCCCACGCGCCGGAGGGGTCCTGCGTGCCGTTTAGCCAGTCGATCATGCCCCGGGAGAGCGAAGCGTCGGGGCGGACTCCGTTTCGGTAGGCTTCCCAGAGCGCGAGGGCCACGTACTGCGTCTGCGAAGTGTCGCCGCGCCCGGTGAGTTGATAGCCCCATCCGCCGTCGGGTTGCTGCCGCGCGGCGAGGGCGGTGAGGTACTGGCCGAGCAGCGCCCTTTCGCGTTCGGGGCGGGTCTCCGCCAGGAAGACGATTGCCAGACCGTGGCTGTAGGTGTCGAGCTTGGCGACGTCGGCCGCTTCGCCGACTCGCTGCTTGCAGGCGGCCACCGCCTCGGCGACCCGCGGGTGGTCCGGCCTGCCGGCCTTGTGCAGGGCGAGCGCCACGAGGCAAGCCGCGCCCAGCTCGGGGCGGAGCGGGATAGTCTCGAGCGTGTCGGCGCCCTTCTCGACGAGGTCCGTCACCCGCGAACTGGTGGTCAGCAGCGCGTGGGCCGGCGCGGCCGTGAGCGTGCAAGCGACGAGGGCCGCGGCGCCGACGCGCAGCGTCACGCGGCGAACCCGGCGCGGTCCGAAGCGGTCGATGGGTCGTCGGCGGTGGATACAGTCGGGCATCGAGTCAAGCGGGCTCGCGGTCAACGAGCCGTTCGGCGTCGGCGCGGCCGGGGCCGCCGAGCGCGCAAATAAAGCCAGGCGTGCCGACGCACGGTGCGTCGGGTCGGCCAACCGGGCGACGTTGGGTCGATCCGTGGAGGGCTCGGTCCTCCACCACCGGCAGGCGGGTCCAGCGGGGCGGATCGCGGGGGGGCAGGTCGTAGGGGATGTTCCGTTCGCCGTAAACCGAGTACCTCATGGTACTTTCGCGGATTCCAAACCGTCAACCGATCGGACCGCCGCCCCCCTTTTTGCGTCGCGGGGGCTAACCTAGAATACCGTGCTCGCGCGAGCCGTCCGGCCCTCCCGAGGGCCAGCGGCAGCCGCGTCGGGTGTATAGCTCAGTTGGTTAGAGCGCTACCCTGATAAGGTAGAGGTCCCAAGTTCGAGTCTTGGTACACCCACTGCGTCGAAGTGCTTATGGCGTGGGACGTTACGCCCAACCCTCCGATGGTCGGAGGTGCTGCCTGCAAGCTCAACAGGGGTACGCCGTACCCCCGGGGGGATTTTTCGCATGGCAGCTACCCGTACGAAGGGGCCGAAGGTCCCTAGCTACTCGCTCCACAAGGCCCGCGGCTTGGCCTGCTGCAAGGTCGGCGGCAAGCGCATCTATCTGGGCAAGTACGGCTCGCCTGAGAGCCGCGAAGCCTACGCCCGCGTTGTGGCCAGCGTGCTCGCCGGCGCCCCGGTGACGGCCGACACGGTGAAGACCACTGGCGCCAAGCCCGCCGCGACGATCACCGTCGCGATGCTGGCGGAGAAGTACCTAGAGCACTGCGCCGCCTACTACCGGCGCAACGGGGAGCCGACCGAGCAACTGATCTATGCGCGGATCGCGGTCGAGCGACTGGTCGACCGTTTCGGCGAAGTTCCCGCGCACGAGTTCGGGCCGTTGGCGTTCACGGCCTACCGCGACGGATTGGTCGCGATGGGGCTCTCCAGGCGCTACATCAACGCCACCTGCCAGCGCGTGCGCCGCATGTTCCGCTGGGGCGGTTCGCTGGAGATCATCCCGGCGACCGTGGCCCAGTCGCTCGCGCTCGTGGAGGGGCTCAAGCAAGGCCGGACCGACGCCCGCGAGCCCGGGCCCGTCCGGCCCGTCGACGACGCTGTTGTCGACGCCACGATCCGCGAGCTGCCCGAGGTGGTCGCCGATATGGTCCGCTTCCAACGGCTGACCGGCGCCCGCCCCGGCGAGGTCTGCAAGCTCCGCCCGTGCGACCTGGACCGCACCGGCGACGTTTGGACCTACCGGCCGGCGTCGCACAAAACGCAGCACCACGGGAAGTCCCGCACCGTGTTCATCGGGCCGCAGGGGCAGGCGGTGCTCTTGAAGTACCTCGCCCGCGCCGCCGACACGTACTGCTTCCGCCCGTGCGACAGCGAAGCCAAGCGGCGAGCGGCGCAGCACGCCGCGAGGACGACACCGTTGTCGTGCGGCAACCGGCCGGGGACGAACACCAAGCCCTCGCCGCTGCGGACCGCTGGGGACCGCTACACGAAAGACTCGTACGCCCGCGCCATCGCCCGCGCCGCCAAGCGGGCAAAGGTCGAGAAGTGGACGCCGAACCAGTTGCGGCACACGTACGCGACCGCCGTTCGCCGAGATCACGGCCTCGAGGCGACGCAGATTCTCTTGGGACACTCCGGCGCCAAGGTCACCGAGATCTACGCCGAGCGGGATATGGCGAAGGGCGCCGCCGTGGCGCGGCTGATCGGTTAGAACAACATGATCTCGCCGGGCGTGGGGTAGCTCCCCGCACAGACCGGCCGGCGCCCCGTGAGCACCTACACGGCGCGTCGGTCGGTCGGCCCGGTTCAACCCGTAGGTGCGAATATGGGGATTGAAGTCGACGCGGGCAGCCGGTTGTGGGCGTTCTATGCGATGCTCGATCGGCACGCCGATCTAGTTGCTAAAGCCACAGACCGCGACCGCCAAGCGCTCGCGTTGTCGACGACGCGGGGCATGAAGGCCGCGGCGACTCGCGAGCTGGCCGAGCAACGGCGGGCGGCGGCGCGCGGCCCCTCGAGGGTCTGGACGCGGGCCGACAGCCGATGGCTTGTCGCCGATCGGCGAACCGACTTGCCGATTAAGTTTTACCCCCGGCGCCGGCTAGTGCGGGTGGTCTGTTGGTGCAAGCGCGACGCGGCGCTCGACGTGTACCGCGCGGCGATCACGGAGGCGAAAGGCGACCCCAGGGCGAAAGAGTTGGGCTCTCGTCTACTGGCGGCGTGGGAAGCGAATGAGGCACTCTCCGCGAACCTCGAGGGCGGGGAGGCGACGTCGCGATGG
Organism: Botrimarina sp.; assembly: GCF_040219535.1. Taxonomy (NCBI): domain Bacteria; kingdom Pseudomonadati; phylum Planctomycetota; class Planctomycetia; order Pirellulales; family Lacipirellulaceae; genus Botrimarina; species Botrimarina sp. The sequence continues at coordinate 92,703 of NZ_JAVJSH010000011.1, forward strand.
CTCGCACTGAATCAGGCGCAGGGGGAGCTGTACGAGTTCCTGGGGGAGCCGCCGGAGCCGCCATCGCTGGGTATGAAACTGACCCCGGCGGAGAAGAGGATTTGTGAGGTTCTCGCCGAGTTGTACCACATGAACCCGGACGAGTGGCACTCGTGGGAAGAGGTCGCCGACCGAGCGTTCGGCGAGTTCACGCTTTCGACTTGCAAGAAACGATCGACAAATCTCCAAGAACGCGGCGTGGTGCAAAAGCACCCTGACGGCCGCGGATTCAGAATAAATCCACATCGGTACCTAGTTGGTACCTAGTTGGTACCCGGCCAAGCAGCGGCCCCCCTTACCTTGCTAAGCGTTGGCTTTCCCGCCCCCGCGTAGCGAGGTTTTTTCATGGTCCTGCGAAGCGATTCTGAGCTGCCCGAAGACGAACACCTTGTCCCCGTCCCGGTCGCGGTCGAGCGTGCGACCGGCTGGCGTCCGACGCCATCAACGGCGTGGCGGTGGGCCAAGAAAGGCGCACGTGGTCACCGGCTGAAGACCGTCGATCTCGGCGGCCGGCCCGCGTCCTGCGTCCGGTGGGTCAACGAGTTCATCCAGAACACCACCGAAGCGCGCGACCGCTGCTAACCCACAAGCCCACGATCACCGCACGGCCCGCGGCGATCGGTGGGCTTTTCTTCGTGGGCCGATCGGAGGAAGCCCGGATGGTTCCCCGTTTGTGGATCACCACCGAGGCGGAGCTGCACGCGTACGCCGACTCCGCCCCGTTCCGCAACGTGCTCAAGGGCATGCCGCCCGTCGACCGGCTCGCCGTGGTGCGACTGGCGGTCGAGACGTGGCGCAGGCAGCGGATCACCGGCGTGAGGAAAGCCTCGCTCGCCAAATGCATCGGCGACGCGAGCCGCGCCTACCACCAATGGCGGCGCGAACGACCCGACGACTACCAAGCCTGGCGCGACCGCCAACATGGCGGCCCGCTGCACACGACGCCGACCGGCTCCGGCGACGTGGAAGAGAACCCCGAGCCGACGGGAGACGAGTTCGATGGTTGCCGTTGCTAAGAGACCGACCCGAACTACCAAGGCCGCCGACACCGGCCTCAGTGGCTTTCTGGTCACGCTGCACCTGTTCCCCGGCGACGACTTGCCGCAGGGGCTCTTCCCGACGCACGCGGCCGCTAAGCGATACGCCG